>QHBY01000072.1:10457-15782 GCA_003244245.1 Pseudonocardiales bacterium
AGAACCAAGAGCAAGAACCAAGACACAAAAATGCAACGACTCAATCCAATGCTAAACGATCACACCATCGCATCACTTGATCTTGTGGGGGTCAAACCCGACAAACCCGGCGCTCGCTACGCTGGCGCCAACATCAACACCACCAGGAGGACCGGTGCTTAGCTTCGCTAAGGGGTACGACAGTGCGTACCTGACCAACGCGGTCGGTGGTGGCCGGGAGGGGTACTACACCGGTGCGGTGGCCGCCGGTGAGCCGGCCGGGCTGTGGTACGGCGCCGGCGCCGAGGCCCTCGGCCTGGTCGGCGAAGTCGACGCGGAGTTGATGGAGGCGATTTACCACGCGCACCTCGACCCCCGGGACCCGGCGGCCCACGACCGGGCCACGTGGGGTCAGGCGGCGATGCTGGGTGAGCCGAACCGTAACTACCGGTCGACGGCGGCGATCTATGCGGACTTGTTGAAGGCGAACCCGGGGGCGGATCCGGTGCGGCGGGCTGAGTTGATGACCGAGGCGGAACGGACCACTCGGCACAACATCGAGTTCTATGACTACACGTTCAGCGCGCAGAAGTCGGTGAGTCTGGCCGGTGCCGCGTTCGAGCGGATGGCCCAGGAAGCCCGGCAGGCCGGTCGGCTGGAGGAATCTGCGGCGTGGTCGGTGATGCACAAGGCGGTCGAGGACGCGGTGCTGGCCGGTGCCCGCGCCTCGGTCGACGTCCTCCAGGACCTGGGGGGCTACTCCCGGATCGGTCACCACGACGGGGTCACCGGTCAGTGGATCGACGCCCACCACATGGTCGTCGCCCAGTTCCTCCAGCATGACTCCCGGGACCGGGACCCGCAGCTGCATGTGCACAACGGGATCTTGGCGCGGGTGCTGTGCGCGGATGGGGTGTGGCGGAAGGTGGACTCCGACGTCACCTACGCGCAGAAAGCCGCGGCGGGTGCGGTGGGTGAGCGGGTGATGGAGGCCCACCTGGCGCGGGCGTTGGGGATGCGGTTCGAGCTCCGCCCCGATGGTGTCGCCCGCGAGGTCGTTGGGGTCGGCGAGGTTCTACGGGAGTTGTTCTCGTCGCGGCGGGGCAACATCGGCCCGGAGACCAACCGTCTCGCGGCGGCGTTCACCGACCGCTATGGGCGGGAGCCGTCGCCGTTGGAGCGGTGGCATCTCGCGCAGCAGGCGACCTTGGAGACCCGGGCGGGGAAGTCCCACGACGGTGAGACGCAAGACGCCCGGTTGGATCGGTGGGCGGCTGAGGCTCAGCAGGCTGCCGCTGGTGGGCTCACTCGGCTGGCCCACAGCGTGGTCGCGCACGCCCGTGATGAGCACCAGCCCGACACGCTGCGCCCCCGTGATGTGGTCGAGCGGGCGGTGGCGGAGCTGGAGTTGACGCACTCCACCTGGACCCGCTCCGACGTGATGGCCGCGGTCGGGAGAGCACTGCCGGCGAACCCCGGTGTGACCCCGGCCCAGGTGTTCCCGCTGCTGGACTCGCTCACTGATGAGGCGTTGAAAGCGGCGCCCCGGATCTCGCCGGTGCCGGACACGGCGGGGCTGCCGGAGTCGGCGTTCCTGGCGAATGGGCAGTCGGCGTTGGCCCGGCCGAACGTCGCGAAGTTCTCTTCGGACCGGACGCTGGTCACCGATCACGTCCTGCGCAGGGCCGCGTCGGGCATGGGGGCAGCGGCCATGACCCGGGAACAGGCCGATGAGCTGGTGGCCCGGTTCGCCGCGTCGGGTAAGAAGCTCGGCGCGGACCAGGCCGCCGCGCTGAAGGGCATCACCACCAGCGGGGCGAAAGTGGAGTCGGTGTCCGCTGCGGCCGGTACCGGCAAATCCTTCCTCTTGGGTACCATCACGGACGCTTGGACTGACGCCGGGATGGGCCGGGTGTTCGGACTGGCGACCGCGGAGAACGCCGCCCGCGTCCTGGCCGACCAGGGCGTGACGGCACGCAACGTCGCGGCGTGGCTGGAGACCCAGAAGCGCCTAGCGGAGCACCGGCCGCTGGCGGGTGACTCTGTGTTCGCCCTCCGGTCGGGGGACATCGTTGCCGTCGATGAGGCCTCCATGATCGCCAACGGAAGGCTCGCGGAGATCCAGGCGATCACCGACACCGTAAACGCGAAACTGCTCTTGATGTTCGACCAGCACCAGCTGGGGGCGATAGGGCCGGGGGGCGCGGCAGCCGACATGGGCGCCCACGGCATCCAGTACAACCTCACCGAGGTCCGCAGATTCGCCGAGGAATGGGAGCGCAGCGCCTCGTTGAAGCTGCGGGAGGGGGACACGAGTGTCCTCGCGGAGTACGCCCGCCACGGGCGGATCGTCGCCGCCGGCACCCCCGAGCAGGCCGAGGCGGCGGCCGCGCGGGCGTGGTTGGCGGACACCCTGGAGGGCCACGAGTCACTGCTGATCGTCCCCAGCAACGACGGCGCGAACCGGGTCAACGCACGTCTCCGGGACGACCTGATCCGGTTGGGGAAGGTGGCCGAGCACGGGACGTTCCTCGGTGCGATCGGCGGGCACAACGCCGTCAGCGTCGGGGACCTGGTCCAGGGCCGGGCGTGCGGATGGAACCTTCTGGGGTTCGAGGGCAACACCCAGGCTCCCATCACCCGGGAGACCTACCGGGTTACCGGAGTGCGTGAGGATGGCGGTCTCACGGTGGCGTCGATCCTCGACCGGACCGCCGCCGGGGAGTCGTTGGGTGCGCCGATGCACCTATCCCGCGAATACGTCACCACCGCCCTATCGCACGCTTATGCGTCGACGGTGCACGCGGCGGAAGGCCGAACCGTGTGGTCTGGGCACGGGGTCGCGGGCCCGGGAGTGAATGCCGCAGGGTTGTACGTGCAGGCGTCGCGGGGCACGAACAACAACACCCTGTGGACGGTCACCCAGTCCGTGGCGAAAGACGCCGAGCCGGGCGAGGTCCACAACGTGAGCACCCGCGCGGCCACCGCAGTGCTAGCGGACATTCTGGACGCGGCTAAGCCCGACATGACGGCCACCGCTGAGATGGAGCAGGCGCTCGCCGAGGAGCGGTCCACCCGCAAACAGGGTCAACAGACAATCGGCGTGGCACGGTTAGCGACCGCTGGCCGTACCGCGACAATGCTCGATCACCTCGCGGCCGAAGGTGTGTTGGCACCGTGGGATCGGGAACGTCTCGCCGCTGACGACACGTCATGGTCCCTGGATCGGATGCTGCGGCAGGCGGAACTAGCAGGCCATGATCCGGCCACGGTACTACGCGCGGCCGTCGAGGAACGGGAACTCGGGACAGCCCGGTCACCGTCTCAGGCACTGTATTCGCGGATCGAGAACAACCTCGACGGGCAGCTCGACCCCAAGGTCACGAGCTACGGGGATCTCCTGCCGAAGAACATCGACCACACCTACCTCGAATGGGGCCAAAGGCGCGCTGAGGCTGCGGATGACAGGCGCCGGGAGTTGGGGGAGCTCGCGGCTGCGGAATGCCCGCAGTGGGCGGTGCAAACCCTCGGACCGCCCCCAGATGACCCGATCGCCCGCGCCGAGTGGGAACACAAAGCCGGGTGGGGTGCGTCCTACCGGGAGTTGACCGGTCGGGAAGACCCCGGGGACGCTCTCGGTTCGGCTCCCCCCTCGGGTACCCCGGAGTTGCACTCCCTGTGGCGGGCCGCGCACTCAGCGATGGACCTACCCGACGCCACGACAGCGGAGCGGGAAGCGTCCACCGGCCTGCTGCGGGTCTGGGTGAACGCCTGGGAGCGGGAACGGTTGTGGGCGCCGGAGTACGTCGCGGACAAGCTCGCGGCCACCACCCAGTCGATGGAGCGTGCGCAGGACGACGCGACGATCTGGCGGGTGCGGGCCGAGCACACCACCGACCCGGACGAAGCAGCCACGCTGCGGGCGGAAGCAGCTACGGCTGCAACCAAAGTCGAGGAACTGTCCACGCGCGTCGCCGAACTGACCGCAGCCGACGAGGTACAGGTCCGCTACTACACCGCCACCGCGGCGACACGAGACGCCGCCGAGCGGGCCCGATTCGAGTTAGGGAACCGCGGCGTCGACCTGGACGACCCCACCGAGCGGGTCGACACCCAGCAGTGGCTGGAAGCGCACGCGGCCAGTGACGCGGTCGAGGACCCGCATAGGGACGTGCGAGACGAGGCGGATGTTTCGGATCCCCAGTGGGAGCGGGTGAGAGCCGAAGTCGACCGCATGGCCGTCGCGACCGCGGACGACCTGGTGGCGGACGACCTGGTGGCCGAGACCGCAGTGCCGGACATTCGGGAAACCTCAACACCCGCAGCGGGCGAATTCGCCGACCGTGCCGACTGGGGTTCGGTGCCCACAGCGGAAGCGTCCGCCGCTGCGGTGGATAGGGCTGCGGCGGCCATGGCCGAGCTGAATGCCCGCGTCTACTGGGAGACCGCGCAGCAGGCACAGGAGGACACGGTCCGCAGGGAAGAACTCAACCAGTGGGCGGTGAACTCAGCCAGCCAGGACGCTGCGAACGACCTCGCGATGAGCGACTAGACGACTGGTGGGCGCGGTGGGATGGGCAACGGCGGATCGATGTCTCTTTCACCACGCAGCCACCGGACAGTCCACCACACACCCCGCACATAGACAGGCTCACGATATTGAATAGGGGCGTAGGAGACACCGCAGTCCACGACGTGTGCGTACTCCAGGGGGAACGGGACCGGGTCGTTGGGGTCATCCTGGGCGCACAAGGCGGCGAACTCCTCCGCGCGTGCGATGGGATCGGTGACGGGCTGCGCGGAGCGGTGGGTGATAGGTGCCGGGCAATCACCGGCAGCCCAGTCGAGGGTGGCGAGGACACCGCGGGTGTACGGGTGGCCGCGTTGCTCGACAGCGTTGCTGGCGTGCCAATAGAGGTCAGTCACCAGGGCCTCGGCGGGCACAACCCACTCCGGTACCCGCAGGGTAGGGGCCATCCCCGCAGTGTGTAGTACCGCACCGACAACGTGCTAGGTCTGCGCTCAAGGCCGCGCGGGCCAAGAGCCTTCGGCGGAACGCCGTTGGCGTAGAACCTCCCCCTCCCCTCGGCCAAAAGGGTGCAGCCCCGTGCTCACCTGTCAAGGACGCAATCCCCGGGACCCTGCACCCGGAGATCGCGCCCCTACGGGGACGCCTGACGGCGTTCCTTGACAGCTTCCGCGCGGGGCAGTCGGCCGAAAACCGGGTGAGGGGGACGGCCGACAAACCCAACCGACCAAACCCCACAAGCCACACCACACCATACAAAAGGGAGACCCGCACCATGGCCAACGAAACGATCGTGATGAGTGTGGTCATCTGTTCTG
>QHBY01000073.1 GCA_003244245.1 Pseudonocardiales bacterium
GCCGGTGACGTCGGCGCCCATCAGGTGGGTGGGTCGCCAACCGGTCCAGCGTCCGGCGCGGACCTCGCGTTCCCCCTCACCGGCGCGGCGGGCGACCATCAGCAGCAGGGTCATCGCGGTGTCCGCGGTGGTGTCGGTGAGCACCCGCGGGGTGTTGGTGACGACGATCCCCGCCTTGGCGGCGGCGGCGGTGTCGATGTGGTTGTAGCCGACACCGAAGTTGCCCAAGTACTTCGTCCGCAGCTCGCCGTCGAAGAGCTCAGCGGGTAGCCGGTCGGAGACGGTGGGCAGCACGACGTCGGACTGCTCGAGCGCGGCGCGCAACCCGTCGGCCCCGAGCGGGATGTCGTCGATATTGAGGTGGGCGTGGGGGAAGCGCCGCGTCAGCTCCTCCTCCACCGGAGAGGGCCAGCGCCGGGTGACAACGATGACCGGTTCATCCACGGCCATGCTCCATCAGATCAGCCTCCACCATTTCGGACCCCAAACGCAGCAGGCCGTGCTCGGACAGCACGCGCGCGACCGTCTCACCTATGCACGACGGGTTGGGTGCCACCGTGATGCCGGCCGCGGCCAGGATCTCCGTTTTTTCCTGGGCGGATTCCCCTACGGCGGACACGATCGCGCCGGCATGGCCCATCTTGCGGCCCTTGGGGGCCGACAGCCCGGCGATGTAGGCGATCACCGGTTTGGTCATGTGATCGCGTACGTAGTCCGCGCCCTCGGCTTCCTGCGGCCCGCCGATCTCTCCCACCATGACCACCGCGTCGGTGTCGGGGTCGGCTTCGAACAACGCCAGGTGGTCGCGGAACGAGGACCCGTTGACCGGGTCGCCGCCGATCCCGACCGAGGTGGAAACCCCGATGCCCAGCGCCTTCATCTGCGATGCGGCCTCGTAACCCAGGGTGCCCGAACGCCCGATCACCCCGACCCGTCCGGGCAGGTAGATGTGACCGGGCATGATGCCCACCAGGGACCGTCCGGGTGAGACGGTGCCCGCGCAGTTGGGCCCGGTGAGCGTCATCCGCGCCTGAGCCCGGTAGCGCCGCATGTAGCGCTTGACCCGCATCATGTCCTGCATCGGGATGCCGTCAGTGATGCAGACGCAGAACCGGATCCCGGCGTCGGCGGCCTCCATGATGGAGTCGGCGGCGAACGGGGGCGGCACGAAGACGATCGACGCGCTCGCCCCGGTCTCGGTCACGGCGTCTTTCATGGTGTTGAACACCGGACGGTCCAGCACCTGTTCGCCGCCCTTGCCCGGGGTGACGCCGGCGACCACCTTGGTGCCGTAGTCGATCATCTCCTCGGTGTGGAAGCGCCCGATGCGCCCGGTGATGCCCTGCACCACCACGCGGGTGTTTTCGTCGATCAGGATGGCCATGCTTTTCCGAGACCCTTCACAACCGTCAGGCGCTGGCACCGACGGCGCCCACAACGGCGACGGCCTTGTGGGCCGCCTCGCCGAGGCTGTCCGCGGTGATGATGGGCAATCCGGAGTCTCGCAAGATCTGATGCCCGAGCTCGACGTGCGTGCCGGCCAGCCGCACCACCACCGGGATCTTGACGTCGAGTTCCTTGAACGCGGCCACGATGCCCTCGGCAACCCAGTCGCAGCGGTTGATGCCGGCGAAGATGTTGATCAACATTGCTTTGACCTTGGTGTCTTGCAACACTGCGCGGAAGGCTTTGAGAACCCGCTCTGGTGACGCGCCACCGCCGATGTCCAGGAAGTTCGCCGGCTCCCCGCCCGCGACTTTGATCATATCCATGGTCGCCATGGCCAGGCCCGCACCGTTGATCATGCAGCCGATGGTGCCGTCCAGGCCGACGTAGGCCAGCCCACGGTCGGCCGCGTGGCTTTCCCTGGTGTCCTCCTGGCTGCGGTCGCGCAGCTCGGAGATGTCGAGGTGGCGAAACAGCGCGTTGTCGTCGAAGGACATCTTGGCGTCCAGCGCGACGATGTCGCCGTTGTCCGTCACGGCCAGTGGGTTGATCTCCAGCATGGTGGCGTCGAGGTCCCGGAAGGCCCGGTAGGCGCGGCGGAAGATCCGGCTGGCCTCGGCGAGCTGCGCCGGCGCCAGGCCCAGCGCGAAGGCGATCTCCCGGGCCTGGAACTCCAGGAACCCGGCCGCGGGATCGACCGTCGTGCGCACCAGCGCTTCGGGCTTGGTGGCCGCCAGATCTTCGATCTCCATGCCGCCCTCAGCGGAGGCGATGATGCACACCCGCTCGATGCGGCGGTCCAGCAGAATGCAGAAGTACAACTCGCGGGCAATGTCGGTGGCCTCCTCGACGTACACCCGGTAAATCAGCTTGCCGCGCGGCCCGGACTGCTTGGTGACCAACCGCCGGCCGAACATGCCGTTCGCGACGTCCTGGACGTCACGGTCGGAATGGCACACCTTCACTCCGCCGGCCGCACCGCGGCCACCGGCATGTATTTGGGCCTTGACCACCCAGGCAGACCCCCCGATCTCGGTGCACCGGTAGGACGCCTGCTCGGGGTTGTAGGCCAGCCCGCCACGGGGGATGGGAACCCCGAAGCGAGCGAGGATCTCCTTGGCCTGATATTCGTGAATGTCCACGCCCGCCCCTTTCAGGCCCGGCTCGCGGCGGCGGTCCGGATCGCCTCGTCCATCGCGATCACTGTCTTGGCCATCCGCTCCGAGGCGGCGTCGATCATCTTGCCGTCCACTGCCGCGGCGCCCTTGCCCTGCGCCTCGGCCTGCCGCAGCGCTTCGATGATCCGCTGCGCCCGGTCGACCTCCGCTGCCGGCGGGCTGAACACCTCATTGGCCAGCGCGACCTGGCTGGGGTGAATCGCCCACTTACCCTCAGCGCCCAGCGCGGCGGCCCGGCGCGCTGCGGCGCGGAAGCCGTCGGGGTCGGAGAAGTCGCCGAACGGGCCGTCGATCGGGCGCAACCCGTAGGCCCGGCAGGCCACGATCATCCGGGACAGCGCGAAATGCCACTGGTCACCGGGATAGTCTGGATTGAGACCACCGATGCTCACCGTGCGGGCCCGGTTGCTCGCGGCGTAGTCGGCCACCCCGAAATGCAGTGCCTCCAACCGGCCGGGACTGCTCGCGATGGCTTCCACATTCGCCATTCCCAGCGCGGTCTCGATCAGGGCCTCGATACCGACCTTGTTCTCATAACCCTTGGCCTGCTCGATCTGGTTGACGAGGGCTTCCACGCAGTACAGATCCGCCGGTACCCCGACCTTGGGTACCAGGATGGTGTGCACCCGGTCGCCCGCCTGCTCCATCACGTCGATGACGTCGCGGTACATGTAGTGCGTGTCCAGCCCATTGATCCGCACCGACACCGTCTTGCCCTTGGCCGCCCAATCGATGTCGCGCAGTGCCTCGACGACGTTGCGGCGGGCCTGTTCCTTGTCGGCGGGCGCTACCGCATCCTCCAGATCGAGGAACACGAAATCGGCCGCGCTGTCGGCCGCCTTGTCGATGAAGCTGGTATTCGATCCCGGCACCGCCAGTTCACTGCGTTGCAACCGGGGCTGACGCATCGGGTGCAGGGTGTGGCTCATGTGGTGCCCACTTCGGCTTCCAGCGCCGCCGTCGCGCTGCGGTAGTAGTCCTGGGCAGCCGCGACGCCGGCGCCGAGCTCGATCTTGGCCCCGGCGTCGGCCAGCGACATCTCCGCGCTGGCCAGCGCGGCCAGGCACATCACCTCGTTGAGATGTCCGAGGTGGCCGATCCGGAACACCTTGCCCGCCACCTTCGACAGGCCCGCCCCGAACGACGTTCGGTAGCGGTGGTAGCCGATCCGGCAGACCTCCGTAGCGTCCACGCCCTCCGGGGTGCGAATGGCGGTGACGGTGTCGGAGTACCACTTCGGATCCAGCGCGCACAGCGACAGGCCCAAGGCGTCGATCCCGCGACGGATGCCCTCGGCGAGCCGGTGGTGGCGCGCGAACACCTGCGGCAGGCCTTCGTCGAACAGCAGGTCCAGCGCGGCCCGCAGCCCATGCAGCATCGGCGTGGACGGGGTGTAGGGAAAGTAGCCGCGGTCGTTGTTCGTGACCATGTCCTCGAAGCTGAAATAACAGCGCTGCATGGTCGAGGACTTGTGCGCTTCCAGCGCCTTGGCGCTGATTCCGAGCAGGGACATCCCGGCGGGCATCATCAAGCCCTTCTGCGAGCCGCTCACCGCCAGGTCGACGCCCCAGGCCTCCTGCTCGAACGGGATGGACGCCAACGACGACACCGCGTCGACGAACAGCAGCGCGTCCGAGCCGGCCGCGTCCATCACCGCGCGGACACCGGCGATGTCCGAGGTCACCCCGGTGGCGGTCTCGTTGTGGCACACGAAGACGCCCTTGATGGACTTGTCCGCGCCCAGGTGGCGCGCGTAGTCCTCCAGCGGGACGCCCTCGCCCCATTCCCGCTCGACGCAGATGACGTCGAGGCCCAGGCGCTGCGCCATAGTGGCCCAGAGGTAGGAGAACTGG
>QHBY01000074.1 GCA_003244245.1 Pseudonocardiales bacterium
CACCACCGTGCACACCACCACCGACAGCAGCCCAGGTGAACCGCCCTGGTGTCCGTTGACAGCGAAGGTTGCCCAGGCTCGATGCTCGAGACGTCCGGGAGGGGCTGTCGGTGCGGCGTGCCGGGTGGCCGCGTTGTGTCAGGCGCGTCCAGCGGATCGTGGGCGGAATTCAGTGATCTGTGCCAGTCGGTCCGCATAAGAAGTGGGCCGGCCCAGCAAGATCGCCGGGCCGGCCCACTAGCAATGCCAGGGAGAAGAGTGGTTTCGGCCGCTGTCCGGGGTTGCTCACCGGCGGTCACGTTGAGTGAGGTCGGTCCAGTGCGGGTGGCCCGATGTGTCGGGCGTGTTCGGCGTGGCGTGCCGGGGTTGGGTGGAGGCTCCCGGTAGAAGACCCGGTGTCGAAGCCGATCTTCTCCCCTTGGAGCCTCCGCGTGTCTTTCTACTCGGTCTCGTCCCGGCCCGCGATCCCGGGTGTGGAGATCCCCGGTGGGGATCAGGCGGCTGTCCAGGCGGTGATGGTGGCCGTCCCGGTGTCGGCGCTGGTCTGGCCGGTGCGGGCGGAGTCGGGCGGGGACGGGCGGTCGGCGCTGGTGGTCGCGGGCACTTTGCCGATCACGGTGGGCGAGCCGGTGGTGTGGTGCAAGGTGGTGGTGGTGGCGCCGGCGGTGGTGCGTCGGGACGGGCGGGTCCAGGCCGACGGCCGGCCGTGTGATCATGCCCGGCTCGGGGCCGCGGAGCGGGAACTGGACCGCCGCTGTGGGCCGGGGACGATCGAGCGGATCGCCGCCGACGTCCGCCCCAGCGGAAAGGTCAAGGCCGTGGCGCGGCGGGAGATGAGCGTGGCCGCCACGATCCGGGCGGTGCTGTTGATGACCTTGATGCCCGACGCCGATGCCCGCGAGGTGCTCACCACGCTGTTGGAAGGGCTGGTCGAGGTGCCGTGGCGGCGGGCGCACACGGTGCCCTCGCCCACGGTGCTGTCCACCTGGCGGGCCGCGATCGGCGAGGCGCCGCTGCAGCGGCTGCGGCGGGAGGTGCTGGCCGCGGTCGTGGCCGAGCATCGTGACACCGCCGAGGACGACGCCGAGGATCGTGACACCGCTGGGGTCCGGGTCGAGGTGGGCGGCGGGCTGCGGCTGGGGGCGATCGATGGCACGGTGACCCGGATGCCCGACACGGCGGCGAACCGGGCCGCGTTCGGTTCGGCCGGGGCGGCCGACACCGGCTACCCCCAGATCCGCCACCTGCACGTCTCCGACGCGTTCACCCGGGCCACCCTGGGTGTGGTGTGTGGCCCGGCCGGTGGGGACAAGGCCGAGGCCGAACAGGCGCTGCTGGATCGGATGCTGGCCGAGCAGCCCGACGTGTTCACCCCCGACCGGTTGTGGGTGATGGACCGCAACTTCCCCGGCGTTGCGCGGATCAAGGCGATGCTCGCTACCGGCACCCACGTCCTGATCCGCGTGAAGTCCGACATCCGATTGCCCCGCATCGGCCCCTTCGCCGAGGACGGATCCTACCTGGCCACCCTGTCCGGCGGCGGGGCCAGCCTGACCATGCGGGTGATCGAGTACCACATCACCCTGGACGGGGCGACCACGCCCGAGTTGTTCTGCCTGCTCACCGACCTGCTCGACCACCACACCCACCCGGCGCACCTGTTGGCCGGGGCCTACAGATGGCGGTGGGACGGCTCCGAGACCGCCTTGCGGGAGGCCAAGTCGGCCATCCGCGACGCCGGCCCGGGGACCGGGGCGATCCTGCGTTCCCACAGCCCGAACATGATCCGGCAGGAACACGCCGCCTGGATCGTCGCCACCGAACTCGTCCACGCCGCCACCCGCTCGGCCGCCGCCATCGCCGCACCCTTCCAGAAAGGCCCCCGCGCCGGTCAGGCCGTCGCGGCCCGGCACCTGTCGTTCACCCCCGCCCGCCGCACCCTGATCACCACCGTGCGGGCCGGCAGCGCCACCGCCTCGCTACCCGCACCCGCCCAGACAGCCGCCCACCACGCGGCTCTGGCCGTGATCGCCACCGCCCGGGTCACCACCGACCGACACCGCCACCGCCACCGCAAGATCAAGACCAGGCAGCCGTTCTCCCACGCCCCCCACGGCATCACCACCCGCACCGCCCCCGCCCACCTGCACGTCTGCGGCACCACCGCGGCCTGACCCCGGCCTGACCCCGCACCGTCGCGTCCCCCGACCAGAACATCCCCCGGACCGGAACCGGCGCACCCGGCCAGACAGCCGGGCCGCCGCCATGCGCCCAACCCGTTATCACTCTCCGTACACACTCGAAGATCACCACGAAGCGTCGGCCGCCCCGCGAACTACCTCATCTCCCTGGCATTGG
>QHBY01000075.1 GCA_003244245.1 Pseudonocardiales bacterium
GCCTGAAAGCGGCGGTGAGCCCGGTGCAGGACTTCACCTCGGGCCGGTTCGCGTCGGTGCTCGATGACCCGATGGTCACCGACCGCTCGGCGGTGCGCCGGGTGCTGCTGTGCAGCGGCAAGATCAGCTACGAGCTGCACGCCGCACGCCAGCAGCGTGGCATCGACGACACTGCGATCGTGCGCGTCGAGCAGCTCTACCCGGTGCCCCAGCGGCGGCTCGCTGCGGCGCTGGACCGCTATCCCAAGGCCACCGAGGTGTTCTGGGTGCAGGAAGAACCCGCCAACCAGGGCACCTGGCCGTTCTACGGGCTGAGCCTGCCTGAGCTGATGCCCGAGCGGCTGGGCAGGCTGCGGCGGATCTCCCGTCGTGCCATGGCGGCCCCCTCCGCCGGATCGGCCAAGGTGCACGATGTCGAGCAGCGCGAGCTCATCACCGCCGCCCTCGGCGGCTGACCCGTGTATTTCACCGACCGCGGCATCGAGGAACTCGAAGACCGGCGCGGGGGCGAGCAGCTCAGTGTCGAGTGGCTGGCCGCCCGGCTCCGAGCATTCGTCGACGAACATTCGGAATTCGAGGACGCCGTCGAGCGGCTGGCCACATACCTCGCCCGTGACGACGCCGACGAGCCAGACGACCTCTAGCCGGCGCTACCACGCATAGGCCTCCGGGGCGGGTTTGGCGCCGTTGGGGCCCGGTGGGGGGAACAGCTCGTCGAGCCGGGACAGCACATCGGCGTCCAGAGTGATCGCGACCGCCCGCAGCGAGCTGTCCAGTTGCGCGATGGTCCGCGGGCCAACGATCGGCGCGGTCACCCCATCCTGGTGCAGCAGCCAGGCCAGCCCGACGTTGGCGGGATCCTCGCCGAGCTCGGCGCACAGTTTCTCGTAGGCCTCGATGCGGTCCCGGTTCGCCTCCAGTGCGTCGGCCGAACGCCCTGTGGTGCTTCGCGAACCGCCGCCCTCGCGTTGCTTGCGCAGCACCCCGCTGAGCAGGCCGCCGTTGAGCGGCGACCACGGGATCAGCCCGATGCCGTAGTCCCGCGCGGCGGGCAGCACCTCCAGCTCGACCCACCGGGTGAGCAGGTTGTAGATGGACTGCTCGCTGACCAGCCCGGTGACATGCTGCCGGCAAGCCACCTCCTGCGCCTTGGCCAGGTGCCAGCCGGCGAAGTTCGACGAGCCGACGTAGATGATCTTTCCTTGTTGCCGGAGCACCGACATGGCCTCCCAGATCTCCTCCCACGGGGTGGCCCGGTCGACGTGGTGCATCTGGTAGAGGTCGATGTAGTCGGTCTGCAGCCGGCGCAGTGACGCGTCGCAGGCCCGCCGGATGTTCAGCGCGGACAGCTTGGTCTCGTTGGGCCAGTCCCCCATCGAGGCATAGAGCTTGGTCGCCAGCACCGTGCGCTCCCGGCGTCCACCGCCGCCGGCGAACCACCGGCCGATGATCTGCTCGGTATACCCCTCCCCCTTGCGCCAGCCATAGGCGTTGGCTGTGTCGAAGAAGTTGATCCCCTGCTCGTGGGCCCGATCCATGACCACGTGACTGTCTGCCTCCGAGGTCTCCGGGCCGAAGTTCATCGTGCCCAGGCACAGCCGGGACACCGAGAGGCCGCTACGACCCAGTTGCGTGTACTCCATGCGCCCAGCCTGGCACCGCAGCGCGGATGAGACCACCGGGGCGTTTGATCGCCAGGCGGGGGCCCTTGACACGGTGGTGCGCCGCGCTGCTAAGAGCGCCGATTCCGGATCATTCAGACGCCTTCGACCGACCCGGGCGGCAGGAAGTCTACGTCGTGCAAAGCGGACAGCTGCACTACCTCGGCCGTGTCCTCGAGGTTGTGCAGCTTGTCGAACAGTTCAGCAAGGCGGCCCGCTGGACTCACCCAGAACAATCCTCGTGTGGCACCCTCACTGCGGTTGTAGTACGCGTGCGGGATGTTCCTCGGCAATCGTACGGTGTCGCCAGGGCCTACGGTCTGCCACTGGCCGTCGAGGTAGACCGTCCAGATACCCTCGAGAACGTAAATGTGCTCGTCCTGGGTCGGATGCACGTGGGGCGGTACACCGCTCCCAGGCGGATCGAATGTCTCGAACGCGAAGCTCGACTCGCTAGCCGCCTTCATGGAGTAGGTGTGCCCGAGCACATTCCACACCTTTTTGTGCATACCCTCCTTCGCGAGCGTGATGCCCTTCGGTAGGGGACCGAGTATTATTTCTTTGTTGGTCATGGCACCTCCTGGCTGCTGGTTCACGCTCCGCACTCCCACTATCCCACGTGCGCGCGGTTGGGGCTGCGAGCTTGACCTGGACCCGGGTCGAGGTTGCAGGCTGGTCGCTATGAGCGCAATACCCGATACCGTCACCACGGTTCGCTCGGAGCTGTTCGGCCCCAGCCGCCGCGCGACCACGATCGGCGTGCTGCTGCTGATCAGCATGGTGGCGTTCGAGGCGATGGGGGTGGGCACCGCCATGCCGGCCCTGGTGGCCGACCTCGGCGCGCTGCCGCTGTACGCGTGGCCGTTCGTGGCGTTCATGGCGGCCGGGGTGTTCGGCACGGTGCTCGGCGGTCGGTGGTGCGATCTGGCCGGCCCGAGAATCCCGCTGGTGGCGGCGCCGGTGCTGTTCGGAGCGGGTCTGGTGGTGGCCGGCACCGCAGCCGGTATGCCGCAGCTGCTGGTTGGGCGGGTGCTGCAGGGGTTGGGCGCCGGCTCCCTGACCGTCGCGGTCTACGTGCTTATCGCGGTCGTCTATCCCGAGCGGACCCGTCCGGCCGTCTTCGGGCTGATGTCCTCGGCATGGGTGCTGCCCTCGCTGATCGGACCGCCGGTCGCCGGGGTGGTGACCGAGCGGCTGTCCTGGCACTGGGTGTTCCTCGGCCTGGTGCCGGTGGTGGTACTCGCGGTCGGGCTGGTGGTGCCCACGGTGCGCCGGCTCGGCCCGCCGGACCCGGACCGGAACAGCACTGGACGCCAGCGCGGGCTGGTGCTCGCCGCCTTGGTCACCGCGATCGGGGTCTCCGCGCTGACCTGGGCTTCCCAGCGACCCAGCGCCTCGGCCGCCGCGGTAGCCGGCGTGGCGCTGGTGGTGATGGTGCCGTCGATGCGCCGGTTGCTGCCGGCCGGGGTGTTCCGGGCGCGCCGGGGCGTCCCGACCGTAGTAGCCGCCCGGGGACTGCTCGCCGGGATGTTCTTCACCGCCAACGCCTACCTGCCGTTGATCTTGACCAGCATCTACCACTGGACGCTGGCCGCCGCCGGGATCCCGCTGGCGGTCGGCTCGCTGGGCTGGTCGGTGGCCTCAGCATGGCAAGGTCACCATCCGGACCTGCCCCGGCACCGGCTACTACGAATCGGATTCATCCTGCTCACCGCGGGCGACGCCGGGCTGCTGCTGGTGGCATCCGCCTGGGGTACGCCGTGGTTGGCCCTGCCACTGTGGGGAGTCGCGGGGATCGGGATGGGGCTGGGTTTCTCATCGGTGTCGTTCCTGCTGCTACAGCAGTCCGGCGCCGGCGAGGTGGGGTTCCACTCGTCGGCGGCACAGATGTCCGACCAGCTCACCACCGCGACCTTGATCGGCGCCGGTGGAGCGCTGCTGGCGCTGCTGGGCTCGCCCGCACACGCGCTACCCGGGCTGCTCGCGCTGCTGGCCGGTCTCGGCGTGCTCGGTGCTTCGGTAGCCGGCCGCGCCGCCACCACGGGTTACTCGCCGTAAATCACCGCGGTAGGGGGCCGCGCCTGAGCAGCTCACGAAACTCCGGTGCCGGGAGCGCGCGGGAGAATAACCAACCCTGGTAGGCGTCCACCCCGAGATCCCGGAGCACCTGGAACTGGGCGGCGGTCTCGACGCACTCGGCGACACAGACGCGCCCCATCGCGCGGGCCATGTCGACTACGGCGCGGACCACCGCGAAGTCCTGCTGGTCGACGCACACCCCGGTGATGAATCGGCCGTCGAGCTTGATGATCTGTGCAGGCAGGTCCTTGAGCCGAGCCAGCGAGGAGTACCCGGTGCCGAAGTCGTCCACCGCGAAACGCGCTCCGCGCTCGACCAGCTCGGCCATCGCCTCCCGGGTTGCGCCCGGCAGATCTACCAGGGTGGTCTCCACCATTTCGAGCACCAGACGATCCCAGGGCAACTCGCTCTCGGCCACCGCGGTCGCGACGGTCGCCACGAAATCGGAATCGCCGGGATCAGCGAGGTTCACCGCGACGGCGACCGGGCGCCCATCCCACGATACCCAGTTCCGTGCCTCACGCAGGGCGGTCCGCAGCACCCATCGGTCCAGCTCACGCATCAGGCCGCCCTGCTCGGCCACCGGTAGGAACACAGCGGGGCTGAGCATTCCGCGTTCCGGGTGCGGCCAGCGGATCAGCGCCTCCGCGGAGAGGATCACGCCGTCCGGATTGACCACCGGCTGGTAGTGCAATTGCAGTTCGTCACGGCTGAGCGCCTCGCGAAGCTCGCATTCCAGCTCCACCTGCTGATCGGCGGACGCGATCAGTGCCGGGTCGGCCATCGCGAAATTCCCGGTGTCGGTCCGCTTGGCCTCGAACATGGCCGCGTCGGCGAAGCGCATCAGGTCCTGCGCGCCGCGCGTGGAGGCGTCGGGCACAGCCACCCCGATCGCCGCGGATACCCGGATCACCTGGCCGCGCAGCGGGGTCGCGGTCCCCAGCAACCTCGACACCGTTGCGACGAGCGAGCCGATGCCGCCCTGGGCGGCGACGTCGGAGCTGATCACCACGAACACATCACCGGACAGGCGGCCGGCGGTGCAACCCGCGGGCAACCCGTCCTGCAGCAATCGCGCCAGCGCGACCAACAGCTCGTCACCAGCATCGTGGCCGAGCGCATCGTTGACCCGCTTGAAGTTGTCGATGTCGCAGAACAGCACTGCGATGTCGCGGCCACCGCTCGCCAGCATCTCGGTCAGAGTGTCGGTGATCGCAGCCCGGTTGGGCAGGCCGGTGAGTTCGTCGTGCGTCGCCCGGTAGGTGAGCGTTTCGGCCACGCGGCGGCGCTCGGTGATGTCGGTGAACATCACCAGCAGGAAGCGTTGGCCGTCGTCCTGCACCGATGCCGAGACGTTCAGCTCGCAGTACACCGGGTCACCGTCGGCCCGCAGCAGCATCCGCTGCGGCACCGTGTAGTCCCCGGCCCCGAAACCGGAACCGTGCTGGGTGCGCAGGCTGCGCAACCGGTCAGCCCGATCGTCGGGGTGGGCGAGCGCCTCGGAACTCATTCCGCGAAGCGTCTCCAGGTCGTAGCCCAGCAGCTTGCACAGCGCTTCGTTGGCATCGACGATCCGGTCGTTATCATCGAAGATCCCGATGCCGACCGGGGCGATCGCCACCAGGTCGGCGAAGCGCTGGCTGGAGTGCATCATCCGGGTCTCGGCGGTCCGCTGCTCGGTGACGTCCTGCACGGTGCCGAGCAGACGCGGACACCCGGAGGCGTCGGGGATGGCCGCGCCATGGCAGCGGAAGGTACGAACCGTCCCGTCGGGTCGGAGGACCCGGTGCTCACATTCCACCGGCACGTGGTCGACGACCAGCTGACGCCACAGCTCGTCCACCCACTCCCGGTCATCGGGATGCACCAGAGAAAGGAAGGTCTGGTAGGTGGTCTGCCGGACGGCGACTCCGTAGAGGTCTCGCATGATGTCCGACCAGATCAGCCGGTCGCAGCCTGGCTCCCACTCCCAGGTACCGATCCGGGCCACCCGCTGCGCTTGTGCCAGCCGATGCTGCTCCGCACGCAGCGCCCGCTCCACAGCTCGAGCCGCAGTGACGTCCTGCATGGTCCCTACCAGCTGCAGGACTTCCCCACTGTTCGAGCGCTCGGCTCGCAGTCGGCACACGTAGTAACCATCACCGTGCTCGGGCAGACCGCGAAACTCCAACTCCAGCATGCCCGAATCGGGATCGGAGGCCATTTCATGCACCCGCCGGAACAGCTCGGGCACATCCTCCGGGTGGATGTGACAAAATGGGTCGGCGGCGTCGCTACAGCGCCCGGCGAACAGCTCCACCAGGGCGGGGCTGTAGGTGATCTGGTTGGTGGGCCAGTCCCAGGTGAAGCTGCCGATCCGAGCGATCCGCTGCGCCTCCAGCAGTGTCGCGTGTTCTCGGGCAAGCTCGCCGGTATCTACGGTATGACGGGCCGAGCACAGGTCGGAGATATCGACCAAGAACACCATCAGCAGGTCCGTGCCCGGCACGGTCCAGCGCGTCACCCGCACCGGTACCGCACGCCCGTCCGGTCCGATCAACTCGGCGTCGGTGACGGTGTCGTCGGTATCGGTTCTTGGGCCCGCTAGCAGATGATGCAGCGGTATGCCGGTCAGCGAATCGGGGAACCACCGACCGGCGAGCTGGACCGCGGCCAGGTTGGCCTGCACGACCACGCCACCTTCACAGACCAGAGCAGGCGACTGCGGCAATGTGATCTGCGACAACGCGAATTGGGACGACGCGAGCTGGGACGACGAGATCTGGGACGACGCGCTCGGCGTCGCCGAGTACAGGGCCAGCGGAATCGACGCCGACGGGGTTGACGGCAACGACACCGACCGGCCTGCCCGCAACGCCGCGAGTGATCGGCCCGGCGCGGTCCACGACACCTGCGCAGGGTCCAGCGATAAGGGCACGAACTCGACCCGCTCAGCGCGCTCGCCCACCGCACCATCCTCCCGTCGCGCCAACCGCCGCAAACGCGCCAGCGCTGGCAACGAGGTGTCACAACCCTGTCGAGTGCACCAACGCGTGAACTGGCGATTGGTTATGCGCCTTGCGCAACCGGCTGTGACAGTTGAGCCACCACTTCCGCGGCAGTGGATCTAGATTGTCACTACATCAGGTGGCTAAAGTCGCTTTGCGCCGCCAGACTGCCAGCCAAAAGTGGAGCGCTGGTTAGGCTGCAACACCGTGCAGTTCCGTGAGCTGGCGATCCCGGGAGTGATCGAGTTCACTCCGAGGGTCTTCCCCGACGCGCGGGGACAGTTCGTCGCTCCGTTTCAGCAGGGCGCGTTCGTCGATGCCACGGGTCATCGGCTGCAGGTGGCGCAGTCCAACCAGAGCAACTCCCGCCGCGGCGTGATCCGCGGGGTGCACTTCTCCGACGTGCCACCCGGCCAGGGGAAGTACGTGCACTGCTCCCGTGGTGCGCTGCTGGACGTCGCGATCGACGTCCGGGTGGGCTCCCCCACATTCGGTCACTGGGCGTCGGCGCTGCTGGACGCCGAGACCTCCCGCGCGGTGTACCTCCCCGAGGGCGTCGGGCATGCCTTCGTCGCGCTGGCCGACGACACCGTCATGACCTACCTGTGCTCCACCGGATACACCCCCGCAGCAGAACACACCGTGCACCCATTGGACCCCGCACTGGGCATACCCTGGCCCGCCGACCTGGAGCTGGTCCTGTCCGACAAGGACCGCGCAGCCCCCACCTTCGCCGAAGCCGCCACCGCGGCCATCCTCCCAAAGTGGGCAGACTGCCAAGCCCGCTACGCCGAACACCGCGCCGCTGTTTCGCATTCAGCGGGCTAAGCGGGGTTATACGGGTGCCTATTACCCCGCTTAGCCCGCTGGATGCGGGGACGGGGCGACAGGCGGGCGAGGACGACGGCGATCGGGGTTGCGGTGCCTAGATGGCGGGAGTCGGTGGATGCGGCGGGGTTGTCACCGAGGACCCACCAGCCCTGGCCGTGGCGGCCCACCGCGCGCTTGACCGATAGCACCCCGGGCCGCTGCGGCCACCTGACCAGCATCACCGCACCAGGACGTGGCCGAGCTCGCCGGCTGACCAGCAGCACGTCGCCATCGGACAGCGTCGGAGACATCGAAGGACCCCGCACCACGGCGCGCCGCCACGGCCACCCGGCGAGGTGGTCCCCCGTCCGCACGAATGATCACCATCCGGGATGCTCAGCACGTCACGCGCGAGTAGGGTCGCGGGCGTCGGAGCACCACATTGTCATGGTCACAGGAGGAACGATGCGATTGCTGTCGCGCATTCTGCACCGCCCCCGCCTGGAGGTTACTGCGCACTGCGACCTCCCGTGCGGCGTATATGACCCGGCGCAAGCCCGGATCGAAGCCGAGTCGGTCAAGGGGATCCAGGAGAAGTATCAGTCCAACGAGGATCCAGAGTTCCGCTCGCGCGCGATCGAGATCAAGGAGCAGCGCAGCGATCTGGTCAAGCACCATCTCTGGGTGCTGTGGACCGACTACTTCAAGCCGCCGCACTTCGAGAAGTACCCGCAGCTGCACGAGCTGTTCAACAAGGCCACCAAGGCTGCGGGCGCCTCGGGCACCAAGGGCTCGACTGACCCCAAGACCGGGCAAGAGCTGCTGGACTACATCGCGGAGATTGACACGATCTTCTGGGAGACCAAGCAAGCCTCCTGATCGCGGCCCGGACAAGATGCCGACCAGCGGGTCTCGTCGCTGGTCAGCATCGGCGTCTCGGGCACGGAGACCACTCGATTCGGTGCTCGTCGGTCCGCGCCGACGCCGATGAACAGTAGTATCAGGTCCACCGTGGACGCAGTCGAGCACTTCATCGCCTCGTTGGCCGGGCGCGGGCCGGGGCCCGAGCTTGACGTCGGCGCGCTCGCGATCGCCGCCGGCGCTGATCCCGACCTCGACGCCGACACCTGGCTGCGCGAACTGGATCGGCTGGCGCACGGCGTCGACTCGCTCGAGACACTCATCCATCGACTGTTCGTCGAAGAGGCCTTCGCCGGCAACACCACGAACTATTACGATCCCCGCAACTCCCTGCTACATCAGGTGCTCGACCGCAAGCTCGGCATACCGATCTCATTGTCGATTGTCTGCCTCGAGGTGGGGCGCCGCGCCGGGGTGTCACTGGAGGGCGTCAGCATGCCCGGCCATTTCCTCGTCCGGCCGCTGGCTACCGACCACCACCTCGACGCCTTCGATGGCGGCGCGTTGCTCGACCTTCCCCGTTGCGAGGCCCTGTTCCGCACCGCCAACCAGGCCGGTCCTGATGTCCCGTTCGGACGGCACCTTTTGACGACGGCGCCCAGGAGGGCGATCTTCGTCCGCCTCCTGGAAAACCTGCGGACCGTCTACCGGGGCCTCGGACGTCCCGCCGACCTTGAATGGGTACTGCGGATGCGCCTGGCGCTGCCCGGGGTGGGTGCCCAAGAGCTCGTCGAGCTGGGCCACACGCTCGGCCGGCAGGGCCGCTTCCTCGAGGGCGCCAAGTTCCTGGAATCGCAGATCGCCAAGTGGCCACAGCATGCGGAACTCCTCGAATCCTCCGCACGCGGCCTGCGAGCGCAGCTCAACTGAACTCGCGGGGCCTGCCGATGGCCCAGCGGAGCGCGGACGGGCAGAACAGCAGCCCCAGCACGCCCACGCAGAACACCGCAGCCGGCACTCCATAGGCGGGCTGGGACGAGGGGCCCGCCGCGTACCAGCAGACGCCGAGCAGCAAGAGCTGAGCGACGACAGCCGGAGTCCGCGCACCGTGGTGGCCCCGCACCAGATTCACGCCCACGATGAGCAAAATGATCCCGAAGCCAGCCAGCCAAGCCACGGTGGCCCCGATCGGCACCGGCCCGCTGGTCGCACGCACCGCCGCGACGAGCAACCAGCCCGCGATCACGACACCAGCGAAGCCCTGCAGTCCCACCAGCAAGCCCGCCACACGTATCGGACGAGGCGCGGCGGTGTTCATGCCGTCGCCTCGGGGACGGCTACGTCGGCGATCACCACTGAAGATTAACTGCCGCCCCGGCGCTGCCCCCACGGTGTTGCCACCTGTCAAGGGACACGCGGACCGGGCAGAAAAACTCACCCGAAACGTTCGGACAGCCGCTGTCGTTAAGACCCATAGGGCTAGCTGCTGAGAAGCCCAACAGCCTCCGGGTTGCTGGGTTCCTTGGGCTCACCGCGATGATCCTATCGCGATGACCGAGCGGAGCGGGCCGTCGTGATCAGGCGACCGTGACGCACAGTTACGTCCGAATGGTGCTTGTTGAATCGGTTTCACAGCGGTTAACAGTTCGCCTGGCCGGGCACCCTGTTGGGTGAACTGACGAACTGGCCCCGTAGATGGCTCTTGACATCGCGGGTGATTGTGAAATCATTCACAAGCCTAATTGAGAGACTAACGAGGGCGCTGGGACACCGGAGTTCGCCAGCGCGATCGACGAGGAGCAAGCACCATGGACTGGCGCCACCGCGCGGCCTGCCGAGACGAGGACCCCGAGCTGTTCTTCCCTGTGGGAACCAGCGGCCCCGCTCTATTGCAGATCACCGAGGCGAAGACCGTCTGCCGTCGCTGTCCGGTTAATGCCGAGTGCCTGAACTGGGCACTCACCTCCGGACAGGATGCCGGCGTGTG
>QHBY01000076.1 GCA_003244245.1 Pseudonocardiales bacterium
CGCGGCCGGCTGAATAACCCTCTGTGGAGCCCACGAAGGATACGGGGCCGCCCCTCAAGCCTCCAGGGTGCTACGCATCGCGCTGCGCGCGACGCGCCTGCGGCGCGCCCTGGACCCCCGAGCCTCTGCGACCCCTCAGCCAGGAAAGGCGGGCAGGCCCAGCCTGCCCCACCCGCCACGCGGGCACCACAACACCAGCCATCTCTGCCCAGAGCTACCCCCACCACCAACCCACAACCACTACCCTCAACCCCACCAACCAACGGTGTTGCGTGGACTCCCTGAACTCAAGTCGCCGAAAACGTGTGTATCGTCGAGTTCACGGCTAATACCGTGGGTGAGCAGTGCTTGCGCTCACCGAGCTGCCCGACTCATCCAAGCGCTGGGAAGATGCCGCCGTGCTTGACGATATTCTGGTGATGCAGCGACGGGCCTCAGCGCCACGGGCCTGATGTCACTGTCCGTCAGATCCGGGAAAGGACTATCGCAGCGCGCAGACGTGCCACCCACGGCAACTTCTCACCGAAGTTGCCATCTCCGGCACATCCGCAACACATCCACTCACCTCGCCCTGGGATTGGAGGGGCTCATGTGACCAGTGTTAGGCAGATGACGCGGCTCGTGAGGCGCGGATGCTTGGGCTCAAATATGCGGCCCCCGATCACGAAGCGGTGCGACGCGGCGGAAGACCTGCCCGTTGGCGGACCGTGGCGACAATGTCAGCGGGCGGTGGTCCACCAAACAGCGTTGCCACCTGTGCGAGAGCACGATCCTTGCCCGAGCGGAGCCTCGGGCGGCGCGCCCACCGCAGCTGATCGACGCTCGACCGGCTGGGCCGGGGGCTGCGGGGTCCGGCTGGCAGCCAGGAGCCGGAAGCGGTGCCGGGCAGCTGCTCGACCGGCGGCCAGCCGGAGTCCTGTTCCCAATTGGGGGATCGGACACCCGCAGGCCAGCCCCGGCGGATTCCTACCTCCGCGCCGAGCTGGTCAGCGGCGGTGCGGAACGTGGCATTGCGGGAGGACCCCGCGAGATCAACCCCGCCGCAGCGGTCACGCACCCTCCGCGGCACCCGCCCCGGTATGGGCGGAGTAGGCTTGCAGTATGGCTAGGACGGTGAAAGTCACGGTGAGTATGCCGGTCGAGGACGTCGATCGACTCAAAGCCCTTGACGCTGCCGGCGTTATCGAGTCGGTCTCGGGTTATGTCGCCCAAACTGTCCATGACCGGCTTGACCGGCAGGCCTGGCTTGAGCGCTGGCGGGCTCGGGTCGGGGATCCTCATCCCGAGGCGACCGTCTGGGCCGATGAGGTGATCGACCGCCACTTCGGGACGGCGGACCGTCGAGCCTCGTGAGCATCGATGACACCCTCGGCGGCTTCGTCCTGGACGCCTCCGCGTTGGCCGCACTCGGTGGCGGGGAGAACATCTACGCCACCACGTGGGCCGATCGGGCCGCGGTGCGCGGGATCGTGCTGCTCGTCCCGGCGGCCGCGTTGTCCGAGGCGTGGCAGCAGATCCGGCGCCGCGACCCCGATCATGTCGAGCAGATGCGGGACCTGCTGGCCTCACCCATGGTCCTCATCGAGGCGCTCGATGAGACTGAGGCCGCTCATGCCGGGGAGTTGGTCTGCGGTCGCGACCTCGACCCGGATGTGGCCGCCGCGCAGGTGGCGACCTGCGCGCGAGCTCGGGACTGGCCAGCGCTGGCGGCCCAGCCGGCTCGCCTGTGGGTCATCGACCCGGAACTGACGGTGGAGACCCTGCCAGGAATGTCCTGACCGAGATCCCGCGGTAGCTCCGGCCTTGGTTGCGAGGTAGAGCAGCTCGGCTGGGATCATGGCGGCTGCGACCCGCCGCGTAGGAAACCGCCTTGCTCGCCGCCTCCACGAGATGGCGAACCCGGACGTCGTCGTCAGGCGGCATAGAATGCCCGCGCCTGGGCGCGGACGTCGTCTCGGAAGTACCTGCTGAAATCCTTATAGGTCCGCAGCTCGACCTCCCGCCCCAGGACGGCACCCAGCTCCAACTCCATCTCTGCCATAGCAAGCAGACCAGGTGTCCGGCCCGCCTCGAACTCCACCAGCAGATCGATGTCACTGGCCGGGGTTTCCTCCCCACGAAGCACCGAGCCGAACAGCGCCAGACGTCGGATCCCATGGCGCGTCGCGAAGTCGCGCAGGAAAGCGTCTGCGTGGTCGCCCATCGGCGAACTTCATCCCGCCGGCCACTACCGACCCATCCTCACCATCCCGCCACCGCCGCCCGATCGCAGCCGGCTGGGACGGCGAAACCCATAACTGTTGAGCGCGAGGGATTAGCCCGCGCCCAGCATCTGCCGGCAGCCGTCCAGCCCGTCCACCTGCAACGTCCACTCCGGACGGACGAAGTGGTCGGGCTGGAGCACCAATCGGATCTCGGTGGCCGCCGTGCCGCGCCTGGCGAAGGTGCCTGCGCCGTCGCTGCGGTAACCCAGCTTCTCGCTCAGGCGTAGTGACCCCTCGTTATCGGCGAACGCCCCGGAGCGCGCGATGGTGGCGCCGAGGTGGTCGAAGGACAGCAGCAGGACAGCGGCGCGCATCTCGGTGCCGAACCCGCGCCGCTGATGCGCGATGCCCACGTAGGAACCGGTCGAGACCTCCCTGGCGATTGCGAAGTCCTTCGCCGACAAGCCCTGCGTGCCGATGACCCGGCCGTCGTGGCGGACCAGGAAGTTGATATCCCAGTCCGACGCCGTCAGCCGCGAGCGTCCTGCCCAGCTGTGCTGCACGACGCCGCGGACCAGATCGTCGGGTGCCTGGTCGGTCCAGGGAGTGAGGAAGGGCATCTGCTCCGGCGGATGTATGCCGCCCCGCGCCAGCGCGGCTAGCTCGTAGAGGCCCGCGTCGTCGTCCGGGCGCAGCGTCAGACGGGGAGTGCGCAGCACCAGATGCCGCAGCGGCCAGGGCTCGCTCTGGGGGTCGGGCATAGCTGCAACCGTGCCACCTACCGGCGACTACCGTCAGGCACCATGCGAGCGATCACGATCACTGAGTTCGGCGACCCTACGGTGCTGCAGCTCACCGAGCAGCCCGATCCCCGGCCGGGTTCCGGCGAGGTGCTGATCGACGTCGCCTCGACCTCGGTCAACCGGGCCGACCTGGCGCAACGGCAGGGCCGGTACCCCCCGCCGCCCGGGGCCAGCGAGATCCCCGGCCTGGAGTGCGCCGGCACGGTCACCGAGCTCGGCGACGGGGTGGCCGGGTTCGCGGTGGGCGACGAGGTGTGCGCGCTGCTGGCCGGCGGCGGCTACGCCGAGCTGGTCGCCGTGCCGGCCGGACAGGTGATGCCGCTGCCGCCCGGAGTCGATCTGATCACCGCAGGCGGAGTGCCCGAGGTGGCCTGCACCGTGTGGTCGACGGTGGTGCGCCACGCCGGACTCGCCGCCAGGGAGCTGCTGCTGGTGCACGGCGGATCAGGGGGCATCGGAACCCACGCGATCCAGGTCGGCCGGGCGCTGGGCGCGCAGGTCGCCGTCACCGCGTCGGCGGCGCGGCTGGCGCGCTGTGCGGAGCTGGGCGCGCAGATCCTGATCGACTACCGCGAGCAGGACTTCGCCGAGCAGCTCGCCGGCCGCGCCGACGTCATCCTCGACAACATGGGCGCGAAGTACCTCTCGCGCAACCTCACCGCGCTGGCCCCGGACGGCCGGCTGGTGGTGATCGGCCTGCAAGGCGGCGCCAGCGCCGAGCTGAAGCTCGGCGCGCTGCTGCCCAAGCGGGCCAGCGTCGCGGCCATCGGGCTGCGCGGGCGGCCGGTGGACGGTCCGCACGGCAAAACCGCCCTGTGCGCCGACGTCGTCGCCCGGTTGTGGCCGATGTTCGGCGACGGTCGGGTCGAGCCCGTGCTGCACGCAACGCTGCCGCTGGCGCAGGCCGCGCAGGCGCACCAGATGCTGGAGGACGGCGGTGTCGTCGGCAAGGTCTTGCTGACCACCCGCTGTTGAGCGGATTTGCGTTGAGGGACAATGGGGCCATGAGCGAACCGCACGAGCAGCAGATCATCGTGATCGGGCCGGACGGCCAACCGGTGGCCGCCGGCACCGTCGATGATCACCGCGGCGGGGCGGACGTCTCCGACATGGTCGAGCAACCCGCCAAGGTGATGCGGATCGGCAGCATGATCAAGCAGCTGCTGGAAGAGGTGCGCGCCGCACCGCTGGACGAAGCCAGCCGCAACCGGCTCCGCGA
>QHBY01000077.1 GCA_003244245.1 Pseudonocardiales bacterium
AGGCAGTCACGTATCGACCCGCGACGTCCTGCACGCCGCCCCGGTAAAGCGGCGACATGAGCACCTGCAAAAGCAGCGGGTGTGCACGCACGATCGGGAACAGGTGGATGAAATGGGGGTTCCCGGCCAATGACGCCGACTGAGCGGCGTAGACGGCCTCGTCACTGTTCAGGCCGACCCGGCCGAGATCGATCATTCGCAGGGCAACGGAAAGCACCACGGCCGAAATCGCTAGGAGATAGGGCATGACCCGCCTGAGGACCCGGGACGAGACGGCGTGCGCGGCCATCGCGGTGCGGATCCGGGTCGCAGCCTGCCCCACCCGCACTGCAGTGGGGCGCGCTTCGAAGCCGGCGCGCACGGGTGCGCTGCGGCGCTCAGTTGATGGCGCGGCGCCCGCGTCCTCGAGTACGCCATCAGAGATGAGTTGATCTCGTGTCACGGTCATCCACAGCTCAGTTGCAGTTTGGGGCCGGCGGTGGCGCTGCCCTCTTTGGAGTAATAACCCGCGCCGTCCGAGCTTGTGTTGGCCCCATGGATGGTGAAGGTGCCGCCGGCGCTCGGAATCAGCGTTGTCACGTCGATGGAGTATGAGGTGCTAGCGGCGACGGCGCCGAGTGAAACGGCGGGGATGGCGGTGTTCCGCGCCGGGGCGGTGTCCCAGGTGACGGTCTTCTCGCTCCAGCCCGCGTTCGGGTCGGTCCGCAAAGTCGCGTAGAAGTCGCCGCCGTGTGTGGACGCATTGGTGCTCGTGCTGCCAACGGTGAGTGTCAGGGTGGCCGCGGTCACGTTCGTGCACGTCGGGGGTGCGGTGAACTTCAGCAGCATGTCGTTGGTTGGACTCGCCGCGTCCACGGTTAGGCGAGTGCTGGTCGGGGTGTTCGAAGCCGGATCGATCGTCGAGTCATCTGTCGGGGAGAGCGTGAAACTTGTGCCAGTGGCGGCTGCCGTAGTTGCCTGCACCGGTCCGCTCGCCGGTGACTCGTTACCGCCGGCGTCCAATGCGGTCACGGTGTAGCGGTAACTGGTGCTCGGGGTCAGAGGTGAGTCGGTGAAGCTTGTCCCGATGACCTCAGACCCAGAGTTCACCCTGGTGCCATCGCGGTAGACGTTGTAGCCGGTCACGCCGACGTTGTCCGAGCTCGGGGACCAACGCAGTGCCGCGCTGCTCGAGGACGTGCTGGTGACCGTCAATCCGGCGGGAGTCGTGGGAGGCTAGGTGTCCGTCGAGCTCTTGGTGATCGTTGTTGAGTCGAATACGGTGTTGGTGTCGGCTCGCACCGCATTGACGGTGAGCGCGGTCGGAGTGACGGTCACTTTGGCGAATTCGTAGTAGCTGGATTCCCGGAATGCGGTGTAGGTCTGGGTGAAGGAGCCGAACCGGTTGAAGCCGTTGCCACCCGCACCGGACACGACGTAGGTGATTCCACCCGTCGCCTGCACCCCGTTCGTGAGCGGGAAGGTTCGCTCGTAGTTGTGGCTGTTACCGGACAACACCAGGTTCACGTGTTTCGCCTGGAAGAGCGGCACGAGAATTTGCTGGACCGCACTGGAGCTGGAATTGGCTGACGTGGAACTGTATGCCGGCCGCTGAATCGCTACGATCCGCCAGGTGTCGCCCTGGTGGGCGGTGAGGTCATTTTGCGCGAAGTTGTACTGGTCGGTTCCTACGCCGTAGGGCTGCTCGCTGTCCAGCACCAGGATGTGGGCGTTACCCCAGTTGTAGCTGTACCAACTGTGATTGGTACCCGGCATGGGGAATGCGGACCAGAATTCGCCATTGCCATAGTATTCTTTGTTCCCGTTTGCCGGAAAGTACGCCTGCGACTTCACGACTGGACCGAACTGCTTGAAGAACCGGGCGTCGAAGTCAGAGTAGGTGCTGCTGGAGTTGGGGTCGGGGAGTCCGGCGGATGGATAGACGTTGTCGCCGAGCGTCTGGATGAACTGCGTGGCCGAAGCGCCGATGTTTGTCGCGTTCTGCGATTCGCCAGTGCTCTGAGCGCCGAAATCACCGATCGCGGCAAAGCTGAAGCTCTGACCAGCACTGGCGGCGGTCCGTAACGACCCGCCGGCGGGCACACCACCGCTGGACACGGTGTAGGAGTTGGTCGTGCCGGGCGCGAGACCGGACACGGGTACCGCGTGGTGCTGCACCGAGCCGGCGGGGTCGGTCACCGACTGACCCGCGATCGCTACCGTTCCGTCTGTGGCGATATTCGTCCACCACGAGACAACGGCGGTGGAGGAGGTGACATTCGACAGGTACGGCCCACGGACGATCTTCACCGCCCCGCTGGCAGTGGTCGTGCCGACCCTGGCGGTCGTGGCGGTCGACACGTTGCCGGCCGAGTCCACCGCCCGG
>QHBY01000078.1 GCA_003244245.1 Pseudonocardiales bacterium
CGCCTGCCCAGACGGTCCGAGACCGACAGCGCAACAGGTACCGCTAACTCAGTAAAACACTCATTTATGAAACTTACTGCGGCTGATTCCGGACTGCGGGTCGGCCGCGTCACACGGGCGATGATGACCGCCGTCGCACCTCAATCGGCGACAGGCTCCGCGCTGCGACCAGCGTGACGTCGAGCGACCGAGCGTCGATCCCATCGAGCCCAGCGCTCAGCACGGGATAGCAGCTCAGCAACCGCTTACTTTCCGCCGGTCATCGGCTTCGGCGCTGCTACCCCCCGCGGCGGATGGCGTCACGGGCGCGGCGTTGCTGACCCTGCTGAAGGCGTATGAGCTGGTGGACCAGCTGCTCCACCGCATGGCGGGCTGCGGCCGCCGCCAGGGTTGTGGTGGTGTCATCCGCGGCGGACACGGCGGATGCGAGCTTGTCGGCGCGGCGAAGCAGGGAGCGGGCGTCGCGCACAAGGGACGCGGTGACCTTGGACAGGTCAGCGCCCTGAGGATCGATCATCGGCATGAATGCTACCTCCGAGGTTGTGGCCGGTATCGATCACTTAGCGCCGAGGCTTGAGAGAGCAGTCGAACGGTGAGCACCGCCAGTGCGCCCAGTTTCCTGTACCGCGGGCACCGGCCAAGGCTGTCTCACAGGGGATACTTTTTGATGGTCTTGGCGAGGCGGACGACCCCGGGTAGCCGGGAGCGGCGCGCCCAGGAGATCCACCCGGCCAACAGCGCCCGGGCCGCGGTGAGGTCGCGGCAGGCGAAGATCTCCCGGAGTTGTTCTTTGAGCAGGTAGGCGCGGCAGAGCCCGCCGTTGGCCTTCGCTATCCCGGCCAGCGTGGTGCGTTGGTCAACGGTCAGCTTCGGTGGGTTCTTCAGCAGCGCCCAGCGGCTGCCCTTGAGCGCGGCGGCCTCGTCGTGCTGCCCGCCGGCGCGTAGCTGGGTGGCCATCTCCCGGCGTACGGTGTCCAGGGCTTCGGTGGCCCAGGCCACCACGTGGAAGGCGTCCAGGCACAACACCGCCTGTGGGGCTCGGGTGGTGACGACGTCGTGGATCCGTCAGCGGAGACGTGAGTGAGCGCCGCGGCGCGCTGAGCGCCGAGGTCGTCGAAGAACCGGCCCAGCGTGTCCTGGTTGCGGTCCTTACCCGCCCACACCAGCCGCCCGGTGTCATGACAGGTCACGACCAGTAGGTAGCGCTGGCCCTTGCGGTAGGAGATCTCGTCGATCCCGATCCGGCGCAGCCCCGCGAGCCGGTCGGTCTGCCCGGCCCGCTCGGCGACCACGCGGCCGACGATGTCGGACACCGAGCGCCACGCCACCCGCAGCAACACCGCCACCACCGACAGCGCGGCGTGACAGACCAGCCAGGCGCAGGTGTCCTCGAACGCGGTGGTGAACCGCGATCCCGGGCGCGCCCACGGCACGCCGGCGACGACCACCCCGTGCTCGGGACACGACACCCGCCGGGTCGTGGCCTGCAGAATCGCGGCGACAACCTGCGAGAGCGGGTGCTCCTCGCCGAGTAGCCACTGGCAGTCGCTGAAGGTCTGCTCATAGAGCGGGATGGCCTGACTTCCACCGCAGGTCAGCCGGGCCACAGGCCGGTTACTATGGGGTCTGCCGTAGCTTCGGGAATCCTGGGGCCGTTCTTGCTGGCCAACGGCCTAACTAGCGATCTTCGTTGAGTCGTCTGAGCGCATCACAACGGTCAGCAGTTACCGTGCTGAGCTGCGCAAATGCTGTCAGCGGCACCAGGTGACACGTTCTTAAAGACACCCCCTCACGGCCGCGATGATCCGCACTAAGCGGTCGGCGGGTTCAGATTTCTTACTGAACAGAACGGTGCCGATGAAAATGAGGAACATGAAGACAACGAAAACAGCCCCTTTAGTAATATCAGCTACCAGGTTTCCGAGTGGCCAGATTGACCCGGCGATGAGGCCGACAAAGCCAGTGCATAGGACGGCTTTCTGTACCAATTTTCGCAGTTGAGAAGCGGCGGAAGGGTCATTGGAGGGACGGGAACTCTCGCCAATTTCGTTGGATTCTCCCCCGCGCCCTCTGCTATCCCTTACAGTACTCATGCGTCGTCGCTCCGCCCAGTCAGCCCCTGGATTGAGCAAAGTCAACGAGAACGGGTCTTCCTGTCCTACTACTGCAGGACAGGACGTTCGGCATCTTGGGATTCCGACGACCTTCTTCTCGACGATCTGCTCAACGGGGGTAGTACAGCTGTGCGATCAACGGATCTCAAGAACTTCCTAGGTTTGATTTTCAGTGCACCCGTTTGGCCTAGTGCGGCTCTTTTGGAGTGAGCGCGGAGGGGTGTGTGACCTGCGGTTTTGTGCGTGTCTTGATCGGTTGATGGGCTCCTTCCCGTTACGTTCGGGGTGTCTCAAGGGCATCCTCTGCCGGCACACGCAGGGACCGGGGGTGACCGATGAGTTCTTGCGGCTTCGGCGGTCCTATCTTCACAACGAACACCATGCGCATGCTGGTACGCGCGGGAAGGGAGCTGCTATGAGGAGACTGATCGTGACCGAGTTCGTGTCGCTTGACGGCGTCATGGAGGCGCCGGGCGGCGAGCCGGGCTACGTCCACTCTGGGTGGGTCGGAGACTTCTTCAGTGACGAGCTCGGCGCATACAAGCTGGACGAGCAGCTGGCGACTGACATCCTCCTGCTGGGCCGCATGACCTACGAGGGCTTCTACGGCGCCTGGCCCAGTCGGGAAGGCCCTTTCGCCGACAAGATCAACGGGATGCCGAAGTATGTGGCCTCGACGACGCTGACCGCGTTGGAGTGGGAGACCGCGAGCCTGTTGGAGGGCCCGGTCCCGGACGCCGTAGCCGAGTTGAAGCAACAGGATGGGGGGCCGATCCTGGTCGCGGGGAGCCGCACGCTCGTCCAGTCCCTCCTCGAGGCCGGGCTCGTCGACGAGCTCAACCTGCAGGTCTTCCCGCTGCTCCTGGGCAGCGGCATGCGCCTCTTCCCGGAGACCCCCGACAAGACGGCGCTCGAGCTGGTGTCCTCGAAGGCGCTCCACAACGGCGTCCTACTGCAGACGTACAAGCCCGCCGCTGCCTGAGACCCCGGGCGTTGCGGACGGGGACGTGCGCGGCTGATGCGTGTGGCTTCGAGCCTGCTGGAGAAGGGTTCCGCTTCGCCCGAGACGACCTGTCTGGGCAGAGCGAAATGTCGTCAACGATCCCGTCGGGGAACGGCCAGCGGCGCATCGCCCTGCTCATCTGCTGCCAGCCGACCATGTGTCAGTGGGGAACGTCTTGCGGGTCCCTGACCGATGCCTACATCGCCGACATCTTCGTTCGAGTGGACCGCTACGGCCGCCCGCCAGGTGTCTAGCCGCCGGGCGTCCAGGCCCGGGACGGTGCGGCAAGCTCGGCCAGGTGGTGCAGCGAGTTGGTGAGATGCTCAGGGCCGAACGGCGGGAACTGGATGCCTCGCTCCCGGATGAACTGCGGCACCGCCGACCAGTCGTAGGTGAGCGTGACCTCAGTCTCGGACGGACCGAGCGGCGCCACGTCGTAACGCCAGATCCAGCCGCCGAACTCCAGGTGACCGTCGCCCTTGTCCTGCCCCGTCAGCCAGCCAATGGCGCGCGGCGGGTCAAGCACCTGGACCTTGTTGACCACCTGGTAGTCACCGTTTGGATGGTTAGCGTGATACATGTCCATCCGGAAAATCTGCCCCACCTCGGTCAGCCGCGCCCGGTCGACAGATTCCTGAACCCAGCCGGTGCCATCGATCGCAGAATGGGTCGTCGGGTCCGCCAGCACCGCGAACACCCTCGCGGCGGGCACGGCGACAGTCAAGGTGGCGCTCACATTCTCCTGGTCCACGGTGTGCACGCTCCTTGTCATCTCATCTCGGGCCTCCCGCAGGCGCGGAAGGGGGACATTCCAACATGCAGACCACGCGGCGAGGCGGAACTCATCGGTCGTGTGGGCGGAACCCGCACCCGTGCCACCGCTACCCCGACGCGATCCCGCTGCGCACTAATTGAGCCAACTCGGGATCGAGCGGCCGCCGTGAGCTGACTTGTCCGGCTCGACGAACCCCTAACGGACACCCGCCGCCATCTCTGACAGCGGCGCGCGAGCTGGACCAGCGGTGTCTCACATAGCTGGTACGGAATATTTCTCAGTGAGGGGTAGCTATTCGTTACAGTCCGATCATGACCGGGGTTCCGATCGGCTACGCGCGTTAGTTCGGCATGAGACATGTCCACGTGGCGGGTGTCTCGCTCTGACGCTCGCTGATGCCGGACACGCTCCGTCCTGCCGCGCCGCTTCCGCTCCTCGGCGCTGGCGCGCCTGCGGGTCGGCTTGCCGTCGAACAGCCCCAGTCCCACTGAGCTGCTGGTCGAGGCGGCGCGCCGCGCCAGCACGACCTGGTTGGCG
>QHBY01000079.1 GCA_003244245.1 Pseudonocardiales bacterium
CTGCTCGGCGCCGTTGGAGTGGCCGTCGAGGCCGGGCTTGCCGACCAGAATCCGCAGCCGCTGGCCCAGCTCCTCGCTGACCGCCCTTACCCGGTCCCGAACGCGCCCGATCGCGTCGCCGGCCGCGCCGGCCGAGTCGGGGGGCGCCGCGCCGGCGATCCCGGTCGGCGCCCGGTACTCGCCGAACACCTCGCGCAGCGTCGCAGCCCACTCCCCTGTCGTCACACCGGCACGGGCGCAGGCCATCGATGCCTCGACCAGGTTGGCATCGGTCTTGGCAGCCTCCGCCAGGACCTGCAGCGACGCCTCCACCGCGGCGGAGCCCCGGCCGGCCCGCCAGGCCCGGATCGCCTCGATCACCTGGGCCTCGGTCTCCGGATCGACAGTCTCGATCGCCCCGGCGCCGTCAGCCTGCAGCGGGCTGGGATCAGTCTCAGTGAACCGGTTCACCCCGACGACCACATCCTCGCCGTCCTCGATCCGCCGGCGCCGCGCGGCCAGCGACGACACCAGCTGCGACTTCATGTAGCCCGATTCGACGGCGGCGATCGCCCCACCCATCCCCTGCACCCGGTCAATCTCCGCCCGGGCGCCTGCGGCGATCTCGGCGACCCGAGCCTCGACTACCCGGGAGCCGTCGAAGAGATCCTCATAGTCCAGCAGGTCGGTCTCATAGGCCAGCACCTGCTGCATCCGCAGCGCCCACTGCTGATCCCAGGATCGGGGCAGGCCCAGCGCCTCATTCCACGCCGGCAGCTGCACCGCGCGGGCCCGGGCGTCCCGGGACAGCGTCACTGCGAGCATCTCCAGCACGATGCGCTGAACGTTGTTCTCCGGCTGCGGCTCGGTCAGCCCCAGAGAGTTGACCTGCACCCCGTAGCGGAACCGGCGCAACTTGGGATCCGCCACGCCGTAGCGGTCCCGGCAGGTCTCATCCCACAGCCGCCCGAAGGCGCGCAGCTTGCACATCTCCTCGACGAAGCGCACCCCGGCGTTGACGAAGAACGACATCCGGCCGACGACGGTGGCGAAGTCGGCGGCCGCGACCTGACCGCAGTCGCGCACCGAGTCCAGCACGGCGATCGCCGTGCACATGGCGTAGGCGACCTCCTGCACCGGCGTCGCGCCCGCCTCTTGCAGGTGGTAGCTGCAGATGTTGATCGGGTTCCATTTCGGCATGTGGTTGACTGTGTAAACGACCACATCGGTGATCAACCGCAGGCTCGGACCCGGCGGGAAGGCGTAGGTCCCGCGGGACAGGTACTCCTTGATGATGTCGTTCTGCGTGGTGCCTGACAGTTGCGCCAAGTCCGCCCCGTGCTCGGCGGCCACCGACGCATACAGCGCCAGCAGCCACATCGCGGTGGCGTTGATCGTCATTGAGGTGTTGGCCTGCGCCATCGGGATGCCGTCGAAAAGTGTGCGCATATCGCCGATGTGGCTGATCGGCACACCGACCTTGCCGACCTCGCCGCGGGCCAGCTCGTGGTCCGGGTCGTAACCGGTCTGGGTGGGCAGGTCGAAGGCCACCGAAAGGCCGGTCTGGCCCTTGGCGAGGTTGCGCCGGTACAGCGCATTGGACGTGCTCGCCGACGAGTGGCCAGCGTATGTTCGCATCACCCACGGCCGGTCACGCTCACGGTCACTCGGATAGGGCATTCGGGGCACCTCCGGCAACTCTGCCCCAGTGACATTACCTGGGACACTACTGGTCAGTAACGGATAGCGGGAAGGGGCCACCGCGGTGGACAGCACGATGATGGATGTCCCGCTGACCGTGGGCATGATCATGCGTCACGGCGCCACCGTGCACGGCGACGGCGAGGTCGTCACCTGGACCGGCAACGGCGCCCGCCGCGCGAGCTACGCCCAGGTGGTGCGGCGCGCCGCGCAGCTGGCCGGCGCGCTGCGCGAGCTTGGGGTCACCGGCGACCAGCGGGTGGCGACCTTCCAGTGGAACAACCAGGAACATCTCGAGGCTTATCTCGCGATCCCGGCGATGGGCGCGGTGGTGCACACCCTCAACCTGCGTCTGCCGCCAGACCAAGTGACCTGGATAGCCAACCACGCGCAGGACGACGTCGTCATCGTGGACGGTTCGCTGGTGCCGGTGCTGGCCCGCGCATTGCCGCAGATGAAGACAATCCGCCACGTGGTGGTAGTCGGAGAAGCGGACACTTCACCGCTGGACGGTGCCGGCAAGCATCTGCACTCCTACCACGAGCTGCTGGCCGCCCAGCCCGAGGAGTACGACTGGCCGACCGACATCGACGAGAGCTCCGCAGCGGCGATGTGCTACACCAGCGGCACCACCGGACACCCCAAAGGGGTCGCCTACAGCCACCGCTCGGTCTACCTGCACTCGATGTGCGGCTGCGCTGGCGAGGTTGCGGGTCTGACCCCGGGCGATCGGATGCTGCCGGTGGTGCCGATGTTTCACGTCAACGCCTGGGGGCTGCCCTACGCCGCGCTGATGTCCGGCGCCAGCCTGATCATGCCGGACCGTTTCTTGCAGTCCGAGTCGCTGGTCAGCCTCATCGAGGCGCTACGACCAACGATCGCGGCAGCAGTACCGACGATCTGGGGAAATGTACTGCGCTACATGCGCGAGCACGGTGGGAACCTCTCCTCAATCCGCCGGGTGATCTGTGGCGGCTCTGCGGTACCACTGGCGCTGATGAAGGCGTTCTCCGAGGAGCTGGGCGTGGAGGTCAAGCAGGCCTGGGGGATGACCGAGACCTCTCCGCTCGGCTCGGTAGCCACGCCTCCGGGCGGCGCACACGGCGAGGAGTACTGGCGCTATCGGGCCAGTGCAGGACGTCTCGTCGCCGGGATCGAGGCTCGCATCGTCGGCGACGACGACGCCGTGCTGCCCCGCGATGGCATGTCAGTCGGCGAGATTGAGGTCCGCGGGCCGTGGGTCACCGCGCGGTACTACCGAGACGCCGACGCGCAGGACCCGAACTCCACGAGATTTCACGACGGCTGGCTGCGGACGGGCGACGTCGGAAACCTTGACGAGCTGGGCTTTATCACCATCAGCGACCGCGCCAAAGACGTGATCAAGTCCGGTGGTGAGTGGATCTCCTCGGTTAACCTGGAGAACCTACTGATGGGCCACCCGGACGTGATAGAGGCCGCGGTGGTCGCCGTCCCGGACGACAAGTGGGTGGAGCGGCCGCTAGCCACTGTGGTCGTTGCCGAAGGCGCGCAGGTCAGCGCTGCCGAGCTACGCGATCATCTCAGCGCCGCAATACCGGCCTGGCAGCTGCCCGAGCGCTGGTCGTTCGTCACCGAGGTGCCCAAGACCTCAGTAGGCAAGTTCGACAAGAAGCTCATCCGCGCGCGCTACGCGGCCGGAGCCCTCGATGTGATCCGTATCGGGTAGGGCTTCGCTCAGCGCTCTGGGGGGGCGGTGACGCGCTGAACGTCAGCGCCCAGCGTCGTCAGGTTTTCCAGGAAGCGAGGGTAGCCGCGGTCGATGTGGAAGACGTCCCAGACGTCGGTGGTCCCCTCGGCGCACAATCCGGCTAGCACCAGCCCGGCGCCGGCCCGGATGTCACAGGCCCACACCGGGGCGCTGGACAGGCGCTCGATGCCCCGGACCACCGCGTGATGCCCGTCGGTCCGCGCGTCGGCGCCTAAGCGGATCATCTCCTCGACGAACCGGAATCGGGCTTCGAACACGTTCTCGGTAATCATCGAAGTGCCCTCGGCGATAGCCGACAGGGCGATCGCCATCGGCTGCAGGTCGGTGGCGAAACCCGGGTAGGGCAGCGTCACGAAGTCCACCGCGGTGGGCCGGCCGGGCATTACCAGCCGGAAGCCGTCGCCAGCCCCTGACTGATCGACGTGAGCACCGGCCAACCGCAACTTCTCCAGCACCAGGTCCAGGTGATGCGGGTTGACGCCGCGGACCGTGACGTCACCCTGAGTCATCGCCGCGGCGAACGCCCAGGTAGCTCCGACGATGCGGTCGCCGATCACCAGGTGTTCGGTGGGCGCCAGCGCGTCGACCCCCTCGATGGTGAGTGTGGAGGTGCCCGCACCGCAAATGTGGGCGCCCATCTGCTGCAACATCACGCACAGATCCACTATCTCCGGTTCGCGCGCCGCATTATCGATGACGGTGGTGCCCTCCGCCAGCACCGCGGCCATCAGGATGTTCTCGGTCGCCCCCACGCTCGGGAAGTCCAGCCAGATCTGCGCCCCGTGCAGGCCCTCGGCCTCGGCCACCACACAGCCGTGCTCGATCTCGCTACGGGCACCGAGCTTGCGAAGCCCGTTCTGGTGCATGTCCAGCGGGCGGGAGCCGATCGCGTCGCCGCCGGGCAGCGCGACCTTGGCCCGCCGGCAGCGGCCGACCAACGGGCCGAGTACGCACACCGATGCCCGCAGCTTGCTCACCGATCCGTAGTCGGCCTCGTGCTTGAGCTCAGCCGGCGCGGTAATGCTGACTTGCGAGCCGGCGACCTGTACGTCGCAGCCCAGCCCCCGCAGCACGTCGCCCATCAGCGGGACATCCAGGATCTCGGGGCAATTGGTGAGGGTCGTGGTGCCCTCGGCCAGCAACGCAGCCGCCATCAGCTTCAACACACTGTTCTTCGCCCCGACGACCTGCACCTCGCCGGTCAACCGGGCGCCACCACAGACCCTGAAGTGCTCGCTCACGCCTGCGCACGCTAGCGGGTGCACTCGTCACGGCGCGCAGCCGTAGCCTGATCTCATGGCTGTGCACCTGACCAGGATCTACACCCGCACCGGCGACGACGGAACGACCGGCCTCGGCGACTTCTCCCGGGTGAGCAAGTCCGATCCGCGGCTCATCGCCTACGCCGACGTCGACGAGACCAACTGCGCGCTCGGCGTGGCCCTATCGCTGGGCGCGTTGGACCAACAGCTGCTCACAGTGCTTCGGCAGGTGCAAAACGACCTGTTCGATGTGGGTGCCGACCTCTGTACCCCCATTGTGAGCGACCCGAAATATCCCCCGCTGAGGGTCACCGAGAGTTACGTCACCCGGCTGGAGGTTTGGTGTGACGAGTTCAACGCCGCGCTGCCCGCGCTGGACTCGTTCATCCTGCCCGGCGGCACCCCCGGCGCCGCGTTGCTGCACACCGCCCGGGTGGTCACCCGGCGAGCCGAGCGCAGCACCTGGGCGCTGCTCGAGGTCGACGCGCAGCGCACCAACCCGCTGACCGCGCGCTACCTCAATCGGCTGTCTGATCTGCTGTTCATCTTGTGCCGGGTCGCCAATCCAGCGGGCGACGTGCTCTGGAAGCCCGGCGGCGTCAGTTGAGCTAGCGTCGTAGCCGCCCACTGGGTGGCGCCGATTCCAGCCAGGACAGAAAACCGGTGAGAGTGTCCTGCCGCATGGCCAGTTCCAGCTCGTCAACGCCGGTGCGGCAGCGCAACACGACCGCCCCGCTGGGCATCGCGTAGCTCTCGGGCACGGTCAGACCGCGCCGTTCCACGATCTCCAGCTGATCCCGGTCGAGGACTCGGTCGGGGCCCGCGCGCAGGCTTGACACCCGGAACCAGGCGAAGCCGTCACCCTGGTAGCGACCCACCCCCTGGTGCCAGCCACGGCCGGCGTCCTTCGGTCGGGAGCGCAACGCGACGTCAATCCCGCCTTGACGCACCAGTCGGAGTCGTCGAAACGCCAGGGCTGCGAGGACCAAGGCCCCGGCCAGCAGGACCAACTCCAGAATCCGCGCTAGCCCCATAGCGGCCTGCCCCGCACCCGGAAGGATCTCACACGGTTTGACCGACAGCCCGCAGTCGTGCGGTGGCTCTGGCCCGCGCCGACTCGGCCTGCTCAGAGTCCTTGTCCGAATCGGCCTGCGCCAGTGCGTCCTTGGCGGCCTGTGGGTCGATCTCGTCGGCGAGCTCAGCCGCCTCGGCCAGCACGGTCACCTTGTCACCGGTGGCCGACAGGAAGCCTCCGAATACAGCTGCCGTCACAGTCTCACCGTCAGTGGTGGTGACTTTGACGATCCCGCCCTCGATGAGCTCACCAAGCAGCGGAGTGTGCCCGGGCAAGATGGCCAGCTCGCCCTCGGTGGTCTCGGCGAACACCGAGTTCGCGTGACCGGACCACACCTCGCGTTCCACCGCAACCAGCTCGACGGACATCTCAGCCACGCGCGTCCCTCCCCTTTTTTGCGGCCCTCTTGCTGCAACCTCCAGCGGAGCTGATGGAGTCTAAACGGTCAATCCTTGGAAAGCTCCTGGTACTTCGCCTCCAGGTCTTCTAGACCACCACACAAGTAGAAGGCCTGCTCGGGCATGTGGTCGAAGTCACCTTTGCAGAGCTTGTCGAAGGCCTCGATGGTCTCTTTCAGTGGCACCGTCGAGCCCTCCTTGCCGGTGAACTGCTCCGCGGAGTACATGTTCTGGCTGAGGAATCGCTCCATCCGCCTGGCCCGCTTGACGACGATCTTGTCTTCTTCGCTGAGCTCATCCATGCCCAGGATGGCGATGATCTCCTGGAGCTCGTTGTACTTCTGCAGGATCCGCTTGACCTCCTGGGCCACCCGGTAGTGGTCCTCGCCCACGTACTGCGGGTCGAGGATGGTGGATGAGGAGGTCAGGGGGTCGACGGCGGGGAAGATGCCCTTGGCGAACACGCCCCGGGACAGCTCGGTGGTGGCGTCGAGGTGGGCGAAGGTGGTCGCCGGAGCCGGGTCGGTGTAGTCGTCGGCGGGAACGTAGATCGCTTGCATCGAGGTGATCGATCGGCCCCGGGTCGAGGTGATCCGCTCCTGCAGCTCACCCATCTC
>QHBY01000080.1 GCA_003244245.1 Pseudonocardiales bacterium
ACATATCTGCATACACTAGGCACTTGCCGTCGGGAAACCGGGATGCGGTTCCTAGATCCGGCTCAGTTTGTGAACGAGTACTGGGCTGCGGCTGCCGGCAGCTCAGTGACCGGGCGCCCGTAGCTGGGGGTGGGACGGGTATGCGTCCGTGAGGCCACGGTGAGTACCGCCCAGACCACCTTGCCCTGGGGGAGCCGGGATGCGGTTCCCCAGGTCCGACTCAGCTTGTCGACGAGTACCAGACCGCGGCCGCCAACGGCGCGCAGGCCGGGCACGCGAAGTTGGGGTGGGCGCGGGTCCGCGTCGGCCACTGCGACGGTAAGCCTGTTGTTGCGCAGCTCCAGGCGCAGCCAGCCCTCCGAACGCGCGTGGTACACCATATTTTCGGTCAGCTCCGAGGCGATTACCACGGCGTCGTTGGCCATTCCTGGGATTCCCCACTGGTGACAGCTCTGTTCGACCAGCCGTCGGGCTAGCCGCGGGCTTCCCGGGTCGCATGGCAGCTGAATCTGGTGCCGGCGAGTGCGGGGTGCAGCCTCGAGGTCGTCGAGGGCTTCGCTGAGGCTGTGGTAAGTCGGGACGAACCGCGGTACGGCGCTGGCGTTGAGCAAGGTGCGTAGTGGGGGTGATGCCGCGGCCAGCGCGAACGGAACTCCGGGCCAGTCGCTGATGCGGTCACACACGGTGGGAAACACCATCAGCAACGACGCGATGGTCGCCCGCATGCCGGCCAGGTCCACCACAATCGCCGTGGGTTCTTCGGCAGCACAGTTCACCAGGCGATCCCGCAGCCGCTCGTAGGTCGCAGGGGTCAGCTGCCCACCCGGTCGCACCACCAGGATGCGGCCCCGGAAGTGGGTCTCAAGTAGGAGGGGAGCGGTGGCGTCAAGCGTTTTGGTCCCAACGGCTCCCGCGCCAGTATCCAGTCCACCTGACCGACTCGCCATCTCACCCACCCCGTTCATCGTGTTAGCGTCGCCGACGTACCCATGTTTGGTGGGTCCACTCTGAGTTGCGCGTACTGTGGGCTACCCTCGCTCGGCACGGCTACGCCTGCCATCCGGATGTCGTGTGTCTGACTTTGTGTCGCAAGATCGCGTTCGATTAGCCAACATCGTCGGGGCGACCTGTACTACGTCGCCGCCGTGCGGGGGGTTGTAGAAAATCGGCGGCACGGCGGCCTGCTCGCACGGCGGAGGCGCCCGCGGTTCCAGCGCGCAGAGCGCCGGTCCCGCCCGTGCTCGGCGTGAGAGGTAATCGGCGGCACCCCCTCTGGCTCCCTATGGCAACTTCGGTGCCTATGGCAACTTCGGTGGCGCCGCGGAGGGACGCCGGGGGTCGAGCGCCGCACCGAGGCCGGGCGGCTGCGCGCCCAGCGGACGGAGGCCGAGTCGGCGCAGCAGGTGGCCCGGATGCTCGGGAACCTCCTGCGCTCCGACCACTTCCCACGCTGGCTGGTGGCCTCGGCGCTGGACGTCCTCGTTACCGACGCGTCGGAGAGCCTGTCGGAACTCTCGGGCGGGCAGTTCGAGCTGACTCACGACGATGGGGAGTTCCTCGTCGTCGACCATGCCGACGCCGACTCCCACCGGCCGGTGAAGACGCTGTCCGGGGGAGAGACTTTCCAGGCCAGCCTCGCGCTCGCCCTGGATCCCGATCGGGAGGTCGAGCCTCGCGCGGCGACGCTGTTCGTCGACGGTGTGCGCCGCATCGACGCCCGGGTCTGGGTGGACGAGCCCGCTGACGACACCATGGCGTCACCGGCGCTGTGCGCGTCGTACGCGGCGGGAGCGGTCTGCTGCTGCGCAGGGGAGGGTGTGCACCTGCTGGCCTTCGACGTGCGCCGCGGGTTGTTCACGACGGCCACGCACGCCGTCGACATCCCAACGACTGTCGGCACCTACGGCGTCAGTCGTGCGAAACTGCGCCCGAACACCGCGCCGATCCAGGCGTGGAGCCTTGCCCTGCAAGCCCGTCTCGGCGACACGGAGATCAACACAGCCGTGACCGCTCGAGCCGCGCTCGACGGGCACGTGGGCTCCGAGGGTGGTGACCTGCTGGTGATCGACGGTCCGTTGCGGGGCCGCCAGCATCTGCCGCGGGCACTGGGCTACATCAAGAGTCACCGCAGCGGATACCTGCCGACACACCTCAACCGCCTGGTGGCCTCGCTGTCGCCCGGTCAGCGCACCCCGATCTTCCTGCTCGGCAGCTCGTGGGACCGCTACACCTGGTACCTGCGGCTGCCGTGCCTACCTGGGGCGCCACGGGCCGGCATCGTGCGCCTGGAGTGCAGCGCCACGCTCAAGTCCGCCGATGCGATCCGGATGGCATGGCTCAGCCAGGCGACGCTGTGTCGCTACGCTTCCACCGAGTACAAGGTCACCCGGGCGCCCCAGAACCTGTATCCGATCGCCGGGCTCGAACGGCAGCTTCGGCGGCGGCTTGGCGACGCCACGCTCCTGTACCGCGGGTTGCGTAGGGCCGGTACGCATCACTGATAGTAGCCATGTTGATGAATCGACGCCCTGATGTGACGAAGCGGATGCGCGAAGAAGTAAGTGGGCACGGGAACCGTGCTCAGGGTGGTAAGTATCTACGGCGTGTATGTAGCGACCCAGCGAAGGAGATAGCCCAATGCTTGTAGACGACGCCCGGAAGATCGCCACCGCGATCGAGGAACGTCTCAACGCCAGCGACTGCCAGGGAGTCAAGGCCAAGGTCAAGTCCGACGAGATGAGGCCCAAGACAGTTCCAGCCGGTGCAGGGCGTCCAACCTTCATTAACTACTACATCCAGATCGAGGACGACACTCGGATGGCCACCCTCACCCTGGGCCAAGCAGCCGAGTTGCTCGACGATGTCGGCGCGGATTGGAACCCGGATCGGCTCTTCGAAGCGATCCTGGCCATGGATGTGCCCATTGCCTCCAGTGGCGAGTGACCATCGGGCGCTTCTGCGCGGCTTCAGCGTGTATGAGGCCGTCGACATCCTTGAGTGATCGTCACGTAACGGACGGATTGGATCGGGGGTGCAACGGCGGGTGCGGTGGCCCGGCGATCTGGGCGGCTGCTTCGACGAGGTGATGGTCGGGCGACAGCTGGCACACGGGGTCCGCTCGGGCAGCGTCCCCGGTGAGCTGGAAGGCCTGGCAGCGGCAGCCGCCGAAGTCGATCTCCTTGCGCGGGCAGCTGCGGCACGGCTCCAGCATCCAGTCGTACCCGCGAAACCGGGTGAATGCGGGGGAGCGGTGCCAGATTGCGCTCAGCGAGCGCTCGCGCACGTTGTCGATGCCGAGCCCGACGATCTGGGCTGCCGCCGGGCAGGGCAGCACCCGCCCGTCGGGGGCGATGACGATGTGGCGCCGTCCCCAGCCGTGCATGCACGGCTTCGGGTACGACTCGTGATAGTCCGCGACGACATAAAGGATCTCGAGGGTGTCGCCGTGGGTGGCTCGCGCGCGTGCGACGGCGTGCTCCGCGGTGACGACCTGGTCACGTGTCGGCAGCAGCGCGGACCGGTTGAGCAGCCCCCAGCCGTAGTACTGGCTATGCGCGAGCTCCAGCCGGTCCGCGCCCAGGGCAGCGGCGAGATCGGCGATCGGCTCGATCCGGCCGATGTTGCCGCGATGCAGGACGACGTTGACCGTCAGCGGCAGCTCCAATGCCGTCACGGCTTGAGCAGCAGCCAGCTTGCGGCCGAAGACGCGGGCACCCGCCACCTCGTCGGCCGCCGCACGGTCGGCGTCTTGGATGCTGAGCTGGACGTGGTCGAGCCCGGCGTGGGCCAGCTCGCTCGCCCGTCGCTCGTCGAGGCCCACCCCACTGGTGACCAGATTGATGTAGAAACCCAGGTCGCGGGCCTGTGCGACGAGCGGGGTGAGGTCGGGTCGGGCCAGCGGCTCACCTCCGGTGAGGTGAAGTTGCAGCACGCCCAGCTGTCGAGCTTCGGCCAGCACACGGCCCCACTCGTGGAGCGTCAGCTCCGCTGCCTGTGGAACAGCTACGGGATTGGAACAGTACGGGCAGTGCAGCGGGCACTTGTAGGTCAGCTCCGCGAGCAGGCCCAGTGGCCTATCCACGGTCGGCCACCAGCAAATTCTGCGCGATCAGGTCTCGCAGTAGCGACATGACGTCCTCGACTGCGACGTCGTCGTAGACTTCGCCGACCGCCTGCACCACGTCGGCCACGCTGTGACAGCCGTCGCACTGCCGGACGACGGCGGCCGCCGTCTCGTTGAGGATGAGCACTCCCTCGGGGAACAGCAGGACCGTCTCGTCGGTGAGCGGGTCGGTGGCGGCGCGGACCCCTCGGCGCAGCCGCGGCCGATCGGTGAGCGACAACGCTGCTGCCGTCATCTATCCGCCCGCAACGAGTGCTCGATCGCGTCCAGCATGCTCCACAGCACGTCGGTCTTGAACTCCAGGGCGCGGACCGCAGCGTCCTGGCTGTGCCTCGACGTGCAATGCGACAACACGATATCCAGCGCGTCGACGCATTCTTGCTGGGCGCGGTTGATACGAGAGTCGAAGTATCCAAGCGCGTCATGGTCAAGCCAGGTGTAATGCTGCCTCAGCGCGGCTGTCCGCGCGGCCATCGCCTGCGGGGCGAACAGCTCCGTCAGCGACGACGCGATGCCCTCCAGCCAAGGCCGGGTGCGGGCAAAAGTGACGTAGGAATCGACCGCAAAGCGAACACCCGGCACCACGTGCCGCTCGTCAGCGACTTCCGTGCGGCTCAATCCGACCGCATCCGCCAACATCAACCACCGGGCGCTGCCGCCGTTATCGTTCGCGGTGCCGTCGTGGTAAGCGATTCGCGGCAGCCATCGCCGGCGGATTTCTGGCAGCGGGCAGTTCGCGACGATGGCGGCGTCTTTTTGCGGCAGGCTCCGCTGGTAATACCACCGGTTGGCGACCCACGCCCGGAGCTCGACAGGATCAAGCTCACCGGCCTCCATCCGCTGGTGGAAAGGATGTTTGTTCCAATAGCCGCGCTCGGCAGCGCGCAGCATTCTCTCGAATTCAGCACGATCTAACGCCGGTCGATCGCCCATCTGTCCCCCTGCTCTACAGTTCGTATTCGGCTCCGTCGTGGGCGATGCTTGCACCAGCACTGGCGAGCAACGCTCGTTCGGGTGCGTCTTCGAACAGCATCGGATTAGTATTGTTGATGTGGGTGTACACGATGTGCGCGTCGGTCACCTGCCGAAGCAGCTGGAGGCTGCCATCGGCACCGCTGATCGGCAGGTGGCCCATCGATCGGGCAGTTGCCGTGCCACGTCGTTGCTGGTGCATCTCGTCGTCGGTCCAGAAGGAGCCGTCTATCAGGATCAGATGTGTTCCGCGCAGCTGTTCGAGAGCGGCGGCGTCAAGCGCCACCACCGAGGGCAAAAACACCGCGGAGCGATCGGTGCGCATGTCGGTGATCCGATAACCGATGACTACGCCGGAGGTCAAATCGGAGCCACGGGCGTAACGGGGCAACCGACCGCTGGAGGCATCGAGCGCCTCACACCATAACGCCGAGGCGGCACCGTCTCGGTAGCGTAGTGCGAATCGTTCGCGCGGCCGGACCTCGTGCCAGTGCACCGCCGTGTAGCTTTTCAATGTCGCCAGCAATCCGCATTGGGAAAGCAGGGTCTGCGCCGCCGTGGTGCCCCACAGATGCAGCTCGCTCGCTTGACGAAGGGATAGCAAACCCAGTGTGTGGTCGAGTTCGGCGTCAGTGAGAAACACGCCGTGTATCGGCGCCGTAGAATCCTCGGGGCCGGGCCATAAGCAGGTGCACTCGCGCAGTGCGGCGTCGAGCTCCGGTCCTGCGTTGCCCAGAAACCAGTGCCCATCGCCATCGCCGACGGCGATGGTGGACGAGCGTCGTGGCGTCACTGGGCGCGAGCCCGACCGGGCGGCCGCACATACCGGGCACCCGCAGTTCCATTGCGGTACTCCACCGCCGGCCGCAGAGCCCAGGATACGAACAAGCATCTCAACCAAGCTGATTAATTCTAACGCCGACCTGCGTACATCGTGACTTCCATCGGAGTTTCCAGTCGCTCCCACGTCGGTGTCACCCATTGCCGGCTCGTGCGCAGCGTGCTCTGGATCGACTCCCCGAGCCTTCCACTGACAAAACGACGATCTTGAACAGCGATCATAGCCGACCTCCGCTGGTACCCGAAGAACCGCAGTAAATTCGTTATCAAGATTCGCACGAGAGACGTTCATGGTGACAGGGTGTATCGACCGATGTCAAGGATCATCTTCCAAGATTGACAGCCGAAGAGGCTGTCAAATGGGACCGCCTGCGGCGTACCCGCAAGACCTCGCACAGCCACAACCGGGCGTAGGTTACGTACGTGATAGGGGCCGGAGCGCTGACACCCAGGATCTGAGTCCTGAGGCCAGCAACACCAGGGCATGTGCCCGGTGGATCAGGCTGCCTGGGGCCCGGGACGAGGCGAACGCGACGAGGATCACGCAAGGGATGCTACCGATCAGCAGCGCACCCACAACGGCCAGCTGGAAGTCATCGAACTCGGCCGAACGAGCTTCTGGACACGTGCAGGCCACCGCTAGCGGGCTCCGATAGGACCGTGTGGCGGGCACGACGCACGGCGCGTGCCGTCTGCCATCGGCGCCTCGCCAGGCGAAGAGCTCATCGGGATCTGGCTCCCATCCGAGGCGAAAGCCAGCAGCAGGGTACGAGGCTAGCTACTCGACGTCTACCCTCTATGCAACAGTCTCCCGAGAGTCGTCGATGCCGTCTTAAATGTTACGAGACGAGGCATGGAGGGTTATTCAACCGGCCCCATAGAAGTGCAGGCCGATTACGGCTGAGATGGTTGTCGCGAATGTTGCAAGGGGGCGACGGTAGTCGGTGTGCATGATTCTCCAGGTCTTGAAGTTGGCGATTGTCTGTTCGATGACGTAACGAAT
>QHBY01000081.1 GCA_003244245.1 Pseudonocardiales bacterium
GGAAAGTCCGCGATCTCGGGATGTGCAGGATCGTGGAGTGCACCGACCCGTTCGTCGCCGTGCTAATCGCCCGCGACCGGACGTTGCGCACACACTGCACGCTGATCGGCGAGCGGTATCTGATGCTCTCGGANNAACGGTGAGGCACGGTTCCGGACAGCGCTGCGCGGCCTCGGATACGTGCTCAGCCAGTCCGCTGAGTGAGCCAACCCCAGGGCTGCTCGGCTGCCGCTGCAGCTTCACGCCAAGTGTCCTCAAGGGAACCGCTAACGGACGACGCCGGCATCTGGGCAGAGCGCTAGCGGCGACGATCAAGCTGGCGGGTGGCGGTTCCGGGTCGACCCCGTGCCCCCGACCGCCCCGCAGGGGTAGGTGCTGCGGGACGGCTCTTCGGTGAGCGCTCAGGCTGAGGCGGCGCTCCTGCCGCGCTCAAGGGCCCGGTACACCGTGGGTCGGCTGACCCCGAACAGGTCGGCGACCTCGGCGGCGCTGTGCTCACCGGCGGCCATCAAGCTGACCAGGTGAGCTTCCTGGCGCGCGTTGAGTTTGGGCTTCCTGCCGCGCAACCAGCCCTTTCCGCAACTACTTCACCGACGAGCAGATCACCGCCCTCCAGCAGCGCCGCGAGCGGCTCGGCGAGGACTACATCACCAACGCCCAGAACGAGTGGCCGCAACTGATCGGCAAGGCGGTAGTTGTCAAGTCAAGTGAGACAGGTTGTGTTTACGGGGTGGGTTGTGGCTGGTCGACGGGTTGGTTGATCCAGGCCGCTTCGGGCAGTTTGGGGGGTCGGGGTCGGCGGGTGAAGCGCTCGGGGTGCTCGGCGTAGGCCTGGTTGAGGTGGTCTGGCGTTGGGCGTGGATCTGCTCGGCGGTGCCGATGTGCACCGATGCGGGTGTGTGCATCCCGATTCCGGAATGGCGGTGTTCGTGGTTGTAGGCCGTGAAGAATCCCTCACAGAACGCGCGGGCGTCTTCTATTGACCCGAACCGTTCGGGGAAGTCGGGAACATATTTCATGGTTTTGAACTGTGCCTCGGAATACGGGTTGTCGTTCGAGGTGCGGGGTCGGGAATGGGATCGGAGGACACCGAGATTGACGAGGAGTTCTGATACCGGTTTCGATATCATCGCGCCACCTCGGTCGGCATGGATGGTGTGTGGCGTGCTACCGTTTCGGTTGATGGCGTCGTTGAGGAAGTCTTTCGCCACGACCGCGTCCTCGGCGGCGGCGACCAGCCATCCGGTGACATAGCGGGAGAAAATGTCGAGGATGACGTAACATTTGTACCAGATCCCTTTCATTGGTCCTTTCAGCGCGGTGATATCCCACGACCACACCTCGCTGGGGCCGTGGGCGACCAACTCGGGCCGGACCCGGGCGGGGTGGGTCGCCAGGCGGCGGCGTTCCCGGACCTGCCCGGCGGCGCGGGCGATGCGGTACATCGTGGACACCGAGCACCAGTACCGGTCTTCGTCCAGCTCACGGGCCCAAACCTGCGGGATCGCCAGGTCTCGGTAGGCGGGGCTGGTCAACACCGCAAGCACCCGGGCTCGTTCGGCGGTGTCCAGGGTCTGCGGCGGTGGCGAGCGGGGAAGCCAGGGTCCATGCATCGGGCCTTTCGGGGTGATGTGGCGATAATGCGTCGCTCTCGATTTCCCGGTCAGCCCGCACGATTTCTGCACCGAAATGTGTGCTGCCCGTAGTTCGGCGAACGCGGTCGTCATGACGTCCTCGGTGACTCGTTGTTCTCCGCGCTCTCGGAGAGTTCCTCCAAGAGCGCGTGCGCTTTTCCCATGATGTCCAACGCCATCCGGGTTTTTTTCAGATCGGAGGTCAGTTTCTCGTTCCGGCGGCGGAGTTTCTCCAACTCGACCTGCTCGACCGATTTCTTCGCTCGTTTCCCGAACTTCGATGAATCCGTGGTATTGCCGGTTAGGCGCCCCGCGTCACGAGCTCGTGTCCATTCGATGAGGTGGGAAGAATACAAGCCCTCACGCCGCAGGATCGCGCCTTTCTCCCCGATCGGGGCATTCTCGTACTCGGCGACCATAGCGAGCTTGTACTCGGAGGTGAACACCCGCCGCGACGGGCGCGGAGCCGGATCAGCTGGCTCCCCACCGGGCGTGCGCCGGGACTGCTTATCAGAAGGCGTGGACACGTGCACAGGATCTCCGGTCCTGCCCTCAAGATCAGGGACCCCGCACTCACACGGGGTGTCTCACATCAGTCTGACCGAGAGGG
>QHBY01000082.1:0-19615 GCA_003244245.1 Pseudonocardiales bacterium
AGAACCCACTCCATATCAGCTAGAGAAAGATGTCCAGAGCCAGGTCGTCGTCGGTGCCGGGGCCGAAGCGGTACTTGCCGAGGTCAGTGATGCCGGCCTCGCGCAACACGTTGTCGTCGACGAACGTGTTGCCGGTGCACTCGCGCGACGGTCGGACGAGGATCTCGTAGGCGGCGTCGGCCACGATCTCCGGCGTGCGCGAGCCGGTCATGCTCGCTTCACCCCCGAGCAAGTTCTGGACGGCTGCTGTCGCGATCAAGGTGCGCGGCCACAGACAGTTCGCCGCTACTCCGGCATCGCGTTGCGACTCCGCGACGCCCAGCGTCAGCATCGTCATCGCGTACTTACTGATCGTGTAGGGCGCGTGGTACTGCAGCCACTTTCGGTCCATGTTCAGTGGCGGCGACAGGGTGAGGACGTGCGCGTTCGATGACTTGAGCAGGTGCGGCAGCGCCAGGCTGGTTAAGGCAAAAGTGCCTCGGGCGTTGATGTCGAGCATGAGGTCGTAACGCTTCGCGGGCAGGTCACCGATGTTCTGCAGCGTGATCGCCGACGCGTTGTTCACCACGATGTCGATACCGCCGAATTGCTCGACTGTTGTCGCGACGGCGTTGGCAACGGTGTCGTCGTCACGGATGTCGCCGAGGATCGGCAGCGCGTGCCCGCCCGCTGCCTCGATCTCGGTCGCGGCGGTGTGGATTGTGCCGGGCAGCCGAGGGTCAGCCGTATCGGTCTTGGCGATGAGAGCGATATTGGCTCCGTCGCGGGCCGCTCGGACGGCGATGGCGAGACCGATGCCGCGACTGCCGCCGGACATGATCATCGTTCGGCCGGCGAGGGATTTGCTGGTGGGCACGGCGAATTGCCTTTCGTCGGGGACAGCGCTGCCAGCAGACTCTGCCATCCCAAAGGTTCAGTTCAGCTCGAGGCGGATGGGTAGGCCGTCCTTCGGCCGGGGCAGGGACGACCAGTCGATCGGCATCTCGTAGTTCGAGGGCACGCTCCAGTGGTAGCGCAGCAGCATCTGGTGGAGGGCGGCCTTGATCTCCATGCCACCGAAATGCAGCCCGATGCACTTGTGGACGCCGTGGCCGAAGGGCATCCAGGCGTTGCGGTGCACCTTGTCCTCGCGGCGGTCGTCCGCGAAGCGCTCAGGGTCGAACCGGTCCGGATCGGGCCAGTACTCGTGCAGGTGGTGTGCCCCGTAGATGTTGACGCTGACGTAGGTGTCGGCCGGGATGAAGTGACCCAATAGCTCGGTGTCCTGCACTGTCTTGCGCATGACACCGGGCACTGGCGTGATGAGCCGCATCGTCTCCTTCATGACGAGATCGAGCCAGACGAGCCCCTCGAGGTCGTCGTAGCCGACCGCGGGCGTATCCAGAGCTCGGGACTCGGCCCGGCACCGCTCCTGCCACTCTGGGTGCTTGGCCAGGTAATAGGCCATGGCGGTGATCGTGATGGTGCTGGTGTCGTGCGCGGCCATCAGCAGGAAGATCATGTGGTTCACGACGTCGTCGTCGGAGAATTGCTCACCTTCGTCACCGCGGGCGTGGCACAAGCCGCTGAACAGGTCATCGCCTGTGCCGGCGCGTCTGGCCGGCACCTGCGGGTAGAGAAATTCCTCGAGCACCTTGCGCCCGGCCAGCCCGCGCGCCCAGCGCAGGCCGGGCACCTTGAAGCGCACGGCCGCAGTGCCGGCGCGCACGCAGTCCACGAATGCGGTGTTGAGCCGTTCGGCATCGGCATCGAGTTGGGCACCCATGAACGTCCGCGTCGCGACGTCGAGGGTGAGTTGCTTGACCGCCGGGTACACGCGGAAGTCCTCAGCTGGCAGCCATTGCGCGAGCCCTGCCATGAGCGTCGTGTTCATCGGGCCGAGGTAGCCGGCCAGCCGGTCGCTGGTGAACGGCTGCTGCATGATCCGCCGATGCCGGTGGTGCTCATCGAAGTCGAGCAGCATCAGGCCGCGATGGAAGAAGGGGCCGATGAGAAATGACCATCCCGGCCCGCTGGCGAAGGCGTGCGACCGGTTCTGCAGCACCTCCCCGCACGCGTCGGGCCCTTGCGCGGTGACGACCTTGATCCCGAACACCCGGATCCAGGACACCGGACCGTAGCGGTCGTAGCGCTCGCGGCTGGTCGTCAGCTTGCCCGACAGGAACTGGGCGGTGTATCCGAGCAGTGGCAGACCACCGTCACCGGGCACGGCCGCTCCGCGATGGTCGGCTTCGCGCGATTCGATCGCCACCCGGAGCCCTCGCAATCGGTACCGGATTATCTTTCGCACCGTAGACTGATAACGACTGTTGTCAACACTGGTGGGGGGACAGATGACCATCGCGCAAGTGCGGCCGTACCGAGGCGTTGCGGCGGACGAGCGCCGCGGTCTACGCCGACAGTCGCTGATCGAGACCGGTCTGGACTGCCTGGCCGAGGATGGCTTGTCCGGCGTCAGCGTGCGCTCGATCTGTGCGGGCGCGCGCCTCACCCCGCGTTACTTCTACGAGAGCTTTGACGGTCTCGACGCCCTGCTGGTCGCCATCGTCGACTCGGTGGCGGCCGAAGTCGCGCAGCGCGCGATCGCGGCCATCGCGGCTGCGCCGGATGACCTGAGCGCGCAGGTGCGGGCCGCCGTCGATGCCGGCTACGGCGTGCTGGCCGGCGACCGGCGCAAAGCGAATGCACTGCTGATAGCAGGCGCCGGGCACGGTCCGCTGCGCGACCGCCGCCAGGAGATCATCATGGCCTACGCCGAACTGGCCTTGGTGAACCTGCCACCGTTGCGCCAGCTGACTGCGACGGATCGTCGACGGGCCCGCGCGACCGCGCTGTTCCTGGTCGGCGGAGCGGCCGAGCTGATCGGGGCGGTGCTGTCCGGGTCGTTGCGATTGTCGCGGCCGCGGGTGGTCGACCAGCTGACGAACATGTGGGTCGCTGCCCTCGTCCAACAGGCGGGGGGAAAAGCTAGTGGTGTGTCTCGTAAATAGATGCTCGCCGCCTGCGGTACCAGCGGCGGGGGAGTAGCGCGCCGCTTCTGCTCATCCAAGGAATGGCTGGCCACCACCAGACCTGGGGCGAGGGCTGCCTCGACGCACTGGCGAGCGACTTCGACGTCGTGAGCTTCGATCAGCGGGGGGACCGTTGCGGATGCTCGAGGCGATGAACACCGCACACCGCGAACTGGCGATCCGCACGGCTTACGAAGTGGACCTTTCGCCGGGTTTCCGCGCCGACGAGTCGCGGTTCGCACCGTTCAAGACAGCCAGCCTCGCAGTGCGGGTCCGCGTGCCTACGGTGCTGCATCAAGCCCGGGCGGCATTGGTCCATGACACGTCCAGGCGGCTGACCGAGCTCTCGGCGCCGACGCTCGTGCTGCACGGCACAGCTGACGAGATGATCGACGTGGTCAACGCCGATTACATCGCTGAACTCGGCCCGAGCTCGCACCGAGTGTCCCGTAAAAGGACGCTAGAGCTTCTGGACGGCCTCGGGCATCTGTTCTGGTGGGAGCGACCCGTCGCGATCGCCGAACTGGTCCGAAATCACTGCCTCGGAGGACGGCAGGTCAGCCAAGTCGCCGGCGTTGGCGCGCAGCAATAGACCGAGGAGCACCGCCGTCACCAGACAGCCGAGACCGGCGAGGAGGAACACGGGCCGCAACCCGATGACGCTGGCCACGGCGCCGCCACTGACTGAGCCCGCTGCGATCGCGCCCCAGACCAACGTCCGGTAGGCGCCTTGGACGCGGCCGAACAATTCGTGCGGAATGAGCGCCTGACGCAACGACATGGTGAGGACGTTCCACGTCATCACGCCGGCACCGCAGATCCCGAACAGCATCGCCGCCAAGTACCCGTTGCGAGTCAGCCCCATCAGGCCCAAGGTCACGGCGCTGAGCACCGATCCTCCCGTCAGCACCACAGTGCGTCCCAACCGCCTGGCCAGTGGTGGGGTAGCCAACCCGCCGAGCAGTCCGCCAAGCCCGGCGGTGATCAGCACCAGACCGAAGTCGCCAGACGGAAGTCGCAGTTCCTCGAGGACGTACAGCACGAGCACGCCGGACGTCATGCTCGACAAGCCCGCCGCGCCGGCGGAGACCAGCGTCAGCCCGCGCAGCAGTCGATGTGCACGCAACCAGCTGACGCCCTCGGCGATGTCGACGCGCAGCGAAGTCTTGGGATCTGATCGCACCGGCCGGTAGTTACCGCGCAGCGTGAGCATCAACACCGCCGCGAGCGCGAATCCGCCCGCGTTGATCAGGAAGGGCGTCGTGGCCGCGAGCGTGAACAGGACTGAACCGACCGGCGCGCCCAAGAAGGTCTGGCCCAGCATCTCCTCGACGGTGAGCGCGCTGTTCGCCGAGTCGAGGCGCTCGGCCGGCACCACCTGGGGCAGGATGGCCCGGCTCGCGCTGTCGTAGACGGTCTCGGCCAGGCCGAGGGCGAATGCGACGACGTAGAGCACGCTGATGTTGGCCAGGTCAGTCAGCACCAACACGGCCAGGGTCGCCGTAGACACCGCTCGCACGACGTTTGCGCCGGACATCGCGTGACGACGGTCCACCCGGTCGACCAGCGCCCCGCTGGGCAGCGCGAACAGCAGCCACGGTAGGAAGGCGAAGGTGACCAGTCCGGATATGAGCAGCGGGCTGCGGGTGTAGGTCGCCGCGAGCAACGGCAACGCCGTGCGCCCGATCCCGTCGGCGAGGTTCGACGTGGCGCTGCTCGCGTACATCCGCCAGAACCGCGCCCCCAGCCCTCTCATCGCGGCAGGCCGGTGTCGGCAGGGAAGACCGCGTAGTGCACGTCGACCTGCCGCGCACCACGGCTGGGCGCCGATTCGCGATAGCGGTTCACCACCGCGGCAAGTTCGTCGGCCAGGGCGCGGGTCTGCCTCGGACTGAGTTCGAGCTGGCCGGCCATGTCACTCGAAGCGCGTTGCCACTCGTCTGGCCACTGCGTCGCGGTGGCGTACCAGTTCGCCATTCGTCTGCTGCGGTCCGCCGCATTCTCGCGAAACAGGAAACCGGCGGCCTCGCGTGTCTCGTCATAGGCCAGAAAGTCGAACCCGGTCGTGTGGATCTCGTCGACGGCCATCCGCCACCACTGCTGCTTGCGCCCCGCACCGGAGTCTGTGTCGTCAGGCTGGAACTGCTCGACCAGTCCGTGGCGAGCGAGCTGGCGTAGGTGGTAGCTGGTGGCACCGGTCGTTTCGCCCAACTCCGCCGCGAGGCTGGTCACGCTGACCTTCTTGCGCAGCTGCAGGATGCGCAGCATGTGAACGCGCATCGGGTGCGCGAGCACCTTCAGCGTCGCGGCGTCCATCTCGAACCGTCGGACCGACATGGATGCAAAGTTAGCTGTGCAAAGGGTTCTTTGCAAACAGTTCTTTGCATGACGACATGGACGGCGTCAGTCAGCAGTTGTAGTTGCCCAACGAGTCGTAGCCGCAACTCACCGTCGCGGTCGCCGCGATCGCGACGGCGATGATGACCCACACAACGGTCAGGCCGAGTCCGACACACAGCGCAATGATGCCGAACTTCTTGACCCGCGCGGCCTGGAACTGCGCCCGGGGCATGTCACCTGCGAAGAGGGCCTGATCCATCGGCCCCCACGCTGAGGTGAGCGAGTAGATCGCCAGTGGCCAGAGGAACAGCCAATTGACCACGAACCATCCGGTGGGCTTCGCGAGAGCAGGTGCGCCGTACGCCGAGTACTGCGGAGCGGCGTAGTTGGGCGCCCCGTACGGCTGGCCGCCGTATGGCTGGGCCGCGTACGGCGCAGGTCCGTACGGCGGCGCGGCGCCGTAGGGCTGGGCTGCGTACGGCGGCGGTTGTTGCTGCGGCTGGCCGGGATACCCATATGGATGCTGCTGGCCGGGATTGGGGGATGCGTAGGGCTGCTGAGCATCCGGTGGCGGCGGCTGAAACGGTGGCTCTGACATATAGGCGTCCTGTCGGTGGCGTAGTGAACCGACGCTATGGCGAACGTGCCGGAATCAAACGCAGACTAGCGGAGTCCTGCCGTTCGCCTCGGGCGTAGGGTCGCGCGATGAGTCTTCGCAGTCGAGCCGTGGTGGCGGCGTCAGTCCGAGGCGGGATCGGTGTCGCCTCGATCCTGGCGCCGAAGGTCTCATCGAAGGTCGCCGGCTATCCAGCCGAGCACGACAACCCGAGCGCCCGGCTGCTCGCCGGACTGTTCGGCGTGCGCGAGTTGCTGCTCGCCTGGCTGGTCATCGATGCCGTTCGCAGCCCCGACGGGCCCTCGCCGTCGGTATTCGCCCTGCAGGCGGCTGTCGATGCCGCCGACGTTGCCGTGCAGAGCCTGCCGTTGATAAGGCGCGAGGGTCTCGACCGGGCCGCGCTGGGCGGAATCGCGCTGGCAGGCGTCGCCGCGCTGGGCTGGGCCCGGATGGCTCGCGAGGCCGCCAGAGCATGAGCCGACCGGCCTGCGTCGCGACATCACCTCACGCAGCGAGGGTGGCGTAGCGGCCGTTGTCCTCGACCAGGCTGGCGTGCGTGCCCGACTCGATGACCCGCCCGTGGTCGATCACGACGATCTGAGCGGCGTCGCGCACCGTCGAGAGCCGGTGCGCGATGGTGATCGTGGTTCGGCCCTGAGCCAGGGCGTCGAAGGCCGTCTGCACCGCGCGCTCGGTCTCGGTGTCCAACGCGCTGGTGGCCTCGTCGAGGATGAGCACCCGCGGATTGCGCAGCAGGGTGCGGGCGATCGCGATGCGCTGCTTCTCGCCACCGGAGAAGCGATGCCCACGCGATCCGACCACAGTGTCGTAACCGTCGGGGAGTGCAGCGATCAGCTCGTGAATCTGCGCCGCGCGCGCCGCCGTCTCGATCTGCTCGTCGGTGGCGTCGGGCTTGGCGTAGCGGAGGTTCTCGCGCACGGTGGTGTGCAGCAGATAGGTCTCTTGACTGACCATGCCCACGACGCTCGCGAGGTCTGCCATTCTCATGTCCCGCACGTCGATGCCGTCGATCGTGACCCGGCCCGAGCTCGGGTCGTAGAGGCGAGCGAGCAGGGCAGCGATCGTGCTCTTGCCCGAACCTGTCTCGCCGACGAGCGCCAAGGTCGTGCCTGCCGCGACGTCCAGACTCACCCCGGCGACCGCGGCGGTGGTACCACCCGGATAGGCGAAGGTCACGTCGTCGAAGCGGACGTGACCGTTCACGAGCGCAGGGTTCACCTCGACCGGCGATTGGGGATCGTCGATGTCGACGGGCAGGTCGAGGTACTCGAACACCCGCGCGAACAAGGCCAGCGAGCTGGTGAGCGATACGCCCACGTTGAGCAGACCCATCAACGGCCGGAACAGCCCAGACTGCAGCGCCGTGAACGCAACCAGCGTCCCGATGGTCATCGTTCCCGCGGTCATCGGAAGACCCGCGCTGAGATAGATGACCGCGGGAATCGCGGCGAAGATGACGCTCATTGACGCCATCACCCAGCGGCCGGCCAGCTCCGAGCGCAGTTCGAGGTCGATCAATCGAGCCGAGGACGCAGTGAACCGTGCGACGAGCGATGGCCCGGTGCCCATGGTCTTGCTGAGTTGTATCCCACTGATGGACAGCCCCTCTTCGATCGTCACATTGAGGTCGGCCAACTCGCGCTGGCGCTGCGCGGTGATCGCCCGGCGGGTCATGGCGACCCGGCGGGTGAGGTAGACAGCCGGCGGCATGACCACGAGCGACACCAGTGATAGCCGCCACGACAGCGCTGTCATCGCGACCGCCGTGGCGACGGCGGTGGTCAGATTTGATGCAATCGAGGTCGCCGTGGACGTGACCACCGACTGCATGCCGCCGATGTCGTTGGTGATCCGCGATTGCACCTCGCCGGTTCGGGTACGGATGAAGAACGCGATCGACTGACGTTGGAGATGCGCGAAGACGTCGGAGCGCAGCCGGTGGATCACCTGCTGACCGATCTTGGTACTGATCCAGGTCTGCACGACCCCGAACGCTGAGGTGAGCGCAGCGACGGCGAGCATGCCCGCCACGAGCCACACCAGTAGCCGCAGATCCTGGTTCGGCAGGGCGTTGTCGATGACTGCGCGGAGCAGGAACGGCGAAGCCATGGCGACGATAGATGACGCCACGATGATCGCGATCACGATCGCCAGTGCCACGCGGTAGGCCGAGAACAGCCGGCCGATGCGGCGCAACGACACGTCGCGTGCCTGCGCCCGCTCGGCGGCGGTGACAGTCGTTGGGCCGCTTGCTCGTCGGCCCCGGATCGAGTTGGGCGTTTCCAGAGGACTCACTTCTTCCTATGTTCGGGCGGAGTCCGGCGGACCTCGCCTCATGATGCTGAGGTTACCTCATCATGAGGTTACAACACCTATTCTTGCTAACCTATTCCGATGGCCGACGACGAGACGTTGATGGAGTCCTTCTGGCAGGTTGCCCGGCAGGTACGACAGATGTCGATGCAGGCACTGGCTCCGTGGGACATCACGCCCTCACACGCGAGGGCCATGGGGGTGCTGACGCGGCACGGAGTGATCCGGCTCAGTGAACTGTCCGATCACCTGCGCATCGCAGCGCGAACCGCCACCGAGGTGGTCGACGCGCTGGAAGAACGCGGGTTCGTGCAACGCCAGGGCGACCCCGAAGACCGACGGGCGACTCTTGTGTCTTTGACCGACGAAGGCAGACGCGTGAGTGACGCGATCCGCGCGACCAGGGCGGCCGAGGCCGAGCGCTTCTTCGGCACATTGAGTGCTGCCGACCAGGCTCACCTGAGCCGGATCCTGCGCAAGTTCACGCGCTGATCGGGCAACGGCCCAGCTGGGACAACCAGGCCATTCGGCCCGTCGGTTGTGTTGCTGGATCTTGACCCCGATTTGTCACATCGCTAACTTATGGTGCAATTCGGCCTGTGCGGCCGCAAAACGGGGGTTACCTCATGAACACTGCTCGGCACCTTTGGCGCACGAAGACCTTGGCTGCGGGTGCTGCGGGCATCGTGAGCTTCTCCCTTGCCACGGCGGCAGTTGCGGCACCAGCCGGCCAGACCGCGAAGCCGGGGGCGCTACCCGCCACGGCCGCAGACCAGATCGCGGCGCTACAGCAGATGAAGACGTCTCTCACCCCGGCAGAGCGCAAGCTCGACAGTCGCTTGGCGCTCATCGCTCGGCAGCAGGCGAGCCCGGCGACGACGAATGCCACTCCCAAACTGCAGACCGGCGTCACGCTGTCCAAGAGCGGCACCACCGCGGTCGACGTCGAGGTCACGGCGGTGTCGAGCGACCTGCTCAGCCGACTGCGTGGTGCCGGTGCGACCGTCGCCTATGCCTCGCCCAGGTTGAGGGCAATCCGCGCCGATGTGCCGGTGTCGCAACTGAGCACGGTCGCGTCCTGGAAGGACGTCGTGAACGTACGTGTCGCCACCGGCGCGATCACGGCACACGAGGCCGGCCCGGCTGCGGCGCCGGTGAAGCCCGAGTCCAAGGAAGCAAAGGGCGCCCGACTCGACGCGCGGTTGAAGGTGGCACTGGCGGCTAAGGCGCCCCCCGCGGGTCAGGGCGCAGTCGTCTCCGAGGGCGACAAGGCCGATGCGGTCGACAAGGCGCGCACCAGGACGAACGTGACCGGCACGGGTGTCAAGGTGTGCGTGCTGTCCGACGGAGTCACGTCGCTGGCCAAGTCGCAAGCAGCAGGGGAACTACCGGTCGTCGATGTTCTCCCCGGACAGCAGGGCGACGGCGACGAGGGCACCGCGATGCTCGAGATCGTCCACGACCTGGCACCAAACGCCAGCCTCGGCTTTGCCACCGCGTTCACCAGCGGTGCATCATTCGCCGACAACATCCGCGGCCTGCGCTTCCGGGCCCACTGCGACATCATCGTCGACGACGTCATCTACTTCAACGAGGATCCCTTCCAGGACGGACCCATCGCGCAGTCGGTCAACGCAGTAACAGACGACGGCGCGATGTATTTCAGCTCCGCCGGCAACGAAGGCAACACGATCGACGGCACGTCGGGAAACTTCGAAGGCAACTTCGTCAGCTCGGGGCGCGGCGTGGGCAAGTTCGTCGGGAGCGCCCATGACTTCGACCCAGGCACGGGAGTGCAGGTCTACGAACCCATCTCTGACGCGTCGAGTGCCGGCGTCCCGGTCACGCTGTTCTGGGCCGATCCGCTCGGTGCTGCCGGTGACGACTACGACCTCTACCTGTTCGACGCGGCCAACAACGTGGTCGCGTTCTCGCAGGATGTGCAGAGCGGCACCCAGGATCCGTTCGAGATCCTGCAGACCCCGCTTTTCGGTGGCAGTGGCCTGCGACTGGCCGTGGTGAAGTTCGCGGGTGCGGATCGCTACTTCCAGTTGAGCGCGCTGCGCGGCCGCTTCTCCAACTCCGCCGACGGCCTGGTGGCGCGGGTGACACCCGGCGTCACCCGTGGCCNNTCGCACCCGTGGCCACTCGGCAGCGGTCAATGCCTTCAGTGTGGCCGCAGCGCCGGCCGCGACCGCGCTGCCCTTCGACCTCGAGCCCGGTGACCCGCCGAACCCGAGCGGTCCGTTCCCGAAACCGTTCACCACAGCACAGAAGCCGGAGCGCTTCACCTCGGACGGGCCGCGGCGGGGGTTCTTCAACGCCGACGGTTCGCCGCTGGCGGCGGGGGGAGTGGTGCGGCAGAAGCCGGATATCACGGCGGCTGACGGTGTGAGTACCTCGGTGGCCGGTTTCTCACCGTTCTTCGGCACGTCGGCCGCAGCACCTCATGCGGCCGCGATCGCCGCACTCGTCCTGTCTGGGAACCCGGGGGCGAGCACGGCCGACGTCCGCGAGGCCTTCAACGCCACTGCGCTGGACCTCACCCCGGCCGGCGTCGACGCCCGCACCGGCGCAGGCGTGTTGCGTGCCGATCGCGTCCTGGCCTTCACCGGGGCCACGCCACAGCCACTCGTGGTGGCCGGTGAGCCGACCCTGACGCCGGTGACCGGTGACGGCGATGCGTTCCTCGAGCCGGGGGAGACGGCCACGGCGCACCTGCCCGCCGTCAACCAGGGCGACGGCACGGCGACCGGCGTGAGCGTGCGGCTGACCAGCGCCGACCCGCTGGCCACCGTCACGCCGCGCACCCGGGCCTACGGGTCGATCGCTGCCGGTACGTCCAAGTCGAAGGACTTCACGGTGAAACTGGCCGCGAGCTACCCGCTGGGCAAGCCCCTCGCGCTTAGCGCCACGGTGACATTCGCCGGTGTCCTGTCGCCGCAGACCACGACCGTGCACCTGGGTACGGGTGAGCCGGCAGCGACTCCGACCACATTCGCCTACACCGGCCCGGCCCTGCCGATCCCAGACAACGACCCGGCCGGGGCATCAGTCACCCTCCCGGTGTCGGGGATCGGGTACGCCAATCAGCTGACGTTCTCGATCGACGGCACCACGTGCACGACTGACGTCGGCTCCACCACGGTGGGCATCGACCACTCCTATGTCTCAGACCTGGTGGGCACGCTGAGCAGCCCCGGCGGTCAGACCGCCAGCCTGTTCGTCCGGATCGGGCTCACTGCGAACAACATGTGCCAGGTCGTGTTCGACGATGCCGCCGCGAAGCCGATCTCGTTCGCCACCAGCGCCGACGCGCCGTTCACCGGGTCGTGGCGACCGAACGATCCGCTGGCGCCGCTGGCCCAGTCGCCGGTTGACGGCAACTGGACGTTCACCGTCGCCGACGTCGCAGCACTCGACACCGGCAGCATCCGCGCGGTGTCGCTGCACGTGAGGGGCTTCGTCCACTGACCCTCCTACCGCGCTGAGCTCAGCGCTCCGACACGTCACCAGTGGTTGACGTGCAGCACCGTGTCGAGCGGCTGGCGCGGGGCGGGGCGAAACGTCTCGCCGATGAAGTACGCGGTGGGGATGAGCACGCCTTGGCGGACGTTGCCCGGCAGCCCCAGGATCTCGCCCACCTCGGTCTCATACTCCAGATGCAGCGTCGTCCACGCTGTTCCCAGCCCACGTGCCCGCGCCGCCAAGCAGTAACTCCACGCCGCGGGCAGCAACGAGCCCCAGACGTCGGCTTGATTGCCGGGGGACAGGCCGGTGACCGTTCGGCACGCAATCACCAGCACCGGCACCTCGTGCATCCGCTCGGCCAGCCACGTCGCGCTGTCGCCGACGCGCTGCTGGGTAGCCGCCCGAGCCGGGTCGTCGGCGAACAGGCTGGCCGCCGAGGACGTCGAGCCCGCGTAGGCATCCCACGAGCGCTTGTAATAAGCGGCGATCCGGCGGCGGATCTCCGGGTCGGCGACGACGAGCCAGTGCCAGTCTTGGCGGTTGCTTCCCGAGGGGGCCTGGACCGCGATCTCGAGGCACTCGCGGACCAGCTCGAGCGGAACGGGCCGGGTCAGGTCCAGCCGCTTGCGCACCGATCGCGTTGTCGTGAGCAGCTCGTCGGGAGTCAGCGGCAGCGTTGTCATCGATCATTCCTTACGTCATAGGGCACGGTGACCGCTCGTCGATTGGGGAGCCCATACCTACCCGAACCGGGCTGGAATGGCTACGGTTGGCGCGCTGCCCGAGGAGAGGACAATTGATGCAGATTAGTGGAAAGCTGGCCAAAGTGCGCCTGCTGTCTCTGAGCGTACTTCTCGGCCTCGCCACTCTGACTGCCGTGTCCCCGCCGGCGGCCGCTGCCACGGACCTGGACGTGATCATGCAGTACGCGCCGTCGGTTTACCTGTACTCGACTGACATTTACCGACCGGCGATCGCCAAGGACTTCGTGACCCGCTCCAAACTACGGTGGTCGCACGACCAGGGCTGTGCCGACCATCAGCTCGCCAGCCGCGGGAATGTGGACATCGCCAAGCTTGGCAACGGGGGCTACCGGCACCAGACCGCGAACTCATGGCCCGGGTGCGCCCACCACGACCAGTGGTACACCACCACCGCCTACACCCGGCCCCGAGGCGGCGTGGTGAGCGGCGAGGGATTCTTCCTCGACCTGGACAACACCGCCCGGCGCGGCGTCGGGCGGACCGCACCGGTCGTCTACGAGTACCAGGCGCACCAGTTCGTCGCCTACTGGTTCTTCTACGCTTTCAACGACGCCATCACGACGGTCGCTGATCACGAGGGGGACTGGGAGCGGGTCACTGTCCGCCTCGATGCGAATAACCACGCCACGCAGGCCGCGTACTACATCCACTCCGGGTACTGCACCCTGCCGTGGAGCGCCGTGGCGAGTGTCGATTCGCATCCGGTCGCCTACAGCGCGCTCGGCACCCATGCCACCTACCCCACCGGGGGAGGGCACGACCTCGATCGAACCGACCAGGGACCGCGTTGGTCGACGTGGAACAACCTGCTCAACGTGCGCGACCAGCCCTGGTACGGCTACGGCGGCGCATGGGGTGAGGTCGGCGAGACCAGCGAGTCGACCGGCCCGGTCGGGCCGTCGGCGTACAAGGCGCCCGCGCCGAGCGACTGGAACAAGCCCTGCTAGTCGGGCCCTCAACGCGGGCTGTTCCGCGCATGCGTTATGTCAACCGACGCCGTCTGGCCCGGACCGCTACGACGGCGCCGGCGACGAGCGCGAAGAAGCCGACGGTGTCCACTAAGCGGGGTCGGGGTAGCAGTCGTACAGGATCCGCGTTAGCTATCGCCGGCGGTCAGGAGCGGGCGAAGTTCCCTTACGCGGAGCTGGTCGGGTAGGAGGAACGAGTAGCGGCCGTGCAGGTTGACCTGCTCGTGTTGCAGTGGTGAGAGCCGTTCTTGATCGCTGTCGGCCGTCGGGGTCCCGCTGCGGTCGAGGTGATCGATCGCATGGTTCATGTAGGTGGTGTTCCAGAGCACGATCGCGTTGGTGACCAGTCCAAGCGCACCGAGTTGTTGCTCCTGGCCGGAGCGGTAGGCCTGATGGATCTGTCCGCGCCGGCCGTGGCAGACCGCGCGAGCCAGGGCATGTCGGGACTCTTGCCTGTTGAGCTGGATCAGAATGCGTCGACGCTGCTCGGGCCTGGTGGCGTAGTCGAGCGTCGCGATGGTCCGTACGCCTTGCCGATCTCGGCAATCGCTCGGGCGAGCACGACGGGTCGGCCGGCCCGTTGCAGCGCGCGGATGACTTCGGAAGGCACGGCGGCCTTGGTGTGCAGGGTGCCGACGACGCGGCAGATGTCGTCCCAGTGGTCGCGGATAAGGCCGATGTTGATGCGGTGGCGGGCGAGCGGGTTCAACGGCCCGTAGTCGCGGGCGGGGTGAATTCGGAACAGTCGCCGGTCTGGCAGATCGGCCAGTCGCGGCATGTATCGGTAGCCGAGCAGTTGGCACAGGCCGAAGTTCAGGTCGCTGGCCGACGCGGTGTCGGTGACGATCTCCGTCGGGTTGAGGCTGGTCGGGTTATCCAGGATCCGGTCGCGTAGGAACTGACTGTCGCGGGCGGTGCCGGTGACGACGATGCTGGCCCAGCCGAGGTAGTTGTCGGCGACGTAGTTGAACAGGGTGATCCCGCGGCCGGTCCCGAAATAGCGTGGGTTGGGTCCGGAGTGGATCGAGCGGACCGGCACGACGAAGCGCAGGCCGTCGGCGGAGGTGAGTTCGCCGCCGCCCCACTGCTGGGCGAGCCGGATGCCGGCTTGGTGGTCGACGAGCCTGGTGTTGGCGGCGGTGATCGTGTCGGCGCGCAGGTAGTTGGCCTCGACCCATTTCAAGCGCGCCTCGGTGAGGGCGGGGACGTCACGACGCGACACGGCGGTGTAGGGATGTTGCACGCCTGAACCAGCAGCGCCGCGCAGATCGAGAGCGCCAGGTCGGGCGATCGGGCGTTTCCGGTCGCTGGAAGGAACGCCTGAGTGAAGCCGGTCCACGCATCGACTTCGAGCAGCACCTCGGGACGTTCGGAGGTCGGGATCAGGGCGGCGATCCGATCGCGCAGCAGCTCTGTGCTCGCTGAGCGGCTCGGCGGCCAGCGGTGAAACCTTGAACCGTTCCTGGGTGTGGTCGGCGGCGAGCAGGTCGGGTTCGTCGGTGACGACCTCGCCGGCGTGGGCGTAGGCGTCGTCGAGTTCGCGGCTCAAGCGTGCGAGCAGCCGGCGGGGGTCGCCCCAGCCCAGCGCGTCGGGCACGAACACGTCGCGGCGTCGGATCGCCAGCCGCAGCGCGTCGAGCGTGCACACGGTGTACGCGCCGACGGCGAGGGAGCCGTCGTCACCGAACACCAGCGCCGTCCAGCGTCTTCCGACGTGGCCGGTCGGTGCGTCGCTCAGCGCGGCGTTACCGTCTTCGACCGCGGCGAGGTGTTTGACCGCGGCGAGCGCAGGATCAGCGGGTGTGGTCGCATCGAAACTGACCTGCCGGAGCAGGGCCGGCAGGAAGCGGCGGATGTGCGGGTAGCGGGCGCGCACGCCGGCGGCGACTCGGTCGCCAGGATGAGCGACGATCGCGTGGACGCGGGCGATCGCGGTCTGCGGCTCGGAGCGGCTGGCCTGTTGGAAGGTTGCCGCGCGGACGCGGCTGTCGGCGACGGTGGGATCGAGTAGCGCTTGCGCGGCGCGGGCGAGTAGCAACGCAGCGGCGTCGAGGTCGCCGAGGGTGCGAAGGCGTTCCTGTTCGCCGAGGCGTTCGACCTTTGCGGTGAGGTCGTGCAGGACGATCAGTAGGACGTCGATGACGTCGTCGTGGGCCGTGGCGTGCAGGTGCCGGGCGAACAGGGCGACGGTGGCGTCGCGCCGTTCGGGGGAGTGGCGCCGGATGCGTTGAGCCTTGACCTGCAGCGCCTCAGTCACCATCCGGGCGGTGCGACTGGCCGGTACGCCGTCCAGCTGGATCACGGTTGCGCCGAGGCGTTGGACACGGGCGAGGCGTTGCAGGGCGGCGATGAGCCCGTCGATGCTGGGTTAGCGCGGTGGACGGCGCAGCTGCTCCAGTCGTGAGGTGTTCTCGCCGGCGGCGACGTCGAGCAGCGACTTCAGGTCGTGCCGTCGATCGTGAGGGACCTGGCTGGCGATGCGTCGCGAGGCCAGCCGGGTGGCTCGGTCGCGGGCGGTGGAGCACAGGCGCTGCAGCACGGTGAATCCCGGCAGCAGGATTTGGTGTTCGACGAGCCAGCCGGTGGCCAGATCGAGAAGCTGCGAGGCCGAGTCGTCAGCAGTCCAGGCCCGGTCCCACAGCCACCGGAGAAATGTGACGTGCGCGGTGTCTTGGCGGAACACGTGATAGCCGTGCTCGAGGCGGATGTCGACCTGATGAACCTCCCGAGCCCGGGAGGCGACGTAGCCGGGCCACTGGCTTGCGTCGACGTCCACCTGGCGGGCGACCTAGGCGACGACCGTGTGCGGTGTGCTGGCGACTGGAGTGAACGTGCCGAGGAAGCGCACCGTCCCCAACTGGACGCCGTAGCCGAGCTGGGTCGCGGGACTGCGCCGCCGACGCGCGTGCTCCAGGTCGGTGGGGGAGAGGTGGAAGTAGCGGGTCAGTTGTTCCGGAGTCGGGTCGCCGGCGTAGCGGCCCGTGACCCATCAGCTGACTGATCGCCGCCTGGGGAACGCCGCGCAGCGCCAGGGTGACGCCGTAGTGGTGACGGAACGCGTGCGCGGCCGCGCCGGTCGGCAGGCCGACCGCGGCGCGCAGCGCGATCGCCCGCAGCAGCCGATCCAGAGTGCGCTCCGTCAGCGGTGTGCCGTCGGTACGCACGAACAGCGGCGCCGCGCGTCCCGGGGGCCGGCCAGGGAAATGACCCGCGCGCGCCGCGAGCCACTCATCGACCGCGTCGACGGTGTCTCGACGCAGCGGGACGTCACGTTGCTTGCCGCCCTTGGCACGCCCGACCCGCCAGATCGGCCGCTCGGGCCGGCGGTCGATCTCCCCGATCGTCGCGCCACAGATCTCCTCGGCCCGGGCGCCGGTGCCGGCCAGGAACCGCAGCAGCGCCACGTCGCGGACCGGCCAGAACATCTGCTGCCGCCCGGTCGGCTCACCCCGCGCCGCGACGACCATGGCCTCGACATCGGGCTCCTCGACCGCGCGCGGCCTGCGTTGGCTGCGAGAGGACACCCGCAGCAGCTCGCTATCACACGGGTCTACGGTCAGCAGCTGGCGTCGGGTGAGCCAGCGGGCGAAGCCCCGCATCGTGGACAGCATCCGGGCCACGGTCGCGTCGCTCCACGCCTTCTTGGCCGCGGCGACCGCGGTGACCAGCTCGTCCGTCGTCAGGTGATCGAGGGAGACCGTGGCCAGGTCGGTGGTCACGTCCAACCCCGCGTCCTCGTCTGCAGCGTCGTGCTGAGCGGCGGTGAGCAGCCGCCCCCACCGGGCCAGATCGGCGCGNNCTGTGCCCCTTGGCCGCCTGCCCGGCCGACTCAAGGGCGCGCTTGGCTGTCAGCCATTGCTCAGCCAGCTCCGCCACCGACGGCGTGGCCGGGGGAGCGGGCCGCTTCCGCTTTCGCGCAGTCGTCGTAGTAGCCATGACTGTCAACCTAGACCGGTGAGCGCCGATATTCCCCTTCATGCTTATCCGTACAAGTAGGTTTGGCGCCGGGCGAAGTCAGGTCGACCCGGTCGGCTCTCCTAGTGTTGGGCCTCCTTCGCGTATGACCATCGGGTTGGCGCCTTGTCGGCGGACGGCGCGGCTAGACCTCGCGGTCGATGAGGATTTCGTCGAGCATCCGCGCGGCGTTCATCGCGGGTGGGAAGCCGGCATAGGGGACGGTCTGCAGGATGGCTTCGTCGAGTTCCTGACCAGTGATTCCGACGTGCATCGCGGCGCGGAGATGATGGCGCAGCTGGGGCTCACATCCTGAAAGTGCCGTGAGCGGTGAACACGGTGGTGCGGTAGACGTGATCCCCTTCGATGTCCGCGACACTCATATTCGGATTCTCGTCGTGGGTGGAGGCGATGTAGGGGCCTGACCTCTCGACCTCACCCGATCACGCTCGATCGACGCACGCCCACTCGTCGGCCGTCCGTGACGTCGACGAATCGCGCGCAGACATTTTTTGCCGAGCGCGGGGAGGTCGGCGAGGAGGTCGGCGATGAGGAGACCGATCACCATTCGCTAATGTGCTGCCTTGCATGAGGACTACCGGGGAGGTTGGCATGGCACTGGATCGTCGGTCCGCCATCGTTACGGGAGCGGCAGGCGGCATCGGAGCCGCGATCGCGCAGCGTATGCTCGAAGAGGGCCTGAATGTCGTCGTCACCGACATCGAGGAACGTCGCCTGGACGAGGTCGCTGCTGGTCTGCGCACACAATATCCGAATCGGGTCATCGCATTTGCAGCCGACGCCAATCGCGATGACCACATCGGTTCGGTGATTGACGGCGCGTCGGCCGCGTTCGGATTTCCGGATGTGTACATAGCGAACGCCGGAGTGCTGAACGGCTTCGGGCTCGAGACCGACGAGGCGAGTTGGGACACAGCCTGGGCGGTGAACGTGATGAGTCACGTGCGGGCCGCCCGGCGGCTAGTACCGCGGTGGCTTGAAGCGTCCGCGGGCGGATGCTTCGTATCCACCGCCTCCGCCGCGGGCCTGCTCACCCAACTTGGATCGCCGGTGTACTCGGCGACTAAGCACGCCACAGTCGCGTTTGCAGAGTGGCTCGCCGCCACCTACGGCGACCGAGGCATTCAGGTGTGCTGCCTGTGTCCCATGGGTGTGCGCACGTCGATGCTGGAAGAACCAGCGGATGCAGGCGGAGACGTGAGTCTTGGTTTGGCGGCCATCAGCCACGCGGGTGAGGTCGTGACCCCTCTCAGCGTTGCTGACGCATTGATCGATGCGCTCCAGAGCCAGCGCTTTCTGGCTCTACCGCATACCGAAGTAGCGGCGATGTACGCGAACAAAGCTGCCGACCCCGACCGTTGGTTGGCCGGAATGCACCGCTATCGACGCACTCTTGACAACGAGGCGACGGAGCACACTGATGCCTTCGGACGATGACCGCCGTCCCAGCGCCGCCGCTCGCCCACCAGGACGCCGCCGACGTGGTCAACCGGCTGCAGATGGCGGCTGGTCTGCCGCTTGGCAAGCCGCTGAATCGCACGTAGGGCGACCCCGATGCGCGCGTCTGAATCACCGGTGCCGGAGCGGTGTAACTCGACGCGCGGCAAGCGCTACGGATTCTTGGGGTATCCATCAACGCACCGGGATCTTCTGGCGTCAGGATCCTCAAGGCTCGGCATGGTGTCTCCATTCACCCCACGATCGCCGACTTCTCCGAGGGCTCGACAAGATCGTCGTCCTCAAGGAGAAGCGACCGTTGATCGAGCTCGCCGTGAAGGACATGCTCTACAGAGTCTCGGACGCACCGGTCGTCTCCCAGTTGACGCGAACCGGCAGTTGGTCGGTCCGCCAGAGGTAAGGCGTCGAAGCTTGCGAGCTAATGCCAGGGACAGGTGGGCCTTCAGGTCCACCACGTCCGCAAACTGGCTGACCTCGACAAGCCAGGACGACCAGATCGGGCTGCCTGGGTTCGCTTGATGGCGATGCGTAAACGCAAGACCCTCGTGGTCTGCGAACACTGCCACCAGGACATCCACGCTGGATGGGCCACAGCCACCGCCCGGAAACGAACACTGGAGAGCGGTATGCGCTGAAAGGCGCACGTACCGTTCGGAGGTTGTCCCGGGTCTCGTGGAA
>QHBY01000082.1:19632-54025 GCA_003244245.1 Pseudonocardiales bacterium
CCTGCCTTGCGGTAGGTGTTGGGCGACCGCCAAGTCGACCCAAGACAGGGGACCGCTATGAACAAGTACCAGAAGAACACGACGAGCGCGAAGGCACCGGTGCTGCCTGAAGCAGTGTCGGTGGTGATGGCTGAGCTGGCCGGTGATGTGCAGGAGGGTCTGCTGGCCATGGCAGTGGGCACCGGGCTGCAGGTGATGGCCGCGATGATGAACGCCGACGTGGAGGCGGTGTGCGGACCGCGAGGCAAGCACGACCCAGCCCGCACCGCGACCCGGCACGGCAGTGAGGACGGCTCGGTGACCCTGGGTGGGCGTCGGGTGCCGGTGACCCGCCCGCGTATGCGAGCCACGGATGGTTCGGGCGAGTTGCCGGTCGAGTCCTATGAGCTGTTCTCCTCCACCGAGGTGCTGGGCAGGATGGCGATGGCCCGCATGCTCGCCGGCCTGTCGACGCGCCGCTACCCGGTCGGACTGGAACCGGTCGGACAGCGCGTCGAAGCCTCCGCTCGGTCGACGAGCAAGTCCGCGGTGAGCAGGCGGTTCGTCGCGGCGACCGAGACCGCGCTGGGCGAGTTGCTCGCCGCCGAACTGTCCGGGCTGGATCTGGTGGCGTTGATGCTCGACGGCGTGCACTTCGGCGAGCACCTGTGCGTGGTCGCCCTGGGTATCGGCATCGACGGCGTCAAGCACCCACTCGGGCTGGCCGAAGGCAGTACGGAGAACACCAGCGTGGTCACCGATCTGCTGAGCGGGCTGCGGGATCGCGGTCTGGACACCACACGGCCGATCTTCATCGGTCTCGACGGCGGCAAGGCGTTGCGGGCCGCGGTGGTGCGTGTGTTCGACCACCCCGTGATCGGTCGCTGCCAACTCCACAAGTTGCGCAACGTCGCCGACAAGCTGCCCGATCACCTGGCCACGACAGTGACCAAGCGGATGCGGGCGGCCTACCACGCCGAGTCCGCGCTCATCGCCCAGGCGCAGCTCGAGGCATTGGCCAAAGAGCTCGAACGCACCCACCCCGGCGCCGCCGGCAGCCTGCGCGAAGGCCTGGCCGAGACGCTGACCGTGCTACGCCTGAACGTGCCGCCCACCCTCGCGCGCACGCTGCGCTCGACCAACAGCATCGAGTCGATGATCTCCATCGCACGCAACCACTCCAGCAACGTGAAGAACTGGCAGAACGGCACCATGGCGCTGCGCTGGTGCGCCGCCGGCATGATCGAAGCCCGCAGCCAGTTCCGCCGCGTCAACGGCCACCTGCACCTGCCAGCACTCCGCATCGCGCTCGATGAGCATGTCGCCGCCGAAACTGATGCTCCTATCTGCCGTCAAGCGGCATGAAGCCATCGGCGGTATTGGTCGGCGAGGGTGTCGTCTCGTCGCAGGCCGCGCTCGAGTTCGGAGATAACGCTCGGCCAGACAGCGAAGTGGTTCGCTGCTGCGGTCAGCGTGAGGTTCTTCCTCTGGCGCAGTGGCCGGAGGTCGTCGACGGCGGGGACGGTGATCGGGGTGGCGAGGTAGCGGAAGATCTCACGGGCGATGGCTCGTTTGAGTTTGCGTTGGACCTCTTTGCTGGACAGGCCTTTGGCGCGTTGGGCGGCGACGTAGGCGCGGGTGCGCGGGTCGCTGCTCATGCGGACCAGGGCGATGCGGTGCAGGGCGCCGTTGGCGGCGCGGTCGCCGCCGCGGTTGAGCCGGTGGCGCACGGTCTTGCCCGATGAGGCGGGGATGGGACTGGCGCCGCAGAGCGCGGCGAAGGCGGCTTCGGAGCGGAACCGGTCGGGGTTGCCGCCGGCGGTGATCAGCAGCTGGGCTGCGGTGTCCGGTCCGACTCCGTAGGCGCCGCGCAGGCCGGGATTGGCTGCGGTGACGAGTTGGTCGAGGTGCTTGCCGAGCTGTTCGTGTTCGTCCTTGAGTTGTTGGCAGCGGGCCGCGAGTGTCTTCAACGACACGAGCACGGCCTGTTCGGCGGCCGGACGGGTGGTGGTGATCCGCATCCTGGCCAGGGCGTTGATCCGCTTCTCGCCGGCCAGAGCCCGGTATTTCTCGCGGATGTCGGCCGGGGCGACGACGAGTTGGTGGAAGATCTGCACCATCGCCGCGGTGCGGGCCTTCATCGCCGAGCGGCGGGCGTTGTGCAGGGCACGGATGCCCTCGACCACGCTGGCGTCCTTGACCGGCGTCACCCGGTGCATCGAGGCGGCGGCGCGGGCAGTTTGGTAGGCGTCGATCGGGTCGGACTTGCCCAGCCGTCGCCGCTCAGCCCGGTCCGGGCGCATTACCTCCACCACGACCAGGCCGTCAGCCAGCGCGGCTCGTGCGATGCCGGCGCCATAGGACGACGAGCCCTCGATCCCGATCGCGATCAGCTCGCCGAGGCTGGCCAAGAACGCCAGCGCACGCCGATAACCGCTTGGGGTGGTGGGGAACTCGCGATCGTCGAGGTCTCGGCCGCGGTCGCTGACCGCGGCCACGTGAATCGTCGCGTCGTGGGTGTCCACGCCACCGAACACCTGCTCGGACTCGCTGGGAAATGTCATGCTGGACCTGCCTTCCATGCGGAGGGTCAGACGTCAGCCGGGTCGGGCAGACAGGACAGTAATGAGGCGCTCGCCAAGCTCTTATTAGGTCATGTCCGCCCGGCTGACGCCCGCTTTGCGGAGCCCCGACCGGCCGGGCACAACAATTCGAAGACAACCCAGCAGGGCGTCAGTCGGAGACACCGAGCCACGACCGATCGAGACCGCTTCGATCATTACTGTCGGTACCGTCCGTCATGATGACAACGTGATCGCCGCCTGACGATCACGAGGACCGCCACCGAAGTTCAACGGGAAGCGGGACAACCTCACCGTTCGGGAAGGGGCCGAAAAGGACCTGAACGACGGGCACCTCGCCGGCGGCCTACTTCACTCGACGGGCGAGGGCTGGAAACGGAACGCGCCAGCGTCACCGCGCCAGTCCCCGACCCAACCAACCTCGATCTGCCACACCGCCAGTCGCACTAGCCGTCGCCGGCAACTCTGCCGCCGAAGATTGAGTAGTCGCGGCCACACCAAAACGCAGGCGCGCCGTCGCTCGCCGGCCCGACGGTAGGCGCGCGCCAGGGCGTTGACAAGCCGAGACGTCAGCAATACATTACCGAGACTACGCCAGGATATGAGGGACGAACGGACGGATCATGCAGCAGGTGGTGAACGGTCTCGCGCTTGGCAGCCAGTACGCGCTGTTTGCGGTCGGGTTCACCCTCGTCCTGGGGGTGCTCGATGTGTTGAACCTTTCTCACGTCGCGGTGTTTACCGCAGGCGCATACGTCACGTACCTCATGTCGAGCCACGGCGTCCCGATCGTGCTCGCAATTGCCATCGCCGTGGTGGCTTGCTCGGGACTGGGCATCCTCGTTGAGAGGATCGGATTTCGGCCACTACGCGGAAGAAGCAACGAAGGCATCTCCGCGCTCGTGAGCGGCGTGGCAGTCGCACTCATCCTCGAGGCGATCATTCTCGCAAAGTTCGGCCCAAACGCCCTGAACTTCGGCAGAAAAACGTACCCGACGGCCCCCGTGCAACTGGCGTCGGATGTGCTAATAACTCCTCTCCAGCTGGTAACGATCGGGTCGGCTATCGGGCTGACCGTTCTCCTTCAGTGGACTCTGAAATTCACCACATTCGGTCGGCAGGTACGGGCTGTCGCCGAGAACGCCGAAGCGGCAGCACTGTTAGGCGTACGCGTGCAGAGCGTCTACATTTGGACGTTCGCGATAGCCAGCGCGTCAGGAGCTTTCGCCGGCGCACTCTTTGCGATGCAGTTCAACGGCCTCACCCCCGATCTCGGGGATAGCGTGCAGCTCAAGGGCCTGGCAGCGATCATCTTGGGAGGTATGGGATCCATCTCAGGATCGCTATGCGCAGGCATCATGCTCGGTTTCGTCGAGGTCCTTACGGTCCAATTCGTCGGATCGCAATGGAAGGACCTCGCTGCCTTCCTAGTGTTATTCGTCGTGCTGTTAGTCAGGCCGAGAGGGCTTCTCGGGCTCCCCACGGTCCGACAGGCGTGAAATGAACACACTGAGCATAAACCTGTACATACCAGGGCTGAGCGCGTATCAGGATCAAGTCGCGAACGTCGGCATCAGCTCGCTATACGCACTGTCGCTGTACACCGTGATAAAGTCGGGGCAGTTCTCGCTCGCTCATCTTGCATTCGGAGCCATCGGAGCCTACACCGGCGCCCTTCTCGCTATCAAGACTGGGCTCCCGTTCGTGGCAGCAGTCGCACTCGCTGTCGCGGCCTCGACAATGGCCGCCCTGCTTCTTGGCTTAGTGACCTCACGCCTCAGGTATGTGTTCCTGGCGATTGCGACGGTAGGGTTCGCCGAAGCGGTCCGAATCATCGCCACCAATCTGACTAGCGTCACTGGTGGCTCCCTCGGACTGAACGGCATCCCGCGTCAGGTGGGGCCGGTATCCATATGGCTCGTAGTCGCTCTCGCAGCCTGGTTCCTACATCGTCTTAACATTTCGCGGGCTGGCCGCGCGATCGCCGCAGTCGGAGCGGACGAGGTAGCCGCACGGAGTCAAGGAATCAATGTCTCCGCCACAAAGCTCTTCGCCATGGGCGTGTCTGGCGCCCTCGGTGGTGCGGCCGGCAGCCTCGCCGTCTTCAACGAGTACCACGTCGATCCAACGCAGTTCGCGCTGGCCCCAACACTGATGGTGCTCGTCTACGTCATTGTCGGCGGCGTCGACTCCGTCCTAGGACCGATCCTTGGCACAATCCTCATCAGCCTCATCCCGAACCTGATTCGCGCGGTCGGCTACGGCTCCGGGTGGATCGCATCCGCCCTCCAGGGCGCAGTGATGCTTGCCGTAATCATCTTCCTCCCGAACGGGCTGTCGGGACGGCTCCCAAAACGCTCCTCGAAGCTCGTGCCCTCAGTCGAACGCGCAGACGACGCCACACCCCTCGGAATCACCGTCCGTAACCTCACCGTCTCATTCGGTGGCGTGCACGCTGTCCAAAACTTCGACATGGACATGAAGCCAGGAGAGGTGCTCGGCATCGTCGGACCCAACGGCGCCGGCAAAACCACACTCATCAACGCCGTCTCCGGGGTCGTACGAGCGAACTCGGGAACCGTCCACATGGACGGCGTCGATGTCACAAACCAAGGCGCGAACCGCATGGCTCGCGCCGGCGTCGCGCGGACTTTCCAGAATCTGCGGCTCTTCGAGCGTATGTCCGCACTCGACAACGCACTTGTAGGCACGCACCGTCTAGCGCGCGAGGACTTCATATCTACCCAATTGATTCGGCCAAAAGCCCGCAGGCAACGCGCCGGGCTTGTGGCGCGCGCAAGCGGCGCAATCGAGCTCGTTGGACTGGCGGCCCGTGCGAGCACACCAGCCGGACAACTCGCCTACGGCGAGCGCCGACGCGTCGAGATAGCTCGAGCCCTCTCCTCGAACCCCGGATTGATAATCCTGGACGAGCCCGTCGCAGGCATGAACGCGTCCGAGGTCGCCACGATGTCGAAGCTGGTCCGCGAGATAGCTAACGCCGGCCGGACCGTCGTCGTGATCGAGCACAACCTCGGGTTCGTACGCGAAACCTGCAACCGAGTAATCGTGCTAGCAAGCGGCAAGCTGTTAGCCGACGGCGAATACGCGGAGATCATCTCCAACAAGAACGTTGTAGAGGCGTACCTCGGTGCTTGAGATCTGCGAGTTGTCCATAGATTATCCCGGCCGAGGCCGGGCGCTAGACAGCGTCAGTCTGACAGTCATGCCTAGAACACTGACGTGCATCGTCGGAGCCAACGGTGCCGGAAAGACCTCACTGATGCGAGCCATCTCCGGGGTGCAGCGTCCCTCCGTCGGCGCTATAAAGCTGGACGGCAAAGACATAACGCGCTGGTCCACAGCGAGGCGTGTACGCGCTGGCATCGTTCTCGTACCGGAAGGGCGCGGTGTACTCCCGCGCATGACAGTCGAGGACAACCTACGTCTAGTTGGCGGTGACTCTGCCGACGTACTTCACCGATTCCCCAACCTGGCCACGCGCCTTCGTGTACCCGCAAGCAATCTCAGCGGCGGTGAGCAACAGATGCTCGCGATAGCGCGAGCGCTAATGCTGAGACCCTCCTACTTGCTCCTGGACGAGCCATCAATGGGACTGAGCCCCGCGTTGTGCGATCAAGTCTTTCGCTTGATCGCAGAGCTGCGTGCAGACGGGATCACGATCCTGCTCGTCGAGCAAAATGCAGTGAAGGCTCTCTCCATGTCGGATAGCAGTCTGGTTCTTGAAACAGGAAGGAACGTCCTATTTGGACGGGGGCCGGAACTGCTCGAAAACCAAGCCGTCATCGACGCCTATCTCGGAGGACCGATGACGGCATCGTAGTCCAAATGCCTCCAGGCAATCGATCCTCTGGAGGTAACCGAACAACAGGAGGCGAAATGCGTCACAGCTCGAAGGCGGTGGCTATAGCACTAATGCTTGGCATGCTGGCAATCTCTGGGTGCAGTTCAAGTGGTTCTGGTTCATCCAGTTCCAATACGGTCAACGTCGGGGTGATTGTGAGCCTGAGCGGCAAGTCAGCACCGTATGGGCAGTCGCAAAAGAATGGATTGACGCTGGCCAAAGATGACATCAATAAGGCAAACACCATACCCGGAAAGAAGATTTCGCTCAAGTTCGTTGATGACCAGTCGGACGTCCACCAGTCCGTGTCGCTCATCGATCAACTCATTAATTCAGACAAGGTCTCAACCGTCATCGGGCCCACGTCGTCCACAAGCGACCAGACGACCGGACCAATCGCCCAAAGCACCAAGGTACCCGTGCTCTATGTGTCCTCGTCCTCGACTAAAGGCATCACCAGCGTCGGCAACTACATTTGGCGATGCTCGCTCAACGACGATCAGCTGGTCCCGCAGGAGGTATCTGCCGCGCAACGTAAGCTGGGCATCCGGTCTGCTGTTTTGATATACGCCTCCGACGATGCTTCCACCACATCGGCAGCGAACGCTATGAAAACGGCGATGGCATCGGCCGGAATTCACGTCCTGAAGACTCTGACCTTCGCGTCGTCAGACAAAGACTTCTCCGGCCAGCTCACAGTAGCCAAGGGACTGCATCCTGACGCATTGTTCGTTTCAGCCGTTCCCGAGGGCGGCACAGGTCTACTCACTCAGGCGCGGTCGCTGGGACTCAGTCAGCCGGTGATCGCTGGCAACGGCTTCAACAGCCCACTCATCATCAGCGGAGCTGGGCCTGCGGCGGACGGCGTATTCGTCGGAGCAGCTTGGAGTGACCAGTCAAGCCTGCCAGCCTCGACCGCGTTTGTGCAGGAGTACAAAGCCCGCTACGGCTCCAAGCCAGACCAATTTGCTGCTCAGGCATACGCAGGCGCATACATCATCGCAAACGCCGCCAAAATCGGCGGCAACAGCAGATCGGGCATCTTGAAGGGTTTCAAGAACACGAAGGATCTCCCCACAGTACTGGGCAATTTCAACTTCACCCAGACACGCGATGCGGACTATTCCGCAGTCCTCCTGGAAGTGAAGGGCGGCTCGTTCACGCTAGCCGGCTAGGCCTGATCAGATCGCCGCGCCGCCCGCGCGCATTCGAGAGCGCCGGGCGGCTCGCAGATACCAGAGAGGCGGCGTACGAGATGCGTGTGTCCTTCGAGACGGTCAACGGCGTGCACACACGGATCCTCGCAGCCGGCGATGGCCCGGACAGCCTCATCGCGATCCATGGTGGCGGGCTCACCGCAGACGTGTATGTACGCAACTTGGACGCGCTGGGTCGTGATCGGCTTGTGCTCGCCCCTGATCTGCCGAACTCCGGCTTCAGCGGTGAGTTGCCGGGCGCAGGTCCGTTCCTTCCGCGGTTACGGGACTTCCTACTCGAATTTGCTGACAGGTTCGCATCGGGTCGCTGCGCGCTCCTGGGCAACTCGCTCGGTGCCCAGATGGCGGTTCTTTTGCACCTGGCGGATCCAGTGCGATTCGGGGAATTAGTACTGACGCCATCCGCCACCGCCTTTCACGAAGGCAAGCAGCTTCAGACGGCGCTACAAGACACGCTCTCGCGAAGTATGCCAGCGACGGGCAGCGCGATCGACATGAGACGCGAGTTCGAGGGCCTCCGCTACCTCTGCCCCTCCCTCACGGACGCTAGCGACATCCTCACGTCCTTGGCGACGGCCCACGCATTGCCCCATTACGGCCCAAGACTTCGGTCGATGCTCCTTGATCTCACAGACCTGTCCCGTAACGGCGAGTACTACGTAGCCGATCGCCTGGCGGAGATCACCGCGCGAGTACTAATAGTTTGGGGTCGCCGAGATCCCCGCACTGTGTACTCCGACATTCAATCTCGGGTAGCACATCTGCAAAACACTGCGATGGTCACATTCGACGATGCAGGGCACATGCCGTTCCTGGAGGACCCGGACCGTTTCAACCGGACCGTGGCGGCGTTTCTCGTCTCGGTCGGCGGCACCGCGCCTACCATCTAAGCCTCGATCCGTGGACAGGTAGCCGCTGCTCGGCGCGTTGATCACGTGAAAGTGCCTTCTGGATCGGAAGAATCGGGAGTGTCGAGTTCCTGATCCGGTCCGAGCCAAAAGGCACTGATAGTGAAGCTACCTGATGTGTGGACGCGGGCTACGCCGATCTTCGATGACGACAACCTGGTGTCATTTGCGGGCTTGGTGCCGGTGATGGCGCTCGCGGAGCGGGCGGGCCTGTCCGAGCTGATCGGTGAGCGGGTCCGGTTCCGGTCCACGAAAGTCGCCTCGGCGGGGGTGAACCCGGCCGGGAAGCTGACTTCGATCATCGCCGGGATGGCCACGGGCGCGGACTGTATCGACGACCTGGAGGTGATCCGCGCCGGCGGGATGAAGCAGATCTTCGGCGGGGTTTACGCGGCGGCGACGTTGGGCCAGCTGCTGCGCGAGTTCAGCCACGGCCACAGCCTGCAGCTGGCCTCGGTGGCGCGGGCGCATCTGGTCAACCTCGTGCAGCACAGCGATCTGCTGCCCGGCCTGCACCGGCAGGCCTATGTGGACATCGACTCGGTGCTGCGCCCGGTCTACGGACACCACAAGCAGGGCGCCTCCTACGGACACACCAAGATCGCCGGCAAGCAGATCCTGCGCAAGGGCCTGTCGCCGCTGATCACCACGATCAGCACCGAGACCGGTGCACCGGTGGTGGCCGGGATCCGGTTGCGGGCCGGACGAGCGGGTTCGGGCAAGGGTGCGGCGACGATGGTCGCGGACGCGATCCGCACTGCCCGGTCGGCCGGCGCCACCGGCGAGGTTCTGGTGCGTGGTGACTCGGCCTACGGCTCGGGCGCCGTGGTCAACGCCTGCGTTGCTGCTGGTGCCCGGTTCTCGCTTGTGCTCACCAAAAACCCGGCAGTGGCCCGCGCCATCGCCTCGATCGGCGAGGATGAGTGGAGCCCGGTGCACTACCCCGGCGCGGTCACCGACCCCGACACCGGCGAGTTGATCTCCGACGCGCAAGTCGCCGAAGTGCCCTTCACCGCGTTTGCAAGCACGAAGACACCGGCGACCGCCCGGCTGATCGTGCGCAGGGTTCGTGACCGCGCCAGGACCGAGGAGTTGTTCCCGGTCTGGCGCCACCATCCGTTCTTCACCAACAGCATCGAGTCGACCTCGGCCGCGGATATCATCCACCGTCGTCACGCGATCATCGAGACCGTGCACTCCGATCTGATCGACGGCCCGCTGTCCGGCATGCCCTCCGGGCGGTTCGCCGCCAACAGTGCGTGGGCGATCTGCGCCGCGATCTGTCACAACTTGCTGCGCGCCGCCGGCACGGTGATCGGCGGCGCGCATGCCGTGGCCCGCGGCGCCACCCTGCGCCGCCAGATCGTGACCGTCCCGGCCCGGCTCGCCCGTCCGGCTCGCCGCCGCGTGCTGCATCTACCCGCGCACTGGCCCTGGGCCGACCAATGGAGCACCCTCTGGAACGCCGGGACCGGGCCACCAGCCACGGTCTGAACCATCCACCATCCACCGCCCACCGGGCACGACCGGAACCACCGTGGAACAGCTGGGCAGACCAGCAGCCTGAACACGCCCACCCCCAGTCGAAGATCAACTACACAACTACAAGATCACCCAGGCCATCGATCCACGGATCGAGGCTAAGGGCGCATCATTGACAGACAGTTCGGCGCGTTCCAACATTTGTGCATGCCGCAGCTTGCGATCGTGGCGATCCTCACCGTCGCCGCCCTTACCACTGTGGACCTTCCATTGGCGGCATCGGCCTTTGGCGCGCTTGTGCTCTTTGTGTGGGCACCCCTCGTGATCTCTCGGCCGGCAGCCGACCTGATCGTCAAACGGCTGAAGAATACGGTGAATGCGTCGTTCGCGGACTGGCAGGACGAGTACTCCAGGCTGTAGCGGCCACCAAGGGTCGGCAAGGTCGTGATCTTGGGTGTGTAGTCGGGTGAACACGCCGGTGATGGTGCAGACGCGGACGGGCACGGCGCCGCTTGTGATCATGAAGGTAGCGCTACACCGTCGCGGTCATCTCGGCTGCGATCTCGGAGCGGCTCATGAACTGCCTCCGGAGGCCTCAACCAATTTGGCGTCAGTCGTGCTTCGTCCAGACCTCTCAGGCGTTGAGATAGCAGCATTGCATCATCAATATTCTACCGCTACTCTGATGACCTACGGCGGGAGCGCACATGGATGTTTTGGCACTGACCGGCGACGGAATCGGCCCGGAGGTGATGGCTTCGGCGTTGACTGTGGTTGGCGAGCTTGACCTCGGATGGAATGTTGATCTCCGACCGGATGTCAACAGCAGTACGTGGCTTGAGACTGGGAGCGCGCTTCCGGACGATCTCATCCGCGATATTCAGGGCGGCGCATACGGCGCGATCCTGTTCGGCGCAGTTGGTGATCCGCGTGCCCCGGAGGGTGTTGTTGAGCGCCATATCCTGCTACGTTTGCGTTTCGTTCTTGATCTTGGCCTTAATATTCGTCCCCTACGCCTGCCGCGAGGGGTCTCCTCGCCGCTGGCCAGTGGCGCGCGCATTGACGCGGTGGTTGTCCGGGAGAACACCGAGGGCGCCTATTCGGGTCTCGGAGGTCTGATGCGATCCGGCCAGCCGATGGAGACGGCGGTCACGGTGTCCGTCACGACACGCTTCGGCGTTGAGCGGGCTTTGCGTCATGCGGTGTCCTTGGCCGAGCGTCGATCTGGTCGATTGACACTCGTGCATAAGGCGAACGTCCTTCAAGACGAGGGCGGTCTCTGGCGGCGGGTTGCCGAAGAGGTCGCGAGTGGTATTCCCGGCGTCACGTTGAGCTACCAGCACGCTGATCTGGCTGCGATGCGGCTGATGCTCGATCCCGAGTCGTATGACGTCATCGTGACTGACAACCTGTTCGGTGACTTGCTTACGGACCTGGGCGCGGGGTTGAGCGGTGGCATTGGGCTTGCGCCATCGGCCAATATCAATCCGGCCAGTGGCCTCGCGCTTTTCGAACCGGTTCATGGATCGGCACCGGATATAGCTGGCCGCGGCGTAGCGAATCCACTTGCCATGATTCGGTGTGTCGGGCTGGCGGCCGAGCACGTCGGCCAGGCGGGCGCGGCGGCCGTCATTGAAGCTGCCACCGACGCCGTTGCAGTTGACACAGACCGCCGATCCACAGCGGAAATCACCGACGCTGTGCTTGCCGCATTGAGTTTCGATCGTCAAATCGTCTAACTGCACCGCTCATACGCCGCGGTTAGCCGCGAAACCCTTGTCGCGAAGGCGCCGGGGACGGAAGGAAAGCGACGTGGACTACGGAAAAGCCTTCACGGGCCTAGTGACGTGCGACTTGTCTGATGCTTGCGACGCGCTAGGTGTGCGGTCGGTGACGAGTGGCTCACCTAAGCCCATCTACTCGCCCTGTCGTCCAGTGTGCGGACCAGTCGTCACCCTGGACCTCGAGGTAGGTGCTGAAGGTTCGGTGGTGATCGGAACGTTGGAGGCCATCGTTTCTGCGGCGGCCGGCAGCGTGATAGTAATTAGTGCGAACGGACATGATGAGCTGAACACGTGGGGATCGATCGCGGGCAATGTCGCTGTTCAGGAACGCATGGGCGGGGTCGTGATCGATGGGGCGACACGAGATGTCCAGAACATGCGCGAACTGGACTTACCGACGTACGCAACCGGCACCGCGGTGGCTAGCGTCCGAGGGCGTATCGGGATGAAATCGTACAACGAGCCCATCACCTTTGCAGGCAACTCTATCCAGCCGGGATGGATTGTCGCTGCCGACGAGAACGGGGTCGTGTTCTTTCCCGCCGATAGAGCCCGCGACATTTTCCATCACGCCTACAGGGTGGCCGCATTGGAGCATAAGACCGTCCAAGCGATCCGTCACGGAGCGGACGCGGTCGAGATACACAAGGCGATGCGCTACGACGCGAGCTGGACTGACCAGCTCGCCGACGACACCTTAGGCGGCTGAAGTGGCGCGAGTCGTTCTTTGGCGACCAATGTATGACAGTCGTGGTGCCTCGCTACTGGAGAAGGAGGGTCACACGGTGAGCGTCGTCGACTCTTCCGATCCGGTGGAAGTCAGGCAAGCACTGGTCGGTGCTCACGCGCTCTGGGTGAGGACCCCCGAGCGTGTGACGGCGGAGATACTGGAATCGGGCACTGAACTGGTGGTAGTTAGCACTTCCGGGTTCGGCACCGACAACGTCGATCTTGACGCGGCAACCCGGTTGGGTGTCCTGGTCGTGAATCATCCGGGCTTTGGCCGGATTCCAGTTGCCGAGCACACCATCCTGCTGCTGCTAGCTGTCGCGAAGCGTCTGGTCTGGTCAGACGGTGCCACTCGAGACGCGACGGCGTGGGACCGCCGGACAGACCTGCAGCTTTTCGAGCTGGAAGGCAAGAGTGTCGGCATCGTCGGGCTGGGTTTCATCGGTTCCGAAGTTGCCCGCAAACTCAGCGTCGGCTTCGGTTGCAATGTCATCGGCTACGACCCGGCAGTCGACCGGCGAGTCGTCCATCTGAGCGGCGCGCGGCTCGTTGGCGGCTTGGACGAATTGCTTGCCGAGTCCGACCTGCTGTGTCTATGCCCAGAACTCAACGACGATTCGCGGGGCATGATCGGCGCACGTGAACTGGCGCTTCTGCCGCGGGGCGCGGTAGTGGTCAACACTTCCCGCGGTCAGGTCTTGGACTTGGACGCATTGGGTCAGGCGTTGGACTCGGGTCAGGTGTCGGCGGCTGGCCTCGATGTCGTCTATCCCGAGCCGCTGCCTCAAGATCACCCGCTCCTGTCCGACCCCCGGGTCACGATCACTCCTCACACTGCTGGACTCTCGGTCGAGACGAGCGCGCGCTTGGCGCAGTCTGCGGGCGAACAGATCAATTCCGCTTTGCACGGACGAGACCCCGCATATCCGGTCAACCCGCAAGCATGGACCGGCCCGTTGGCACGCCGCCCCCAGAAGGTTTGAACCGACGTGGCTTCGGAATCGCCAACGATCCTCCGCGAGGCCAGCGAAGGGCCGCCCAGCGGGTCGGACCGCAATAGGACCGACCTGCCTTCAGGCGCGCTGCAAATCTTGCGGCCAGATGGCACGCTCCTGCCCGGGAGTGAGGTGCCGTTGACCGACGCTCAGGCCGTCGAGGCCTATCGGTGGATGTCGATGTCGAAGGCGGTGGACGAGCGGGCGTTCACCATGCAACGCCAAGGGCGCCTGGGCACGTTCTCGCCCACCCGTGGACAGGAGGCTTCGGTCGTTGGTTCGGCGCTCGCGCTCACTGTCGGCAAGGACTGGGTGGTTCCGCAGTATCGCGAGCTTGGCGCGGTCCTGATGCATGGCCTGCCGCTGGAGCAATGGTTTTGCTACTGGATGGGGAATATGACCGGCGGATGGATCCCCGAATCTGTTCGCGTTTTACCGGTGCAGATCGCATTGGCAGCGCAGATCCCCCACGCTGTCGGCTTGGCTTGGGGGCGCCGCCTGCTGGGCACTGATGAGACGACCATCGTTTACTTCGGTGACGGCGCGTCCTCTGAGGGAGACTTTCACGAAGCCGCGAATTTCGCGGGCGTGGTGGATGCGCCCGTCATCTTGTTCCTGCAGAACAACGGATGGGCGATCAGCACGCCGCGTAGCCGACAAAGCGCTGCGAAGACACTCGCCTCCCGGGCAGAGGGGTATGGAATGCCAGGCGTCATCGTTGATGGCAATGATGTGATGGCTGTCTATGCGGCCACACGCGACGCCGTGGCCCGTGCGCGGCGGGGGGAGGGTCCCACGCTGATCGAATCGATGACCTATCGGCTCGGACCGCATAACACCGCGGATGACCACACCCGCTACGTCGACGCGGATGACTTCGAGGCGTCCAAGGCCCTGGACCCGCTGCCACGTATGTACAGCTATCTCTTATCCGCTGGGCTGTGGGACGAGCGACGGGAATCCGAGCTTGCCGAGGAACTGACCAAGTTGGCTCAGGATGCCGCGGAGGCTGCGGAGAAGCGGCGCCCGCAGGCGCGTCAAGTCTTCGACCACGTCTATGCGACTCCGCCCAGCCGGCTCATTCGTCAAGCCGAGAACTTACTTGGCCCCAACGTTTTTCCGACGAGTTGAGCCGTCCGTGCCGGTGAAGAACATGATCGAGGCGATCAATACTGCGCTATTTGATGAGATGCGATCCGACCCGCGGGTGATGGTTCTCGGCGAGGACGTCGGCGCCCTCGGTGGGGTATTTCGTGCCACGGAGGGGCTTCAACGGGAGTACGGCGCGCAGCGGGTCGTGGATACCCCGTTGGCCGAAGCCGGGATAATTGGAGCGTCGGTTGGTTTGGCCGTTGCCGGGCTGGTGCCCGTGCCGGAGATGCAGTTTCTCGGGTTCGCGCATCAGGCATATCACCAGATCGCTGACCAGGTGGCGCGCTTTCGGTTCCGGTCACAAGGTCGATTCGGATTGCAGATCACTATCCGCGCGCCTTTCGGAGGCGGCGTTCGCACTCCTGAACTGCATGCCGATGCTCTGGAGGCGCAGTTTGCTGCCTGTCCGGGGCTGAAAGTGGTAGCGCCGGCGACACCGGCTGATGCCTACGGAATGCTCATTAGTGCGATCCGTGATCCGGACCCCGTGCTGTTTCTTGAGCCTTTACGGGGGTACCGGCTCGTCAAAGGCGAGGTGCCCAACGACTTGGCCGCAACAACCTTAGGCACGGCTCGACGATCGCGAGAGGGGAGCGATATCACCGTCATCGCTTGGAGCGCGGCGGTGCAGCTGGCCGAACAGGCAGCCGAGCGCGCAGCGCAGGAAGGGATCAGCGTCGCGGTTCTCGATCTACGAAGTCTTGTTCCGCTCGACGTTGCCGGCATCGCGGAGGCCGTCATCCAGACGGGTCGGGCCGTCGTTGTCCAGGAGGCGCCCCAGAGCGGGGGTTTCGCGTCCGAAGTCGTCGCCACCATCATCGAGGAGGCGTTCTACAACTTGGAGGCGCCGGTATTGCGGGTCAGTGCGCCAGATGCCCCTTACCCGCTACCCGGGGTTGAGCACCACTACTTGCCTTCGGTTGAGCGACTTCTCGATGCGATCCGACGCACAGTGCAGTCGTGACGATGTCGTCGTTCTTGCTTCCCGACGTGGGTGAGGGGCTAGACGAAGCCCGCGTCGTACGGTGGCTCGCGGCACCGGGTGACATGGTGGTCGCGGATCAGCCAATCGCCGAGATAGAAACCGCGAAGGCCGTCGTAGAAATACCCGTGCCCGTCGGCGGCAAAGTCTTGACGCTCGGCGCAGCCGAAGGTGACACCCTCGCGGTGGGTGCCGTCTTGGCGACGATTGAGCTCGACGATGTGCCCACCCCCTCAGCCTTCGGGGCGGCTTCGCCTATCCACGACGTCGGTTCCGACGCTGTTTCCACCGCGTCGAGTCCCCATGCTTTCGAGCAGGTCGCCGACTTCGCCGGCGCAACGTCGAAACCCGAAGTAGCGACGGGCCGCGGCCGCGCGGCACTACGTCCAGCAGCGAGCCCGGTCGTGCGCCAGTACGCCCGCACGGTGGGAATCGATCTGACCGGCATGATCGGCACCGGGCCCAACGCCCGAATCCGCCGTGAGGATGTCCAAGCCGCAGCGGCCAATGCAGCAGAGTTGGCAAGGAACGAGCCGCACGTCAACGGCCCCGCACCCGGCGAGGAGCGCGCGGCGGCAGATGCTCGTTCAGGCATCCCGTTCAAGGGGGTTCGACGCGAAATTGCCAAATCGACGACTCAAACATGGCAGACGGTGCCGCACATTTTCGACTGGCGCATCGCCAATGCATCTGAACTACTTCGGCTTCGGCTCCAACTTCGGGCAGCACGCCCGGAACTGGCGTCCCTGAGCGTATTTGCGCTCCTGGCGAGAATCGCGATGACCGCGTTGCATCGGCATCCGATCCTCAACGCGACCCTTGATGAACAGGCCGCGAGCATCACAATGCACGACCACATCAACCTCGGGATCGCCACTGCCGGACCAACTGGCCTCGTCGTCCCCGTGCTAAAGGACGCCTACGCCTGCGATCTCGCGCAGCTCGCTGACGCGCTTCGTCGGCTAGTCCAGGCGGCGCAGGACCGACGGTTGCGGCCGCAGGATCTCGCCGGCGGAACGTTCACGATCAACAACTTGGGCACGCTGGGAGCGACTTTCGGATCGCCGCTCCTGCGCGTGGGGGAATCCGGTACCGCCGCGTTCGGGAAAATTCAGGACGGCGTCATCGCACAGGACGGTCAACCTGTGGTTGTTCCCACCATCGGTGTAACGCTGTGCGGCGATCATCGTGTACTTGACGGCGCCGATCTATGCAGTTTCGCCAACACCGTCGTGGAGCTCATCGAACACCCCAACTTGCTGCTGGCGGGTATGTAATGCCGCGGCCTGGAAGTAGGCCTCATGGTCGTCGGTGAGATCGCCGAGGCCGCAGACTTCATCGTGATTGGTGGAGGACCAGGTGGATACATGGCCGCACTGCGGGCGGCCCAGCTCGGCGCTGACGTGCTTCTGGTTGAACGCGGCGGACCTCCGTACCTGGGCGGAACGTGCCTGCATGTCGGCTGCATCCCCTCGAAGTCATTGATCGAGTTGTCACGCCTGTGCCAGAGCGCCCGCACCTCGGCGCACCGTGGTCTGGTAGCCGACTTAGTCGTGGACCTCGCGGCGTTCCAACAGCACCGCGACGACGTGGTCAAGCGTCTGTGCCGCGGCATCAGCGCCCTGCTGAGACGGCGAAGAGTGCGCGTCATCACCGGAGAGGCATTCTTCAACCGGCCGGACAGGATCGCCGTCCGCCACGACAACCAGGTCAGCTTTTTCGACTTTCACCGCGCCGTGATAGCCACGGGGAGCAGAGCGAGGCAAAGCGACGTACTACCCGTGGACGGCACCCGGACGCTGGACTCCAGCGGAGCATTGGCGCTGACCTCACTGCCGCCGCGACTCAGCGTCGTCGGCGGGGACTACATCGGGATGGAAATCGCAACGGCGTTCGCCGCTCTCGGGTCGGTCGTGACCGTCCTGCACGACGGCACCCCGCTGTTCCCAGGTATCGACGCAGACCTGTTGTCGCCTGTCCATCGACGGCTGGAGCGATTGGGCGTCACCGTCCTGCCCGACAGCACAGTGTGTGGACGCGACGATGACGTCCTGCACGCCCGGACACCGAAGGGTGCCGTTGAGGTCGGCACGGACGTAACCGTCGTGTCGCTCGGCCGGCAACCGAACACCGATGAGATTGGACTGCACCTAGCCGATGTCGCCGTGGACACGGACGGCTTCATCTCGACCGACACCCAGTGTCTGGTCCGCCCTGGCCTCGCCGCGGTGGGCGATGTCACCCAAGGCCCCGCCCTCGCACACAAGGCCTACGCGCAGGCCCTCGTCGCAGCCGAGTCACTGTGCGGACGCCCTGCAAGTTTTCAACCGTACGCGATCCCCGTCGCCATCTTCACTGATCCGGAAATCGCGTCGGTCGGCATGACCGCCGAGCAAGCGCGCGACGCCGGAGCGGGCATACAGGTGGTCAATTTCCCACTATCGGCATTGGGCCGCGCCGCCACCGTGAACGCATCCGACGGCTTCTGCAGGCTCGTAGTCGACCAGGAGCAGGACCGGATCCTCGGAGCGCAGATCGTCGCGCCGCAGGCGTCGGACCTTATTGCTGAGGTCGGGCTTGCAATCGAAATGGCGGCAAGCCCGCACGACCTCGCCGCGACCGTCCACGCACACCCCACCATGTCCGAAGGTTTGTACGAAGCGGCGTCGCTAGCTGCGGGTGTCCCACTGCACGTCCCGTAGACGATTCGCCGCCGCGGCGCTGACCCATTCTCCGAGGGCCGTAGGGATCTGACCCGACTTCCGCAGATGGTAGGCATGCGTTGACCTGAGTTGTCGGCGTTTGCTGGGCTGTATGGGGTTGGTCGTGGTCGGGGCGTGTTACTACACGCCGACGCTGCCGCTGTTCAGTTGCTGGTGTGGATGGTGAAGTCCAGGAACCGGGGCGGGTCGGGCAACTTCAGCGCGGCGAGGATGGTCTGTTGTGCGCTGGTGAGTGCGGAGCGTTGCGCGACCTGTCCGTCGCCGGTGGCGAGGGTGACCAGGTGGAGGCGGTCCAGTTCGTGGCGGACGTTGCGCCAGGTGTCGCCGGTGGTGTTCTCCACGACGCGGATGAGCAGCAGCGCGAGCCAGCACAGTTGGATGTGGGCGCGGATGCGGTCCTCGCGGTAGTGGAACACCGGCCGCAGTCCGAGGCTGCTTTTCATGTCGCGCCAGCCTGCTTCCACGGCCAGCAGTTGCTTGTAGGCCGCGGCCAGGTCCTGCGGTGTCAGGGTCTGGTCGCTGGTGCGTAGCAGCCACTTGCCGTCCAGGTGTTTCTCGCCGGCGATGCCGGCCTTGTCGATGCGCAGCAGCCCGGTGTTGGTGCGGCGCAGGTAGCGGCGCAGCCCGGGCTTGGCCTTCAGCGAACCGACCAGCTCATCACGCCGGCGGGCGGTCCAGGCGTCCGATCCGGTGATCAACCCGGACAGGTGCTCGACGAGGCGCTGCCGGACTGCCTCATCCCGCTGGGCGGCTTCGGGGTTGTGGCACACGACGAAGCGTTGCGCGCGTGCTCCGGTGGTGTCGCCGCCGGCGGCGACGGTGACTTCCTTGACGCGCAGGTTCCCGGCGACGGTCTTGTAGCGGCCCGGTCGGGCCAGTGCGGCGGCGGCCTCACCGTTGGTGTGGCGCAGTTTCTCGGCGTGGATGTAGTGCCCGCCGCCGCGGGTCAGGTAGGCCCGGTTGGTCGCGGAGGCGAAGCCGCGGTCGGCGACCCAGACCAGCCGGCGCAGGTTCCAGGCCCCGAGGTCGTCTTTGATGCGGCGGATGATCGGCTGGTCACCGGTGTTACCGGGGAAGGTCCAGCAGCGCACCGGGATGCCGTCGCGGGTGACGGCCATCGCGATGATCACCTGCGGCAGGTCGCCTCGGTGGTCTTTGGAGTTGCCCCAGGTGCGGGTCGCAGACTCGGCCGGCGGCACATCCTGGTCACCGGCATCCGGATCCTCAGCCAGATCGGCCAACGCGTCGGCGCCGTCGAGTTCCCAGTAGGTGGAGGTGGTGTCGATGAACACGATGTCCAGGTCGAGGTTCAGCAGGTGCGCGACGGAGGAAAAGATCTCTGAAGCGATCCGCTCCAGCGCCTGCAGCAGGAAGTCCATCCCCCGGTAGGCCTGATCATCACCGAGTGCGGTGAGCCCGTCGATGGCGACCCGTTCGGCCACCCACCGGCAACAGGCCAGCTTCGATCCCGGTTCCAGGGCCCGTTGGGCGACCATCGCGAACACCGTCCGCTCGGCCACCACGGGGTCGAGTTTGCGGCCGGCCGCAGCCTGCCGCAGCGCAGCCCCGATACCCAGCCGGCCCCACAGCGCGTCCAGCGTCCACGTCCCGCCCAGCCGGCGCGAGTCCAGGACCTCCACCTCGGCGCCGGACGCCGCCGCGAGCGCCTCGCCCGGATCCAGGAAGCGGGAGATCGAGGACACCAACCGCGCCAACGCCTCGCGATCGACGGTCTCGGCACGGCCGAAGTTGTGGATCACGCTCGCCGTGGACACCCCGGTCTCCGGGTGGCGACTGTTGTGCGCCAACTGCAGGTACCGCACCACCGACCCGTCCCGATTGGTCCGCCGCGTCTCCCGCAGGTACATGCCCACCAGTTAAGCCGCCAGATCAGTCACTGTCGAGCGACACGCCCAGAGTCGTGTGCCTACACGATTTCGCTCCATCTACACCGTCACCCCAGCAAACACGGGCCATCCGGCGCTGATCAAGCCCGAAAATGCCTACCAACTGCGGAAGTCAGGTCTGAGATGGGCCGCGGCGTTCAGCCGTCTGGTCTGGGGGACCAGCGGGCCATCGGTGCGCGGCTGTCCTGGCGCCGTCAGGAGGTGTTTCCGCCGCCGGCCGTGGCACGCCCAATATGACGACGAGGTTTCGGCTGCGTGCCGGTATGTCAGCGCAAGACCTTGCCAAGGTAGCCCATGGATGCGAAAGTACACGCGTACAACGGTCGTACATCGGTCAGACACTGGCGATAGATGGACAAGATAGGAGGCGGGTGCGATCGCATGCTCGCCCAGCTTGAGCTCGCCGTTGGTTTCGGACTGGTCACCAGCGCGATTGTGTGTCTGGCCGCCGTTGGCTTGAGCCTGCAGTTCGGAATCACCAACTATGTGAACTTCGCTTTCGGTGAGGTTCTGGCACTAGGCGCCTACTTCACGTTGTTGATCCGGCAGGCTGTACCGAGTTTCTGGGCCGCCGCGGCGCTTGCGGTCCTAGCCACTGGAATCGCTGCGGTCGGCCTCAACCGCCTGCTGCTGCAGCCGTTCGTCAACAGGCGCGCCAGCACACTGTCGATGCTGATCGTCACCTTCGCACTGTCGCTGATCCTGCAGAGCGCTATTCAGGGTTTCGCGGGTCCGGACTTCCGGTCCTTTGGTCTTGCCCCTTCGCACGGGTACAGCTTCGCGGGCTTGCGCTTCACGGCACGACAGATTGCGGTGATCGTCATTGCCGCCGTGGCAATGGTCGCGCTGCATCTCACGCTGACACGAACGTGGCTCGGAAAAGCAATGCGCGCCGTCTCTGATGACCGGGACCTGGCTCGGGTATGCGGCATCCGCAGTCGCCGCATCACTGACTACACCTGGCTGATCACCGGACTGTTCGGCGGAGCCGCAGGAATCTTCCTCGCCCTCAGCATTGACAACTTCTCACCGTACTTCGGGTCGGAATTTTTGTTCGTCGTCTTCGCCGCCGTAATCCTCGGCGGGATCGGACGTCCCTACGGGGCGATGGCCGGCGCGCTGCTTGTCGGGCTCTCAACCGAGGTGTCCGCGGTGTTCATCAACCCCGCATACAAGGAGGCCGTCGCCTTCGCCATCGGAGTCATCGTTCTGCTGTTCAAACCAAATGGTCTGTTCAATATCCGCGGAAAGGCCTGACGTGGTGATCGACTGGCTATACGTCGTCTCTATCGCCGTGTACTTCGTGATCTACAACGTGCTGGGTTGGGGCCTGAATATCCAATTCGGCATCGCGGGTCTACTCAACTTCACCTACATTACCTTCGTCGCGGCCGGAGCATACTTCGCCGGCGTCGCCGCCTTGCCGCCCGCACGTGGCGGTATCAGCCAGACGACTTACATCCTCGGATGGAACTTGCCGTTCCCGATGGACATGGCCGTCGGCGCCGCCGCGGCCGGCTTGCTGGGAGTACTCGTCGGGTTCGTCGCACTGCGCAAGCTGCGCAGCGATTACCAGGCGATCGTGACAGTCTCCGTGGGGGCGGTGGCGTTCGTTATCGTCAGTAACAACCGCAGCTTATTCAATGGCAGCGACGGCATACAAGGCGTACCTCGCCCACTCGACAAAGCTCTCGGCGGCCTGGACGATCAAACATTTCAGTACGTTTTCCTTGCTCTGATCACCGCGATAGCACTGGTGCTGTGGTGGATTGCGTACCGCGTTCATCGTTCCCCCTATGGTCGCATCCTTCGTGCGATCCGCGACGACGAAGATGCCGTGGCCAGCCTCGGGAAAAACGTCTATCGATACAAAATGAGCGCATTCGTCCTTGGCAGCGTCTACGCGGGAATCGGCGGCGCCATGTTCATCGAGTTCATCGGAACGTGGAACCCAAGCGGATGGGGATCGGCCGAAACATTTCTGATCTTCTCCGCAGTGATCGTGGGCGGTCGCGGCAACAACTTAGGCGTCGTGGTCGGGGCCCTTCTGATTCCTATCTTGTTTACTGAGGCGACACGCTACATTCCCGCTATTCCCGGACAACCCAATCTGATCTCCAGCCTCCGAGGACTGATCATCGGCGTCTTGGTTATCGGGACCATGTGGTGGCGTCCGCAGGGTATTCTGCCCGAAAGACGGCGACGATTCACGCTGCCGCTCGTCCCAACGGCTTCCCGTGCACTCGCAGAGGAGGTTGGGGCGTGACGTCCCCTGACCGGCTGGAGGCAGAGCAGTCACGTCGCGGTTCGCTAATTCGCGAGGATCGAGGGCGGTCGCCGTTGCTCACCATCTCGGCATTGAACAAGTCCTACGGTGGCGTACGCGCTGTTCGGAACGCATCATTCTCGGTGCGTGTCAACGCGATTACGGGCTTGATTGGTCCGAATGGCGCTGGCAAGAGCACGACCGTTGACCTCACCTCAGGCATGCAACCACCGGACAGCGGGACGATTACTTTTGACGGCGCCGATGTAACCCGATTACCTATCGACAAAAAAGCGCGTGCCGGGATCGTCAGGACGTTTCAACACTCGCGCGAATTTTCGGGTCTCACGGTTCTGGAAAACATGCTCGTAGCCCCGCTGGCCCAGCCGGGATCCAGACTACTGCGGGGAGTGCTAGGTGGTGCTGCGGTTCGGTCGCGGGAGAAGGACCTGGTCGCTACTGCTTTGGACCTACTCCAGCGTTTCAATCTCGCCCGATACGCCAACTCCCTTGCCGGCAACCTCAGCGGTGGCCAGAAGCGGCTCTTGGAGGTCGCTCGGGCGTTGATGACCCGGCCGAAGTTGCTGATCCTTGACGAGCCGATGAGTGGGGTAAACCCGGTCCTCGCGGATCAGCTCGCCGAGCAGATCTGCCGCATTGTCCAGGACGGTGTCACCGTTCTGCTTATCGAACACAACCTTCAGTTCGTCGAGCGCCTGTGTCCGCACATCATCGTGATGGCACAGGGAGCGGTCCTCGCCGAAGGCGACATGGATTCTCTGCGAGACAACGAACAGGTGCTTTCCGCCTATCTGGGAACCCAGCGATGAGCGGCCTCGAGGTCAAGGACCTAACCGCGGGTTACGGCGCGGAACCAATCATCCGCAACGTCAACTTCCGGGTGGATTCAGCGCAGACCGTCGCGATTGTGGGGCCCAACGGCGCGGGCAAGTCAACCTTCCTTAAGGCGGTCCTGAGCCTGCTCCCGAAATCCTCCGGCCACGTGCGCGTCGGGGAGCGTGACGTCACCGGAGTCCCCACTGAGCTGCTCGCCTCCTACGGGCTGGGCTACGTGCCTCAGGTTCACAACGTCTTTGCGCAGATGTCCGTGCAGGAAAACCTCGAAGTGGGCTCCTTCCTGCGACGCAAGGACATGCCCGCGCGGATCGACCGGATCTGGACTCTGTTCCCGGACCTAAAGGCGGCTCGCAAGCGCCCGGCAGGCACGTTGAGCGGTGGCCAGCGCAACATGCTGGCAGTGGGCCGCGCGCTAATCACCGAACCGGACGTTGTCATCCTCGACGAGCCGACAGCTGGCATCTCACCGCTGCTCGTCAACGCCTTCTGGAGTCATATACAAATCATCAAGTCTTCGGGCGTCGCGGTGGTCGTAGTGGAACAAAATGTGGGTCGCGCACTGGAGGAATGCGACTGGGTCTATGTGCTAGTGGACGGAACCAACAGAGTGGACGGACCTCCGTCAACTCTCACCGAACGAGAAGTCTCGCGAATTTTTCTCCAATAGTGGCGACACTGGGAAACGCGAATCAACTCGTCCCATCAGAAAAGGGCAGTCAATTGAGCAACCAGAAGAGGTTGATCGGGGCAGTAGCCCTCGTCCTGGCACTCGCCACTACGTCGGCATGCACCTCAAAAAAGAACAGCGGCGGCGCGGGCAGCGGAAAACCTTCGGGCGGCGCGGGCAGCGGGAAAACCTCGGGCGGCGCACTGACAGTGGGTGCGCTACTTCCCCTGAGCGGAACCAAATCCTTTTACGGCAACTGGGTTGTGCAGGGAACGACAGTCGCGGTGAAAGTCGTGAACGATTCAGGTGGAGTTCTTGGTCACAAGCTCAACCTCGTCACCGAGGACGACGCGGGGGACCCTGCTGATGCAATCCCGGCGTTCCGTAAGCTCGAAGCCCAGAAACCAACTTTCGTCATCGGCCCAACGTCGCTGACCGTCGGAGCCGTCATCAACTCCTTCGACCCGAACCACCTTCCCGCCTTCGTCGTAGGTGGCACTGCGGCATTGGACGACATGCAACACAAATATGTCTACCGCACCACACCATCTGACACGACTCAGGGCGCAGCAATGGCATACTACGCCCACAACAAGGGGTACAAGAATGCCGCGCTCCTGTTCGAATCTACGAGCTCGGCGCAGACCCTCGTCAAACCGATCACTGACGAATTCACTAAACTTGGTGGCACGGTTGTCAAGAACATTCAGCTCGTCCCACATGTCAGCTCATACCGCACCGAATTGTCTGCGTTGAAGAACTCGCATCCCGACGTCGTCTTCTTGCAAGCAGACAGCCAAACATCCGGTACCTTGTTCAGTCAGTTGAGCGAACTAGGCGGACTGAACGTCCCGTTCATCGGCAGCGATGCTACGGGCGACCCCGCGTACGCGAAGGCGATCACCTGCGGTGTTGCTCGATCGCAGCTGATCGCCATGACGAGTGGTACCCCAGTCGGGCCAGGCCACGACAACTATGCCGCGGCGTTCAAGGCACAATATCCAGGAAAAGCCCTGCCAGCAGCAGCTGACAACGCCTACGATGCGGTCTTGATCGCATCGCTCGCCATGACTATCGCCAAATCCACCGACCCGCAGGTATGGGTGGATTCCATCTCTAAGGTGTCTACCAAGGGTGCAACGGTGGTCTACTCCTACAAGGATGCGCTGGCCGCGGTCCGGGCCGGCAAGGCCATTGACTTCCAGGGGGCAACCGGGCCGGATGACTTCAACGCCAGCCACAACGTCGTCGGCGGCTGGGCTGCCGCCAAGTTCGACAAGACCTGCCAGAACCTCAACGTTGTCCAGCAAATCACCGCAGCACAGATCGAAGCTAGTTAGGCCCGCCAGCAGGCGACGGTCCGGACGCCGCGGCGTGCCCCACGCCGCGGGTCCGAGCCGGATGCTGGGTGTTGAACGGCACCACGCTTGAGGACGGGGCGGTGGTGGAGCGGCGTTGGCCGCGATGATGGTCACAGGGGCTGCCTGCGGGTGGCCCCTTGTTCGTGTGCGACGACAGGCTGATCACGTTCTGGAAAGCGCAACGGCCCTCCCCATTCCTTGGCCGGACGGGAGGGCCGGTGCTTGGTGCAATGGAGGCACCCGTGGTCATGGTAGGCAGCGACGTTGTCGAGGTCGAACGGCGTCTTCGGGCTGGTGAGCTGTTGTGCCCGTGCGGCGGCGGGCTGGCGCCGTGGGGACACGCGCGGGAGCGATCTGTTCGCGGTGTTGGTGAGCTTCGGCCACGTCGTGCCCGGTGCGGGTCGTGCCTGGTGACGCATGTGCTGCTGGCGGTGTCGTGTCTGCTGCGCCGGGCTGATGGCGGCGATGTGGTGGGCGCGGCGCTGCGGGCCAAGGCCGCCGGTGCGGGTCACCGCACGATCGCCGAGCAGTTGGAGCGGCCGGTGTCGACGGTGCGTGGCTGGCTGCGTGCGTTCGCTCGTAACGCCGAGACGGCGCGGGCGCTGTTGACGGCGCTGCTGGTGCAGCTCGACCCGCTTGCCGGGCCGCTGCCGGCCCATCAGGGCGTGGTGGCCGATGCGGTCGAGGCGGTCGGTGCCTGTGCTGCGGCGGCCCGCCGCCGCCTCGGGGTGGTGGGCGCGGTGTCGCCGTGGCAGCTCGCCGCGGCGGTCACCGGCGGCCGGCTGCTCGCGCCGACGCTGTCGGCGGTGTCGATCAACACGAGCCGGCCCTTGGGCAACGCCGGTTGAGCAACGACGCTCGCGACTCGTAGGCATTTTCTCGAGTCGCGAAGGAGAAGTAGGTGGCGTTCAGCCATGACGAAGAACGGGTGCGGGCCGAACGGTCCCGCGCCGTCGGCCTGTTCAGGTATTCGCTGATCAGCGAGCCGGCCAACCCCAAGCTGTCGACCAGGCAGCGAGGCCGCCTGGTCCGGGCCATCGCCGAGCGGGAACACGACGGCCCGTTCGGGCAGCCGGTGCGGGTCTCGCGGCCCACGCTGGACCGGTGGCTGCGCGACTGGCGCCGCGGCGGCTTCGACGCCCTGGTCCCGGCGCCGCCGAAGGTGTCACCACGCACGCCGGGCGAGGTGCTGGACCTGGCGGTCGCGTTGAAGACGGAGGTGCCCGAGCGGACAGCGGTGCAGATCGCGGCGATCCTGCGCGCCCACTCGGGGTGGTCACCGGACGAACGGACCCTGCAACGCCACTTCGTGCGCCTGGAGCTGTCGACGCGGCCGAACGGGTTGCCGCCGCAGGCGTTCGGCCGGTTCGAGGCCGACGCGCCGAACCAACGCTGGACCGGCGACGCGCTGCACGGCCCCACCGTCAACGGCCGCAAAGCGATCCTGTTCGCGTTCATCGACGACCACAGTCGCCTGCTGGCGGGGTATCGGTGGGCCCGCCGGGAGGACACCGTGCGGCTGGAAGCCGCGCTGCACAACGGTCTGGCCGCCCGCGGCATCCCCGATTCCCTCTATATGGACAACGGATCGGCGATGATCGACAAGCAGCTGCAGCGGGCCTGCGCGTGCCTGGGCATCCGCATCGTCCACTCCCGCCCCGGCCAGCCGGCCGGCCGGGGAAAGATCGAAAGATTCTTCCGCACCGTGCGGGAACAGTTCCTCGTCGAGATCGGATCGGGCCGCGAGCTGGAGGACATGACCCAGCTGAACACGCTGTTCACCGCCTGGGTCGAAACGGTCTATCACCGTCGCGAACATTCCGAGACCGCTCAGCCGCCGATCCAGCGGTGGTCGGTCATCAGCCCGCGGATGCCGTCCACGGCACAGCTGCACGAGGCTTTCCTCTGGTCCGAATGGCGGACCGTCACAAAAACGAGCACCGTCGGGCTGCACGGAAACAAGTACGAGGTCGACGCCGTCCTGGTCGGCCGCAAGGTCGAGCTCGTGTTCGACCCGTTCGACCTCACCCGCATCGAGGTCCGCTGGCACGGACGCTCGATGGGCCAAGCGGTGCCGCACGTCATCGGCCGGCACGTCCACGCAAAAGCCCGACCCGACGACACGACAGCGTCGGCGCCGGCGCCGACCGGGATCGACTACCTGCACCTGGTCGAGGCGCAGCACACCGCCGAGCTGGCCGAACGCGTGCAGTACTCCCAACTGCGAGACGACCAACTGCCTGACCAGGCCGTCCCCGACGGACACATCCATGGCCAGCTCCCGCTGCCCGACACCGGCCAGACGAGCGAGGTGTCGACATGATCGAGAAACTGAAATCCCAGTACGGATTCACCAAGACCCCGTTCGGGCGGGGGCTTGCGCCGCAGATGCTGCACCGCCACAGCGCCCACGCCGAAGCGGTCGCCCGCATCGACTGGTGCATCAGCGAACGAGGCCTCGGCGTCGTCACCGGCGAAGTCGGCGCCGGAAAGACCGTCGCCGTCCGGGCCGCCCTGGCCGGGCTGGACACCTCGCGGAACACGGTGATCTACCTCGGCAACCCTGCCGTCGGCGGCCGCGGCCTCTACGGCTGCATCGTCACCGCCCTCGGCGGCACCCCTCGCTTCCACAAGGCGGCGTTGATCCCGCAGACGATGGACCTGCTCGCCGCCGAGGAACACGAGCGGGGACGCAACACCACGGTCGTGCTCGACGAGGCGCACCTGCTGGGAGCCGACCAACTCGAAGAGCTGAGGCTGCTCACGAACAGCGAAATGGACAGCCACTCGCCGTTCGCCTGCCTGCTCGTCGGACAGCCCACGCTGCGCAGGCGGATCAAGCTCGGCACCTTCGCCGCGCTCGACCAGCGGATCACGCTGCGTTACGCGATGAACGGGATGACCGACAAAGAGACCGCGAGCTACATCGCCCACCACCTGAAGCTGGCAGGCCGCTCAGACACCCTATTCAGCGACGACGCCGTCGCGCTGATCCACCAGGTCTCCCGCGGCCTACCCAGAGCGGTGAACAACCTCGCCGTCCAATCCCTCGTCGCCGCCTACGCCGGCAAGAAGGCGATAGTCGACGAATCGTCCGCCCGCGCCGCCGTCACCGAAGTCACGTCAGAGTGACGACGACCGCGACACCCTGACGAGCAAGACGACAACACGAACACCAAGCCCCGCCGGCTACGCCGGCGGGGCCCCTTCATGCCAACCCGTCGTCAGCACCACAAACGACGCCGACATCCTCATACAGAGCGTCGGTCAACACTGGGACGCCGCGCTTCGTGATGGCAACCAACGAGCCGGGAGTCCGGATGGCCGGTTGCGGTCCGAGCAATAAACGGCTGCTATTCTGCTGAAGTCTTACCGGATGGAGGGAGCGGGGTGACGCACGCGGACGGCGTTCAGCTCGATCGGAGCGGCCGAAGCTCGCTGCCTGGAGGTCGCCGGAAACAGAGTCCTCGCGGCGCCTCTGGGGCCACCGCTCCGGAAGCGGTTCCCAGACTCGCCGACATGGCCTATACGGCCATTGGTGCGCTGATCTCAGACACTCTCGAGCCAGGCGCCTTGCTGTCTGAGGCTGACCTTGCCGCGCAACTCGGAGTCTCGAAGACGCCTGTTCGAGAAGCGTTACGGCGCCTCGCGTCTGAAGGGCTTGTCTCGCCGATCGCGCACGTCGGTTACGTCATCCCGCAGCTGACCTACCGCGATATACGCGAAGGATTCGAAGTTCGAGAGGCCATCGAGGGCCGAGCCGCCGCCCTAGCTTGCGAGCAGATGATCGACGAGCGGCTGGCCGCCCTCGTCCATGTCTTCGCCCAGGGCGTTGCGGAGCTGAACGGTGACACAGACCACGACTTGACGGTCATGAGACGGCTTAACGACCTCCTGCACGAGACGGTCCTCGAGTGTGCAGATAACTTTCGGTTCAACCAGATACTGGCCGGAGTCCGCAACCAAGTACACAGGGCGATCCGGGCGTACGTGCAAAACGACTACGGTCGATATGAGGCCTCGTTGCTGGAACATCGTGCGATCGTCGACGCCCTAGAGCGACGAGACGTGGCAGGCGCCGAAGCGGCCATGCGCAGCCACGTGCAGTCCATCGCCAGCCACGTCCTGAAGCGCTACAGGTAGCGGGACGAGTCGCTACACGGTCGTCCACCACGTGCTGAGCTTGGCCGCCGCCCGAACCACCGTCTCGCCCATGCGACGCACCGCATCCATGCCCATCCGTTCTATCGGACCGGACACCGAAATTGCGGCCACAACCGTGCCACCGACCATCACCGGAGCACTGACTGACGCCACGCCCGGAGCGCGTTCGGCCATGCTCACGAAATAACCTGACTCGGTGCTCGCTCCTCGCAGCGCCTTGCCGCCGCTACCCCGCCCTAGAGGAAGCAGCGACCCGACCGGGACACTAGTTCTCAGTTCATACATGCTCTCTACGGCGGCCAAGCACATTCGCCGCTGGCCTCGACGCACGAACAATTGCGCTGATTCGCCAGTGGCATCGCGAAGTTCGACGAGCAACGGCTGCGCCCGCAACGCCGCCCCGCGAGGAGCCAACCGAGGCCCGGCACTGAGCAGCCCATCAGCTGAGCGAGCGAGGAAACCGTGCCCGATCAGTGCAGCAACGATGCGGTATGTGGTTGCCCGAGACACCCCCGACTCAGCGACCAGTTCCGTCATGCGCCTGGGTCGCAGATCGCATAGGTCCAAAAAGACGACGACCTTCTCGAGTATCCCGATGGAACCCACCTCAGCAGGCCCCGCCGCCAATCGCGTTCTTCCGGACTGCGTCGAGCCTGGTGATGAGATCACCTTCTCAGTATATGAGCAGTCTATCGAGAACGTTGCCAACCCCGGGCGGAGAAGTCACGCTGAAACGATTGGCGCTTCGGCGACGAACTGATGGGCGGCCACGGTGACGAGCACTCTGTCTCAGAAGGTATGGGATCGACATGTTGTGCGACGGGTGGAGGGGGAGACCGATCTGATTTGGATCGATCTGCACCTCATCCACGAAGTCACCAGCCCGCAGGCTTTCGACGGCTTACGCGAAGCCAGCCGGCGCCTGTACCGACCCGACCTCACAGTCGGCACGATGGACCACGACATCCCGACCGGCGCGCCAGGGACACCCATTGAGGATCCAGTGGCCGCCGAACAGGTCCGCCGGATGTACGCGAACTGCGCGGAGTTCGACGTGCGCCTGTACCCGCTCGGTGACCCCGGACAGGGCATCGTTCACGTCATCGCGCCACAACTCGGACTGACGCAGCCCGGAATGACCGTGGTCTGTGGAGACAGCCACACCAGCACCCACGGCGCATTCGGGGCAGTGGCCTTCGGGATCGGCACAAGCCAGGTCGAGCATGTGATGGCGACTCAAACGCTGCCCCAGGCCCGCCCCCTTGCCGCAGCCGTCGATCTAGAGGGTCAATGCGATCAATCCGTGACAGCCAAGGACGTCGCTTTGGCGATCATGCGAGAGCTCGGCACCGACGGAGGAAACGGCAGCATCGTCGAGTACCGCGGCGACGCGGTGCGCGCCTTGACAATGGAAGGGCGAATGACGCTGTGCAACATGAGCATCGAAGCAGGCGCCCGTGCCGGAATGGTCGCCCCAGATGACACGACGTACACCTACCTCGAAGGCCGGCCCCATGCACCCAAGGGATCTCTCTGGGAACGTGCACTAGAGGACTGGCGCACGCTGTACACGGATGAGAACGCAGCATTCGACCGCGTCTTCACCCTCGACGCAAGCCGCATCCGACCGAGCGCAACATGGGGTACCAATCCCTCACAGTCGGTTTCGCTGGACGGCACCGTGCCAGACCCATCCAGTTTCTCCGACCCTGATGAGCGCAACGCCGCCGGCCGGGCGCTTGAATACATGGATCTTCAACCCGGTACCGCACTCGCCGATGTGGCCCTCGATGTTGTCTTCATTGGGTCATGCACCAACGGCCGACTTGAGGACCTTCGCGCGGCAGCGGATGTTATTCGCGGCCGCCGGGTGTCTTCAACCGTCCGCGCCCTCGTTGTGCCGGGCAGCGCGCTCGTGAAGATCCAGGCGGAGCAGGAAGGCTTAGATGAGGTATTCACCCGCGCCGGATTCGAATGGCGCCAACCCGGCTGCTCCATGTGCGTAGCCATGAACGGAGACATCGTCCCCCCCGGGAAGCGAAGCGCATCAACGTCGAACCGGAACTTCGAAGGTCGCCAAGGCCAAGGGGCCCGAACCCACCTAGTGAGCCCAGCAGTGGCGGCGGCGTCGGCGGTAACCGGTCGCCTCACGGCGCCGCAGGACCTCTAGCTAGCGCGGACAACTCAGCGAACCGAGGCAAACCATGCAAACCTTCCGCGAAGTAACCGCTACGGCAGTCCCCATCGACCGTGCAAACATCGACACCGACGCCGTACTACCTGCTATCTACATGAAGCGCGTCACCCGCTCAGGTTACGGCGACGTCCTATTCCTCGAGTGGAAGAAGGACCCGAACTTCGTGCTAAACAGGCCCGAGTATCAAGGTGCGTCGATCCTAATCACTGGTCCGAATTTCGGCTGCGGCAGCTCGCGCGAACATGCTCCATGGGCACTACGCGACGGCGGGTTCCGCGCCATCATCAGCCCGAGCTTCGCAGACATTTTCCGCGGCAACTGCCTACGAAACGGGCTGTTGCCTGTCATCCTGCCAGAGGCTCAAGTCCACACGCTCATGCAGACCGTCGAAGCCGATCCCGCCACGACAATCACGATCGATCTCGTCTCTAGAGAAGTCCGCTGTCCCCGGATCGACCTGATCGCAAAATTCTCCCTCGATGACCACAACCGCACCCGTCTCCTTGAGGGGCTCGATGACATCGACCTGACTATGCGTCACATGGACGACATTCGCCGCTACGAAGCCTCACGATCCGAATGGATGCCTTCCGATACGGTAGGCAGCAACTGACCAGCGCGTAGGTAGGAAGGTCCAGTTCCCAGCCGGCCGGGCCGCGCACCCAAAGGAGCAGAGCGGTGGGACTTCACAGCAGCGGGTACCTCCGCTGGCGGGTGCCGGTCACCGCTTCAGTCACAGACCGGGGTGCGACTTGGCGTTGATCATGATCGTTGCAACAATCAGCGCGGCTGCTCTGTGGGGACTGTCGGCGGCATCTGTCATATTTGCCAGGACGCGCGACGTTATCCAGCGTTGGCGGCTTCGTACGGAAGCCAAGAACCTTGAATCCGTGCGCAGCCCTCGAGCGTATGAATGGGTAGTCGAAGGGGATCTCTCCGCCTACCCGCGACCAGCGGATCCCAGCTAACGAGTAAGCCCGGATCCACCGTGCCGCTTGGTGTGGTTGGCGCGTCGTAACGCACGAATGTCCTTCTGGGCAAGGACGATTGGACTTGTTGAAGGCCCCAATCGACCGCCCGGAAGGACACCCGTTAGGTGCGAGCATCTCATGATCTGAGCCGTGTGTCAGTCAGCTTCGACGAGCCGAATCTGGTGCCGTTCGCGGGTCTGTTGCCTGCGTCGGTGTTGGCGCAGCGGATCGGGTTATCGGAGCTCGTCGACGAGCGGCTGAGCCTGGCTCGGCATGGCGCGAACAGCGGCGTGAAGGCGTTGAGCGTGATCGGGTCGATGCTCGCCGGTGGCGACAGCATCGACGACACTGCGTTGCTGCGGGCGGGCGCGTTGCCGCGACTGTTCGACGCCACGCGGGCGCCGTCGACGATCGGCACCTGGCTGCGGGACTTCAAATGGCACAACGTGCGCCAGCTTGACGCGGTCTCCCGCGAGTTGTTGGCGCGGCAGTGGGCTGCCGGAGCCGGGCCGACGGACCTGACCGCGCCGATGATGCTCGATGTCGACTCCACGATCGTGCCGGTGTTCGGGCGCGGCAAGCAGGGCGCGGCGTTCGGCTACACGAAGATCCGTGGTTACCACCCGCAGCTGGCCACCGTCGCCGAAACCGGACAAGTAGTGTTCTGCCGACTGCGTGGCGGCGCCGCCGGTGCGGCCCGCGGCGCGAAGAGCTTCCTGACCGAGACGTTCAGCCGGGTCCGGCACGCCGGCGCGAGCGGGCAGCTGACGCTACGCGCCGACTCCGCGTTCTACTCCAAAGCGGTGCTGGGCACCGCAGCCAAGTTCGACGTGCGTTTCTCGATAACCGCCCGGCAGGATAAGAAGGTCCGGGCCGCGATCGAGGCCATCGAGGAAGCGGCGTGGACCCCGATCCCGTACTGGCTGTCCACCCCCGACGTGTCCGGCGCCGATGTCGCCGAGACCAGCTACACCGCCTTCGCCGGCACCAAGCAGGCGATGACGGTGCGGCTGGTCGTGCGCCGGGTGCGCCCGACACCGGGCTCGCAGCTCGCCTTGTTCACGACCTGGGACTACCACGCGTTCGTCACTGACCGCGAGGGCGACATGCTCCAGCTCGAGGCCGAGCACCGCCGCCACGCGATCGTCGAACAGTCGATCGCCGAACTGAAATCAGCGGGCCTTGCCCATCTGCCCTCCGGTCAGTTCATGGCCAATGCCGCCTGGCTTGCCCTCACCGTGATGGCGCACAACCTCTCCCGTGCCGTCGGGCTACTCGCCGGCGACACCCTGCATCGGGCCACCGCCGCCACCCTGCGCCGGGCTGTGTTCACTGTCCCCGGCCGACTCGTGCGCTCGGGCCGCCAATTACGTCTGCGACTACCCCAAGATTGGCCCTGGGCCGAACACTTCGGCAGGGCTCTGGACGCGATCATCGCGATCCCGCAACGCTGCTGAACAACATCACCACCGACCCGACGACCGAGGAGCTTCGGAGAAGCCGGCAGACCGGCCGCCCAGTTATGTCATGGGCACCGCTGCGCCACCCATAAAGATCAAAGACCAACACCCTTGATCAACTCATAGTCGTCCGGTGGATCCGGG
>QHBY01000083.1 GCA_003244245.1 Pseudonocardiales bacterium
CGCCGAGATGCCGGGTCACCGTCTTGCCGTGAACCGGAACCGACCGGAGTTTGGCCGGGCTGGCCCTTGCCGTAGTCGTGGTCGCAGAGCTGCTCGGGCCGGAGCTGCTCGAGCCGGCGCTGCTGCTGGAGCTAGAGCTAGAGCTAGAGCCGCAGGCCGCGAGGGCGCCCGCGGCCAGCACGGCCGCCAGGAGGGAGATCAGTTTGGTCGCCATGGCGGGATTCCTCTCTGTTCAGCCGACCCGGATCAGGCCGAGCGATAGGGTCGTCGGCTGCCCGGCGTGGACGGCGACGTTCTGCTTTTGTACCGTTTTGATGCCCTGGGGTCCGACCGAGCGCAGGGTTACGGCCACCGGGCTCGAGGCCTGCGAGCTGGTCACGCTGACGCGGTGGCTGGTCGGGCGCAGGCCGACGCTGAGCTTGGTGCCGGCCTTCAGGCGCGTCGGGGCGACCGTGACGAGGTTGCCCTTGCGGCCCTGGTCGCGGGCCAGCTGGAGCGTCGGTGCCGAGCCGGGCGCGCCACTGAGGCGGAGCGAGAGCTTGGCGCCGCCGGGGGTGAGCGTGATCTCGGCCTGTGCCCCCGCGCGGGGCATCAGGCGGGCCACGGTGGCGCCGAAGCCGGGCCCTGAGACGTGGACCTGGGCGGCGTCGCTGCCGGTGGGGTTTCCACCCGACAGCGTGATCTTCACCTGGTCGTTGGCCGGGACAACGTAGACCGGCTCCGGGGTCGCCTTCCAGATCTGATTGAGGGCGGGGCGGATCACGCGCGCGCCCTTGATCTGGTTGACGAACCGGTGGCCGACGTAGCCCAGGCGGCGCCCGTCGCTCGTGGTGATGAGCAGGTGCGCGTGGGCAACCGGGTTGCCGCCCAACGAGATCGTGGTGACCCCGGTGCGACCGGCGGCTGAGCAGAACGGACACTGCTGCTGGTGCAGGATCGAGGACAGGGGGGCCAGGGCGAGCTCGTTGGCGGTGCCCTGCCCGCTCCAGACCGCGTTGGGCTGGCTCGGGTTGGTCGCCACCAGGTACTGCCAGGTCTCGGCCTTGGCGTCGACCAGCATCGCCTGCGTGGTCCCCGGCTTGTTGTTGTCGTAGAGCAGGATCGCGTACTTGCCGTTGCCGAGACTGGCGATCCCGGTCGGCGTGACCGCGTGACCTTCGCGCTGGGGGTCGCTGGGCGGGCCGTTGTAGAGGCCGAGCGAGTAGACCTCGCCGGAGGGATTGCGCATCGCCCGGGCCAGGAATTTCACCACCGCCGAGGGCTGTCCGACCAGCTCGGCCTGCTGGACCGCCGGGACGACCTGGGTCGCCCAGCCGTAGGCGATCTCGCTCTGCAGCTCGGGGCTCAGCCCGAGCGAGTACGGGATGCTGGCGCCGTACGTGCTCGGGCTCAGGTTGTGCTTGAAGAAGCGCAGCGCGGTCATCGAGAAGCCAAAGCAGTGACCTCCGACCATCGCCTCGGCGGTCTGCTGTGCCCACTGCGCGGCGGCCGGGGTCAGGGTGCAGGTGTCCGACGGGGCGGTCGCGCAGACGACATCGCCAAACAGCTCGCGCATGGCGTGCGCATCGAGCTCGTTGCCGGCAATGAAGCCGTAGTTCTGAAACGAGAAGCCATCGCGGCTGGGATCAAAGCCCAGCGACGAGATGACCTTTCCCGCCACGTGCGCGCTGGACACGTTGCCCAGCGCGGCTCCGGTGTCACTGGCAAAGACGACGTGGGCTCGCTGGGGGAGTGCGCGGGTCGGGGACCGTTGGGCGTGACTGGGGTGGTGGGTCGAGCCGCCGCAGGCCGCCACCAGGGCGACGACGCTCACGGCGGCGAGCATGGTTACGGTCGTTGCCCTCATGTGGTGCGCCCCTTTACTTGTGCTACTGCCCTCGTTGAGGCGCAAAACATACCGCAACCGCGCAATACCTCATAGGGCAGTGGCCGGCTTGGGCGTACCTGGGGGTAGGCGACAGGTCGTCCGGAAGTTTTCCTGTTGCAGCAGCGGTGAGTACGGGCCGCCCGTTTCGTAAGGGGCCAGGGCGACCATGCCAGTGAGTAGATGGCGCCCGGCCTCCCCGAGGTGACCGCGCCAGCACCCCCACGCGGTGTGGGTGAGGTCAACCAGGGGCGTCGCGCCGG
>QHBY01000084.1 GCA_003244245.1 Pseudonocardiales bacterium
GCCCAACCCGTGAATGGACACGCCTGCCGCGCCTGTCACTCACACCATCAACCTTAAACGCTGACGCTGCGTGCAGTTCCGGTAGCGCCGGCGCATCTGGAGGTTTCCGACCGGGCAGGTCCTCCTGTAAACCATCTCCTGAGGCGGGACACCGACGCGCCGCCTGTGCCCCCAACAGACCCTCTGATGCGATGTATCACAGCGCCGGTAGCCCGGGCTCTATCGATTGAACCTCCGATGATGATCCAGTCGCTGACGCTTGGCCGGCGCGGCCCTTGAGGACTTCATTGGTAATACTACGGACAGCACGAAGATCGGACACTCTAAGAATTGGAAGGCAACCGATGGCTGAGCGCAAGGTGTTTCACGACAGTGTAGTTCCGATTCCGGTTCAATCCGGACCCGCACCAAACGGGCTAATGGTCCAAACAGTGGACCCCGAACATCGAGACGAGAAGATGACGCTGCACTTCTCGCTCGCCCTGCCGAGCGAAGCTGCGGCCGACCTCGAAGCACGAGTAGCGAGAGGCGAGACCGTCTCGCCAGACGCGCTCAGCGAGTACGGCGCACCCAAGGCGGACGCCGATGCATTGACTGCGTGGCTGAAGTCGAAGGGCTTCGAGATCGAGAGGGTTTCGGCAGACAATACGAGCATCTACGCCAACGCTCCCGTCACACAGATCGAAAAAAATCTCCAGGTGCAGATGGTGCGCGTGAATCGAGGGGGCTTCACTTACACGGCTGCCCGCAACGCGCCCAGCCTGCCGGTATCGGTCGGTGAGGCGGTGCAGGCAATCAGCGGCCTGCAACCATTCCAGCAGGCTCACAAGCACAGCAAGCGACGAGCGCCACGCGACTCGAACCGCAGCGCACTCGGAGTCGCTGATCACACGATGCCGGGTCCGTCGCCGAGTATCTCGAACTCAGCACCCTACCTTCCGAGCGAGATACTCAAGGCCTACAACGCCGATGGGCTGGGCCTGGACGGCAGCGGGCAGACAATCGCGATCTTGATTGACACCTTCCCGACCGATGCGGACATGCAGGCCTTCTGGAAACAGAACAACCTACCGGTGACGCTCTCCCAAATCGAGAAAATCAACGTCTCAGGCGGCCAGCTCCCACCACCTGAGGGTGAGGAAACGCTCGACACCCAGTGGACGAGCGGAATAGCGCCGGGCGCGACCATCCGTATCTACGCTACCGGCTCGCTGGCATTCACCGCACTCGATCGTGCCCTCGACAGGATCATCGACGACATCCCCACCCATCCAGGGATGCGGCAGTTGTCGATCAGCCTCGGCCTCGGTGAGACGTTCCTCAATGGGCCTGGGGGCGAGGTTGCCATCGAGCACCAGAAGTTCCTGAAACTCGCCGCCGCGGGGGTCAATGTCTTCATCTCGACCGGCGACGCGGGATCCAACCCCGACGAGACCGGTCACAGCGCGACGGGACCAACGCAAGCCGAATATCAGTCCACCGATCCGTGCGTCATCGCAGTCGGCGGCACGACTCTGAAGCTTGCGTCCGACGGCACGGTCACAAGTGAGGTTGGCTGGTCGAGCGGGGGCGGCGGGAAGAGCATCTACTTCCCACGCCCATCATGGCAAACCGGATCGGGTGTGACCGGCCTCCGCAGGCTCGTCCCGGACGTCAGCGCCACCGCCGACCCAGACGAGGGTGGCTTCGTACTCCTGCACGGTCACGTCCAGCAGATCGGCGGCACCAGCTGGAGCGCACCGGTATGGGCCGGATTCTGCGCACTCATCAACTCGGCCCGCGTCAGTGCCAACAAGCCGCCACTACCGTTCCTGAACCCGCTGATCTACCCACTGGCAACGTCGTGCTTCCGGGACATCGAATCAGGCAGCAATGGGGTCTTCCACGCGACCCACGGGTACGACCTGGTGACCGGACTCGGCGTGCCGAACATGTACGAGCTCGTCAAAGCGCTGTCGTAAGAAAGGCAACGACGAGTGCTGTGACGGCCGAGCAGAGGGCCAAGACTGACGCGGGTTCAGCTGGCCTTGCGGCCGTCGGCCGAGAAATTTTGTGCGGAGCTTTACGGCGTGCTGCGGGCTGTCGCAGGGTGCCACATGGCCACAATCGTTTGCCGGTGACCGGGTCGGTGCCGGCAGAGACCCGGACCAGCCAGGCGTTCCCGCGCTGGACGATGCTGCCTCGTTCACGTCTCTTCTCAATGATCGGCAAGCTACTGGTGAACATCGCCGTGAACATGCAGCCGGCAGATTCAGCCAGTGGA
>QHBY01000085.1 GCA_003244245.1 Pseudonocardiales bacterium
CCGGCTGCCACAGCACGACCGATCCTACTGCTAAACAGTGACGGATCCACTGCCATCCAGATAACGCTCAACAACTTGTAGAACCGCGGTTGAATGACAGTGGCTCCCGGCACAGCTGTTGCCGGTCACTTGGGTTGACGATGGTTGCGTCATCGAGGTTGGCGATGGGTCATTCGGCGGTGACTTCGGTGATGGCGGCGCGGGCGGCGGATTCGTCGACGATGGACTTGTTGTGGGCGTAGGTGGCGATGAGGGCCTGGGTGGCGAGGTTGTTGATCGCTCGCGGGATGCCGTTGGCGGCGTCGTGTAGCTGGGTGATGGCGTCGTCGGAGAAGAGGCGGTCTTCGCGGCCGGCGAGCTNNTAGCGCAGTGCGATGCGTTGGTCGAGCGCGGCGAAGCTGCCGAGTCGCAGGCGGCGGCGCAGTTGGGGTTGGCCGAGCAGCAGCAGGCTGAATGGGCTCTGGGAGTCCATTTCGGCGTTGGTGAGCAGCCGTAGCTCTTCGAGCTGGTCGGCGGCGAGCAGGTGGGCTTCGTCGAGGATCAGGATGGTCTGCTTGTGGCGTTCTGAGCGCTCGCGGGCGAGCAGCTCCTCGGCTTGGGGTATCAGCGCGGCTTTGTGGAAGCGCGGTTGGCCGCCGAGCGCGGTGATGATGTGCTGGTAGATGCCGCGCGCGCCGATCGCGGGGTTGGGCAGGTAGATGAGGGTGTGGCGGCTGCGGTCAAGCGTGGCGGTGGCGGCGCGAGCGGCGCAGGTCTTGCCGGCGCCGACGGCGCTGGTGATCACGCCGATCGCGCCCTGGGCGATGACGAACGTGATCCGCGCGCGGGCTTCCTGGTGGGCGTGGGAGTCAAACAGGGCGCTGGGGGCGATGTCGCGGCCGAAGGGCAGGCTGCTGAGGCCGAAGTAGGGCTGTAGCTGGTCGAGGCTCATGGCTTCTCCTTGGGGGTTGTGGGGGTGATGTCGCGGTAGGCGATCTGTTGGCGCAGCGCGTGTTCGTGGTCTGAGGCGAGTAGGCGCAGGTAGTCGATCCCGGTCGCGGCTGGTGGCGGCTCGGCTTCGGGGGCGGCGCGCGGGTGGACGTGGCGGGTGATCTTGTGCGCGACTGCGTGACCGAAGCTGTGGCCTTGGTGGCGGACCTCGATGCGGTCAAGGCTGAAGGGATCGAACAGCAGCTCGACGGTCCGGCCCACGAGTGCGTCGTCGACCTCGTAGCTGTTGCCATGCAGCGAGACGGTGGCGGTCTTGGAAACGGTGCGCCGCTCAGACCAGAGGAACGCCTCGCGCAGCTCGGCCGCGGTGGCACGGCGCGGCGCGCTCGCGGCGAAGCGCTCGATCGGCGCCTCGTTGGTTTCGGAGTGTGCAGCGCGGTGGTAGACCTGCTCGAGCCACGCGATGAGCAGCCGGTTGAGCTCGGCGAGCTCGAGGTGCTCGCGTCCTTGGATCTCGACGAGGAACTGGGAGCGCAGCGTGCGAAAGAAGCGCTCGATCTTGCCGCGCCCCTGCGGGCGCCCCGGCGCCGAGTGGATAAGGCGGATGCCAAGCACGGCGCAGACGCGGGCCAGATGGCCGGAGGCAAAGGGCGCGCCGTTATCGACATAGAGCCGCTCGGGGACGCCGCGGGCTTCCAGCGCCGCGCGCAGGACGCCCTCCAGGCGCAGCGTCGTCTCGACCGGCTGGAAGCGCGCCGCGACGATCAGCCGCGAGTGGTCATCGAGGATCGCGAAGCAGATCGCCTTTGCCTGGCGGCCTGAGGCGCCCAGCACGAGCGGGCCGTGCAGCGCGTCTGAGATCCACAGCTCGTTGGGCGCCTGGGCCTCAAAGCGCCCGAACGCGGGCGGCGCGCCGCCCGCCACCGCCCGCGCCACGCCCAGCCGCGCGAGGTGGCGCTCGACGGTCCGCGCCGAGGGCGCCGCCTCGACGCCGTGCACGCGGGCGAGGATCCGCGCGATCTGCGCCCCGGTCCGCGCGGGCGTCTCGCGCCGCAGCGCCACGGCCTCGGACAGCAGCCCGGCCGGGGTGCGCGGGACCCCGGCGCGCTGGACAGGCTTAAGCGCCTCAAAGCCGCCGGCGCGATAAGCGCGCACCCAGCGGTCGATCGTCGACCGCGAGAGCAGCTTGAGCTCTCCGGAGGGGTGCTCGTGCAGGCCGCCGACGAGTTCGCGCACGACAACGCCGCGCTGGCGGCAGCTGAGCTGCTCGTCGGCGGCCTCGCGGATCAGTCCATAGCGAAACAGCGCCTCGGTCTCACGCCAGTTATGCATAGCGGGGCTCCTCGTCGGTTTCTCGGGGTCCGCGCGCCACGCTGGCGGCTTCAGAATGCGCTCACCAGGGCGCGTCCGTGTTGGACAGCCACCTCCCCCCGCTAGCTGCGGAAGAAAACGACCACACGCACGCCGCCACCCCCGCACCGAGTCGCTCCCGAGCGGCCGTGTGCGCCGCCGTGATCGCCTCCAGCAGCCACGCCAACACCTCACCCGAGGGCGGTGCCCTGGCCGTCTGGCCGCCCAGCTCCCACGCCAACCGCGCGAACCACATCCGCAACCAGGCCGCCCGCGCGCGCAACCGCCGCAGCCAGCCGCGCGCCGTCGTCTCGGGCACCCCAGCCGCCGCCGCGACCGGCCTGTGCCCACGCCCCGCCGCGGCCATCACCAGCGCCAGCCCGATCGCGCTCGCCAGATCCATCCTCCGCGCAACCAGAAACGCCGGCAGCAGCGCGTGACTCGCCCCGCACGACCGGCAACGACAACGGCGCACCCGCAGCCAGCCGATCCCTCCGCCCCAGCGCACCAGCCGCCGATACGAACCCCACCGACCCGGC
>QHBY01000086.1 GCA_003244245.1 Pseudonocardiales bacterium
TCGTCAACAACGAGAAGCGGATGTTGCAGGAGGCTGTTGACGCGCTGTTCGACAACGGTCGCCGTGGCCGTCCGGTGACCGGCCCCGGGAACCGCCCGCTGAAGTCGCTGTCCGACTTGCTCAAGGGCAAGCAGGGCCGGTTCCGGCAGAACCTGCTCGGCAAGCGGGTCGACTACTCCGGCCGCTCGGTCATCGTGGTTGGTCCGCAGCTCAAGCTGCACCAGTGTGGCCTGCCTAAGCAGATGGCGCTGGAGCTGTTCAAGCCGTTCGTGATGAAGCGTCTGGTCGACCTCAACCACGCGCAGAACATCAAGTCGGCCAAGCGGATGGTGGAGCGGCAGCGTTCGCAGGTGTGGGACGTGCTTGAAGAGGTCATCACCGAGCACCCGGTGCTGCTGAACCGGGCGCCTACCCTGCACCGTCTGGGTATCCAGGCGTTCGAGCCTCAACTGGTCGAAGGCAAGGCGATCCAGCTGCATCCACTGGTCTGCGAGGCGTTCAACGCCGACTTCGACGGTGACCAGATGGCGGTGCACCTGCCGCTGTCGGCGGAAGCGCAGGCCGAGGCTCGGGTCCTGATGCTGTCCAGCAACAACATCCTGTCCCCGGCTTCGGGTCGTCCGCTGGCCATGCCGCGGCTGGACATGGTTACCGGGCTGTATCACCTCACCAAGCTCCGCGAAGGAGACACCGGCGAGGGCCACTCGTTCTCCTCGCCTGCCGAGGCGTTGATGGCGCTGGACCGCGGCACGATCGCCCTGCAGGCCAAAATCCGAGTCCGGCTGCGCAATGTGGTCCCGCCCGTCGCCGAGCAGGCCCACCTGCGGGAGAGCCAGGGCTGGGAACCGGGAGCGGCATGGATTGCGGACACCACCGTAGGTCGGGTGCTGTTCAACGAGCTATTGCCCGAGGATTACCCGTACATCAACGACATCCTGCCCAAGAAGCGCCAGGCTGCGATCGTCAATGACCTCGCCGAGCGGTACCCGATGGTCGCCGTCGCTCAGACGTTGGACAAGCTCAAGGATGCCGGCTTCCACTGGGCCACCCGCTCCGGAGTGACGCTGTCCAGCTCCGACGTGGTGGTGCCGGCCGAGAAGCAGCAGATCCTCGACCAGTACGAGGCCAAGGCCGACCTGGTGGAGAAGCGTTACCAGCGCGGCGTGCTCTCGCACGATGAGCGCAACGGCGAGCTGGTGAAGATCTGGTCGCAGGCCACCGACGAGGTTGCCAAGGCGATGGAGGCCAACTTCCCGGAGGACAACCCGGTCTTCACGATCGTGTCCTCCGGGGCGGCCGGGAACATGACGCAGGTCCGGTCCCTGGCCGGGATGCGCGGTCTGGTCTCCAACCCCAAGGGCGAGTACATCCCGCGCCCGATCAAGCACAACTTCCGCGAAGGCCTGTCCGTGTTGGAGTACTTCATCGCCACGCACGGCGCCCGCAAGGGACTGGCCGACACCGCACTGCGGACCGCCGACTCCGGGTACCTGACCAGGCGCCTGGTGGATGTCTCGCAGGACGTCATCGTGCGGGAGCACGACTGCGGCACCGAGCGCGGAATCCAGATGCCGGTCACCGAGGTGGGCCCGGATGGTCGGGTGATCCGGCATCGCTATGTGCAGACCAGCGTGTACGCGCGCTGCGCCGCGGAGGACGTGCTGGATGGCTCCGGCTCGGTGGTCATGCCTCGCGGGGCGGACTTGGGTGATCCCGCAATCGACACGCTGGTAGCCGCCGGCGTCCGCCGGATCAAGGTGCGCTCGGTGCTGACCTGCGAGTCCGCCAACGGCGTGTGCACGATGTGCTACGGCCGGTCGATGGCCACCGGCAAGCTCGTCGACGTGGGGGAGGCGGTCGGTATCGTGGCCGCCCAGTCCATCGGTGAGCCTGGCACGCAGCTGACGATGCGTACCTTCCACCAGGGTGGGATCGCCGGCGAGGACATCACCACCGGTCTACCCCGGGTACAGGAGTTGTTCGAGGCCCGGGTACCCAAGGGCATGGCCCCGATCGCCGATGCCGACGGCCGGGTCCGCGTCGAGGACGGCGAGAAGTTCTGGAAGATCACCATCATTCCGGACGACGGCAGCGAGGAGATCGTCTACGAGAAGCTGTCCAAGCGGCAGCGGCTTGCGGTGATCACCATCGACGGCACCGAGCGGCCGCTGGCCGACGAGGACCCCGTCACCGTCGGCCAGAAGCTGCTGGAGGGCGTGGTGGACCCGCACGAGGTGCTCCGCGTGATGGGGCCGCGGGAGGTGCAGCTGCACCTGGTCCGCGAGGTCCAGCAGGTGTACCGGTCGCAGGGTGTGGACATCCACGACAAGCACATCGAGGTCATCGTCCGGCAGATGCTGCGCCGGGTGACGATCATCGACTCGGGCGCCACCGAGTTCCTGCCCGGTGGGCTGGCCGAGCGTGGTGAGTTCGAGTCGGAGAACCGCCGGGTGGTCGCCGAGGGCAGCGAGCCCGCCTCCGGCCGTCCGGTCCTGATGGGGATCACCAAGGCGTCGCTGGCGACCGAGTCGTGGCTGTCGGCAGCGTCATTCCAGGAGACGACCAAGATCCTCACCGACGCCGCGATCCAGGGCAAGAGCGACAAGCTGCTCGGGCTCAAGGAGAATGTGATCATCGGCAAGCTGATCCCGGCCGGCACCGGGATCAACAGGTACCGCAACATCGAGGTGCAGCCGACCGAGGAGGCCCGGGCCGCGGCTTACGCGATCCCGTCCTACGACGATGGTTACTACTCACCTGATGTGTTCGGTACCGGAACCGGCGCAGCCGTCCCCCTGGACGACTACGATTTCGGTCGCGACTACCGCTGACGCCCAGGTTGGTTGGTGGTCCTTGAAGGGCCACCAACGGCGGACGCGACGCCCCAATCGGCGAGGACGTCGGCGGTGTCGGCGCCGGGCTTGGGTGGCGGCGTCGGCCGGTCAGGACTGGTCCGCGAGAACCGCGGTGCGGGGGCGGCCTGGGGCACCCCATCGACAGTGATGACGGTGCCGCGAGCCGCGATGTGCGGGTGCGCCGGCACCTCGGCGAACGACAGCACCGGCGCCACGCAGGCGTCGGTTCCTTCGAACACCGCCACCCACTCGTCACGGCAGCGGCTGGCGAACGCGTCGATGAACCGTTGGCGCAACGCCGGCCACCCTGCGGGGTCGAGCTGGCCGGGCAGCTCCTCGCCGGTGAGCCCAAGGCCGTCCAGCAGCGCCGCATAGAACTGCGGTTCCAGCGCCCCGACAGCGACGTAGCGCCCGTCGGCGCAGGCGTAGGTGTCATAAGAACGGGGCGCCCGAGTCGAGCAGGTTGCTGCCCCGCTCATCGCTCCACAATCCGCCGGCGCGCAACGACCAGAACATCTGGGCCAGCACGCTGACGCCGTCGACCATGGCGGCGTCGATGACCTGACCGGCACCGGAGCGGTCCCGCTCCCACAGCGCGGCCAACACTCCGAACACCAGGAACATCGAGCCACCGCCGAAATCCCCGACCAGGTTCAGCGGCGGCACCGGCTTGGCCCCCGCGTTGCCGATGGCGTGCAACGCGCCCGTCAGGGCGATGTAGTTGATGTCGTGGCCGGCCCGGTCGGCCAGCGGGCCGGCCTGCCCCCATCCCGTCATCCGGCCGTACACCAGCCGCGGGTTGCGGGCGTGGCAGTCGGCCGGACCGACCCCCAGCCGCTCGGTGACGCCGGGACGCAAGCCCTCGATCAGCACGTCGGCCTGCTCCACCAGCCGCAGCGTGGTTTCCCGTCCGGCCGGGTCCTTCAGATCAAGCATGACTGAGCGTCGGCCGCGGAGCATCTGGTCGTCGGCGAGCGGGGCGAGCTGCAGGCCCTGCTTGCCGTCGGAGGGTCGTTCGATGCGCACCACGTCGGCTCCCAGATCCGCTAGCAGCATTGCGGCATGGGGGCCTGGGCCGAGCCCGGCCAGCTCGATCACTCGCAGCCCGACCAGCGGACCCGGCATGGCTGCCCCCTCATCTTCGCTGGTCATCAACGTATGCCGACGTCGTGGAATGCGTGAACCAGGGTAGGTGTTGACCTTTCGCAGGCAGGTCATGCTTGACCTGAGACGTCGTTCCTGACCCCGTTTTGACCTTCGGTAAGTCGTCCAGGTATCCTTCCTGTCGGTCCCGACTCCGGTCGGGCCGCTCTGTATGTCTGTTGGCGGTGCACCGCTGGTGGTGTGGTCGCAAGACTCCCGCCTGGCGGATCTGGCGCCGGTGCGGCCCAGCTCCCGTCGGGTTTGTACCCGACCGAGCGGCTGGGCGCACAGCGACACGCCCGACCTCGGGATACGGAGTTACCGGCCACGGAGCAAGTCGTGACCGGCCGGTACCGCAGCACCAGATGAGCCAGTAACACAGAAGACGCAGTAACGCGAATGACCCAGAACACAGCACCAACGCAGCACCACATGACAGAGAGCAAGCCGGAAGACGACGAAAGCTGGTCCATGCCTACCATCCAGCAGCTGGTCCGCAAGGGCCGCGAGGACAAGCTCGCGAAGACCAAGACTGCAGCGCTGAAGGGGAGCCCGCAGCGGCGGGGAGTGTGCACCCGGGTTTACACGACGACCCCGAAGAAGCCGAACTCCGCGCTGCGCAAGGTGGCCCGCGTGCGCCTGACCAGCCAGGTCGAGATCACGGCTTACATTCCGGGTGAGGGTCACAATCTCCAGGAGCACTCCATCGTCCTGGTGCGCGGTGGTCGGGTGAAGGACCTCCCCGGTGTCCGCTACAAGATCATCCGTGGCTCGCTGGACACCCAGGGTGTGAAGGGCCGCAAGCAGGCCCGCAGTCGCTACGGCGCGAAGAAGGAGAAGGGCTGATGCCTCGCAAGGGTCCCGCCCCGAAGCGACCACTGCACTCCGACCCCGTCTACGGAGCGCCGATCGTTACTCAGCTCGTCAACAAGGTCCTCGTCCGAGGCAAGCGCTCAGTGGCCGAGAAGATCGTGTACCAAGCGCTGGAGGGCTGCCGCGACAAGACCGGCACCGACCCCGTGGTGACCCTCAAGCGCGCGCTGGACAACGTCAAGCCCGCGATCGAGGTAAAGAGCCGCCGCGTCGGTGGCGCTACCTACCAGGTGCCCATCGAAGTACGTCCGGTGCGCTCCACCACGCTCGCGCTGCGCTGGTTGATCACCTTTTCTCGGCAACGTCGGGAGAAGACCATGGTGGATCGCCTGATGAATGAACTTCTCGATGCCAGCAACGGCCTCGGGGCGAGTGTGAAGCGCCGTGAGGACACCCACAAGATGGCCGAATCGAACAAGGCCTTCGCGCACTATCGCTGGTGACGAACCACTCTCAAGACAGCTAGGGATGAATCTCGTGGCACGTGAAGTGCTGACCGACCTCGCCAGGGTCCGCAACATCGGGATCATGGCGCATATCGACGCCGGCAAAACCACCACTACCGAGCGGGTCCTGTTCTACACCGGGATCAACTACAAGATCGGTGAGGTGCACGACGGCGCCGCCACGATGGACTGGATGGAGGAGGAGCAGAAGCGGGGCATCACCATCACCTCCGCCGCGACCACCACCTTCTGGGCCGATCACCAGATCAACATCATCGACACTCCGGGCCACGTCGACTTCACCGTTGAGGTGGAGCGCTCGCTTCGGGTGCTTGATGGCGCGGTCGCCGTCTTCGACGGTAAAGAGGGCGTTGAACCACAGTCCGAGACAGTGTGGCGGCAAGCCGACAAGTACGACGTCCCCCGCATCTGCTTCGTCAACAAGATGGACAAGCTGGGCGCGGACTTCTACTTCACCGTGCGCACCATCCGCGAACGGCTCGGCGCTACTCCGCTGGTCATCCAGCTGCCGATCGGCTCTGAGTCCGACTTCGAGGGTGTCGTCGATCTGGTCGGAATGCGGGCGCTGACCTGGCGTGGCGAGGTTCAGAAGGGCGAGGACTACACCGTCGAGGCGATCCCGGCGAACCTGCTCGAGACGGCGAAAGAGTACCGGGAGAAGCTGGTCGAGGCCGTCGCCGAGGCCGACGACGAGCTGATGGAGCTCTACCTCGCCGGTCAGGAGATCAGTGCGGCACAGATCAAGCTGGGCATCCGCAAGCTCACTGTGCACAGCCAGGCCTACCCGGTGCTGTGCGGCTCGGCGTTTAAGAACAAGGGCGTGCAGCCGATGCTGGACGCGGTGATCGATTACCTGCCCTCGCCGCTGGATGTACCGCCGGTCGTGGGCTTGCTGCCCGATGGCACATCGGCAGTCCGCAAGCCCTCGACCGAGGAACCGTTCTCCGCGCTGGCCTTCAAGATCGCCGCGCACCCGTTCTTCGGGAAACTGACCTACATCCGGGTCTACTCCGGTCGGATCGCCGCGGGCTCGCAGGTGATCAACTCGACCAAGGAGCGCAAGGAGCGCATCGGCAAGCTTTTCCAGATGCACTCCAACAAGGAGAACCCGGTCGACGACGCCCGCGCCGGTCACATCTACGCGGTGATCGGGTTGAAGGAGACGACCACCGGGGACACGCTGTGCGACCCCCAGGCGCCGATCATCCTGGAGTCGATGACGTTCCCGGAACCGGTCATCCAGGTCGCGATCGAGCCCAAGACCAAGAGCGATCAGGAGAAGCTGGGAATCGCCATCCAGAAGCTGGCCGAGGAGGACCCCACCTTCCAGGTCAAGCAGGATGACGAGACCGGCCAGACGATCATCGCCGGGATGGGTGAGCTGCACCTCGAGGTGCTGGTGAACCGGATGCGCAGCGACTACAAGGTCGAAGCGAATATCGGCAAGCCGCAGGTCGCCTACCGGGAGACGATCCGCAAGACGGTGGACAAGCTGGAGTACACCCATCGCAAGCAGACGGGTGGTTCCGGCCAGTTCGCCAGGGTGATCATCAAGCTTGAGCCGCTGCAGAGCACCGATGGCGCGCTCTATGAGTTCGACAACAAGGTCAGTGGCGGGCGCATCCCCCGGGAGTACATCCCGTCGGTGGATGCCGGGGCGCAGGACGCGATGCAGTACGGCGTCCTGGCGGGTTACCCGCTGGTGGGGCTCAAGGTCACCCTGCTCGATGGCGCCTACCACGAAGTGGACTCTTCCGAGATGGCCTTCAAGATTGCCGGATCGATGGCATTCAAGGAGGCGGCGCGCAGGGCCGGCCCGGTGATCCTGGAGCCGATGATGGCGGTCGAGGTGACCACGCCCGACGATTACATGGGTGATGTCATCGGTGATCTCAACTCCCGGCGGGGTCATATCCAGCAGATGGACGAGCGCAGCGGTTCCCGGATCATCAAAGCGTTGGTACCGCTGTCGGAGATGTTCGGATATGTCGGCGACCTGCGGTCGCGGACTCAGGGCCGGGCGAACTACAGCATGCAGTTCGACTCCTATGCGGAGGTCCCGGCCAGCGTGTCCAAGGAGATTATCGCGAAGGCCACGGGCGAATGATGACCTGATTTCTCCGGCTGCGGCCAGCCGCAGCCAGCGGGCACCGGGACCCTCTCGGGAGGTCCGCACGAGACCACCTGACAGCATGCCGCTACATCACCGATCGCCCGTAGTCGAGCGGGTCAAGCTGATCAAGCGGATCCAAGAGAACGAG
>QHBY01000087.1 GCA_003244245.1 Pseudonocardiales bacterium
CCCGTAGCTCAGTGGACAGAGCGTCGGACTTCTAATCCGAGGGTCGGAGGTTCGAATCCTCCCGGGGGCGTGGGAAAGGCCCTGCAAAACAGCGCTGTTTCCCCTGAGCAGTGCATGGCTCGCACCCGCTCCTGTCAGCGGTTGCAGGAGTCAAACCCAGCCCTACGAGCGCGCTCGCGGCTCGTCCATAGGGGGAGGCACGGAGGCCGGGGCTCGCGCTCCCGCCTTGTTCCGCTCAGCGGGAGTGAAGCCGCCGCTTTCCTCATGTCGGCAGCAGCCGGTTTTTTCGGGCCGAAGTATGCGCGGCGGCGAGGGTGCCCGCAAGGCCGGGTGCCGGTGCGCTGGACGCTCAGACGCTGCTGATCAGCTGACTCCGATACGCTGGATCAGCAACTCCTGATATGCGCCAAGCCGCCCCCTCCGTTGCTCCGTTCGTGCTGCCTGAGTCTCCGGTCGAGTCTGACCTGCTGGCCAAGTACTTCCGCGGTCTGGGAGACCCAACACGGGTGCGCATCCTGGCGCTCTTGACCGAGCATGGCGAACTCCCCGTGGGTGAGCTGGTGGCGCGCCTGGGTCAGTCCCAGCCGAAGGTCTCAAACCATCTCGCGTGTCTGCGGTGGTGTGGGTTCGTCGCCACGCGCCGTGAGCACCCCAGCGTCTTCTACCGCGTCGCGGACGGGCGCGTCGAGCAGCTGCTCGGGCTGGCTCGCGAGCTCCTGGATGACAACGCCGAGCACGTCGCCGCGTGCGGGCACATCGACAGGAAACGCTCCTGATGTCCCAGCCGGGACGCGGCGAGAAGCCCGGACTGGCCGGTATCGCAGCGGCGGGGCTCGCCGTCGTTTGCTGCGCCGCCGGGCCGCTCCTGTTCGCCTGGGTCGGCTCGGTGGCAGTCGGTGCGCTCGTCGGTCTCGGCGCGGGCCTAGCTGTGCTGGCCGTGGCTGTGGCACTGCTCTACATGCGCCGCAGGTCAAGCACCGACAAGCAGGCCTCGCGGTGAAGCTGGAGGTCCTCTACTCCGACGGCTGTCCCAGCCACGAACGGCTGATGCCGATATTGCGCGAGTTGGCAGCCACGCACGACGCTGAGCTGGTGCAGTCGCGCATCGAGACCGCGGAGCGCGCTGAGGAGGCGCGTTTCCTAGGGTCCCCGAGCGTGAGAGTCGACGGCCGCGACGTTGAGCCTGCCGCGCAAACACGCACCGACTACGGGTTGAAGTGCCGGCTGTATCGCCGGCCGGCCGGCCAGTCCGGCCTACTGCCCCGTGAATGGATCCAACACGCGCTGCGCGAAACGACAGCGAGATGAGCCTCCTGGGCTGCTGTCACATCGACGAATTTCCTGCCCGGCTCAATGACCAGTGCGCAGCGCCCGCACAGCCGTCGGCATCACCGCGCTCGGCGTCGCGGTTCTGGCGCGACGGGTGTGCGGTAGGCGTTCGGCGACCGGGCGGCGCTCGCCCGTCGGGTAGCGTGGTGCGCCCTGATCGGCGAGCCTCGACTCGGAAGGACGCGATGACTACCTCGCACACGCAGGTCAACCTGCACGACGTGGAGGACGCGCCACCGGCAAATGGGTTCGGCGATCGATGGGAGGCGCGTGTGGCTCGAGCGGCACTCGGTGCCGAGCAGACGGCGGTCACTCATTCAGGCTGCGGGCAGGCAAGCGGTCTCCGTTCTCTCACCGTCATACGCGCGCGGAGGAGATCTACGTGATTCTCAGCGGCGCCGGGAGGATCAAGCTGGGCGACGAGGTCTCTGAGGTTCGTCCCCTGGATGCCATCCGTGTCTCACCGGAGGTCGCGCGCGCCTTCGAGGCAGGACCCGACGGCTCGAGTTCCTCGCCTTCGGACCGCATCATCGTGGCGACGGCGAACCGGTCAACGACTCATGGGTCATCTGACGATAGACGAGCCAGCGGCGTCCCATAGCGGATCCTCAAACGGCATCTCATCGCTCCGCCTTGCCACGAACACAAGCGTCTGCACCGGCGCATCGCACACGCCCCTTCAGGAC
>QHBY01000088.1 GCA_003244245.1 Pseudonocardiales bacterium
CTTCACGGAATCACTCATCTAGTGGAACCTTGTCGCAGATCCCGACGTGCAGGACCTTGCCTGCCGACACCGCGTCGTCGAGGGCGCGCATGATCTCGCTGTCGCCGCCCCGGTAGTTGACGGCGGTGTCCACGACGTCTCGCCCTCGCGCAGGTAGGCATCGAGGATGCGCGCTGAGTCCTCCCGGTCGGCGCCCCAAAACGAGTCCTCGGCGAGCGTCACGGCGCCCAGGAACAGCTCCGAGACCCTAAGGCCGCTCCTGCCAAGCAGGCGGTAACGCATGTGCAACTCCCCAGGCGCTAGATCGGCGTCGTACCTCGACGCCGTCACCGCGTCCTCCCTCAAGCGCACTTGATGTCAAGGTGTCCGACCCGAGGCGCGTCTGGTTGCGTCTCGTGCCGTAGGTGAATGGGTTAGCGGAGCGGCTCGTACGCCGCAGGCAGGTGTAGTCCAAAGCGGCCCACGAGGGCGACCACGTCGGATCGGTCCTTCGCAGTTAGGTCAAGGTCGCTGTGGGACCGCGTCTGCTCCTCGAGGAGCGCGTCGACGCCCCGTCCACCATCGACCCAGGGGTCCGCACCAGTCTCGATGATCACATCCAGCAGCTCCAGCACGGCCTGCGCACTCATCACAACCGGAGCGTGCCCGGTGCCGAAGCGATCTATCTTCGATCAGGAACGGCGGCCGACGCGATTGCCTGTAGCGCGCCCACGTGGGCGGTGAAGGCAGCCCGGCCATCTCGGGTCAGCGAGAGCCAGGTGCGGGGCCGTTTGCCGACGTAGCCCTTGGTGACTTTGACGTAGCCGGCCGTCTCCAGGGTGGACACCTGCCGGGACAGCACGGAGTCACTGACTTCCACAGTGTCGCGGACGAAGCTGAACTCCGCCTTGTCCGCCACGGCCAGCGTAGCCATGATCGAAAACCGGACCGGCGCGTGGATCACCTCATCCAGCCCGTGCCGGGGATGGGCGCTCATCGACGGTGCTCCCGGTAGGCGCCGAGGTAAAACGGCGCCGCGGCCGCCAAGCCGCCAGGAACCCACCACGCCGGATTGCGCGAAAACAAGGTGAACCCGGCCACCAGCACCACCGCGTAGATCCCCATCCAGGCACCGATGATGAGCAGGTAACGCCGGCCCATGCCGCGCCCGGCCACCGGTTGCCGGCGGGCATAGACGCTGATGACGATGATGAAAGCGACCCAAGCAACGTTGAGCACCACGGCAGGTGTGCCCCCGGTGACCAGCCCCCACAGCGGAGTGATGACCATCACCCCCGCCCCGAACACCACCAAGAACCGGCCGTACCACCGGGACCGGTCAGTGACCCTGCGCCCGAGCCGATCGGCGTGTGCCAGCGCGGCTTGCGGGTCCATCCCCTGCTGTCCCTGCTGCAAGTGATCCATCCTCGTGCTCCCTTCGTGGAGCACAGTATGACAAATACTTTCTGAATTGACAAGTATTTTCGCCCCGTGATTGAGCTCACTTGGAGAGACCGGGCAGGGGATTCAGACCGGGCGGACACCGCGGGCGAGGAGGCGAGCGACGTAGGTTGCCAGCTCCGCGGCGGTCCACGGGTAGTGCTCCAGCACGAGCATGCGGGCGCAGGACTCGGCGACCGTGGCGATCAACTCTGCGACGACGGGTGCCTTGCGATCGATGTCGTCAAGCTCGGCCACCAGCATGGACTGGCGCACCAGCTCGCGTAGTTGACCCACCACCATGTCACGAACGCGTCGCACCCGAGCGGCCACCACAGACCCGGAACCCCGGCCGGAGTCGAAAACGACCCACCATGATTTCGGCGCCTGACCCACCCCGGCGAGAAAGGCCGTCAGCCCGGCCGCCAGTACGGCCTCCACGTTGTCGGAGACCAGATTGCTCGGCAACGACTCGGAGATGGCGTCCATCAGGCGACGCTCCTCGCGGTCCAGCAGCGCGAGGAGCAACTCGTCCTTGTTCGGGTAGCACTCGTAGACCACCGGTTTCGTCACGCCCGCCGCATCGGCCACCGCCTGCATCGACGTGCCTCGGTAGCCGCGCTCGACGTAGACCTCCAACGCCGCGTCGAGGATCAGCGGTCGCCGGCGTTCGGGTCCGAGATGGGCGGCCCGGGCGCGTCCGGACCCGGTCGCCCGGCCAGCCGCCGGCAGCGCCACCTTTCGATCTGCCACTTGACAAATCTACCATGCCGTAGGACGTTCCTACTGAGAGGTAGGAACGTCGAGGAGGGCGGATAAGTGGCAGTCACAGGGGTAACCGGCCCCGCTGATCTTGTGAAGTTCCGGGAGTTACAGCAGCTGGCCTATGCTGCGGCTCAGTCGGTCGCGCAGACCCTGGAGCCGGGCGTCACCGAGAAGCAAGCCGCCCGCCGGCTTCGCGAATACCTGGTCGAACGGGGAGTGCAGGACTGGTTCCACACGCCGTTCGCGTGGTTCGGGGACCGCACCGCTTTTCGCGGTTTCCGGACGCCCCTCCAGTTCTTCCCCACCCACCGCAGGCTGGCCGAGAACATGCCCTTCATCCTCGACTGCGCGCCAGTACGTGACGGATACATGGCAGACATCGGCTACTCCGGCTGCCTCGGCGCGAACCGGATATTCGACCAGCTGATGGACGACCTGGCCGAACACCGGGGGCTGATCGTCTCCAGGGTGAACGAAGGCGTGCCGCTGCGCCAGATCTACCACGACGTCGATGCACTGATCCTCCGGCAGGGATACGACAACCGGCACCGCGTCTACCCCGGGCGGGTCATCGGGCACCAGATCAGCAAGGTGCACTCCCGGCTGCCGAAATCCATCGCGGCCGGCTTCGGCATCCGATCGCTGCAGACCCTGGTCGGTGACCTGATCGTCGAGCGGATGCATCACCGTTCACCGCTGTGGGCCGATGGCCAGATCTCCAACCATCCGGCGACCCCCGGTTTATGGGCGGTGGAGCCACATATCTGACGTTCCGCACATCTG
>QHBY01000089.1 GCA_003244245.1 Pseudonocardiales bacterium
TCCTCGTCGCGGGAGCGAGAAGGGCTGGCTCTACACGATCGCACTGAACCGGCTGAGCGACCTCGACCGCCGGAACGCGGCCGAGCGACGGGCGGTCGAGCAGGTGGGGGCAGGCGGGGAGCTCCAGGGCGCCAATCCGCTGGACGTGATCGAGCGTCGGACGACGTTAGGGGCCGCCCTCGATGGGCTCTCGGTGCAGGAGCGCGAGGCGGTGGCCCTGCGCTTCGGCGGCGACTTGGCTCTCAAGGAGATGGCCCAGGTCACCGGCGAGGCGGTGACCACGGTCGAGGGCCGTCTCTATCGGGCGCTACGCAAGCTTCGGAGCGCCCTGGAGTAACCGCCGCCTTCCCTCACGCCGAGCCCTGCGAGGCCTGACGCTCGGCCTGCCGTGCGGCTTCCGAATCCGCCCAGGCGCGGCGGGCACGGGCAGCCTGCTCCTCGGCGTTGGCGCTGCGGCGCGCGAGCAGGTCGATCTGCTGTTGGAGCTCGTCGCGAGCAGCTGTCAGGTCCTCCGAGATCCGCACGGCGTCATCGCGAGCGGTCTCAGCCTCTCGCAGGCGCTCGGCCATCTCGTCGCCGTCTGCTCGGGCCCGCGTGGCTCTCTGCTCAGCCCGACGCTGTGCGGCTTGGAGGGCGTCCGCCCGCGCCTCAAGCTGGGCGAGGCTACGCTTGGCCTCGTCGGCGACTTCCTCCCCGGCCGGCGACTCTGCGGCGGGAGCGTCGCTCTCCATGATTCGCTGCTGGAGACCCCTGGTCTTGCCGGCATCGGCGCGGGCCGCGCGGCGCCCGGCGTCGTCTCGAAGCTCGGCGAGCTCGAACTCAAGTAGCTGCACGCGATCCTGGAGCTGGCGATGGGCGTGGAGAATCACTTGGCGCGCCCGCTCAGCGGTGGCGACCTGTCCCTCGCGTTTGGCGAGTTGGGTCTTGAGAGCGTTCAGCTCGACGCGCAAGCGTGCTTGCGGCTCGAGGGCCCCCAGGCGGTTGAGCTCGTCGCACAATTGCGCGTAGTGCTGCTTGATGCGGGCCGCGTCGTCGACCATCGCGGAATTGACGCCGGTAGACGCGGGCAATGGGAGCTCGCCCGACAGGCGCACGGCCCGACGGAGCTGGGTCCCCAAGGCGTCACTCAGGTCGCCGACGAGGCGAACCGTTTCGCCAATGGCGTAGCGTTGTTGCTCTTGACTAGGGGAGGGACCGGCCAAGCACCTGGAGTCTAGAAGCAGCCGAGGCCTTAGCGGAACGCGCCAGCGACGAACCACGACTACCGGCCAGGAGTCCGAGGCCACCGCCCTCCGCCGCCCGGATATGCTCGCGCCATGCCAGGGATTCAAAAGCTGCTCGTGGCGAACCGCAGCGAGATCGCCATCCGCGTGTTCCGCGCCGCCGCCGAGCTCGGCATACGCACCGTGGCGATCTACTCCCGCGAGGATCGCTTCGCACTCCATCGCTTCAAAGCAGAGGAGGCCTACCTCGTCGGGGGCGGCCAGGAGCCGGTGCGGGCCTACCTCCAGATCGAGGAGGTCCTCCGCGTGGCCCACGACGCCGGCGCTGACGCCATCCATCCGGGTTACGGCTTCCTGGCGGAGGACCCCGAGCTCGCCGACGCCTGCGCCCGTGAGGGGATCGTGTGGATCGGTCCGCCGGCCGAGGTGATGGAGCAGCTGGGCGACAAGGTCGCGGCCCGTAAGCTCGCCGAGCGGGCTGGCGTGCCCGTCATGCCCGCCACGGGCCCGTTGGCCGTTGACGACCCGGGCGAGCTGGAACGGCTCGGCGAGGAGGTGGGCTATCCCCTCATGATCAAGGCGAGCTGGGGAGGCGGCGGTCGCGGCATGCGCATGGTCGAGGACCCGTCCGCCCTCGCCGACCAGGTCGTCGCGGCGCGGCGCGAGGCCGGCGCCGCGTTCGGCCGCGACGACGTCTTCCTCGAGCGTTTGGTCAAGCGGGCGCGGCACCTCGAGGTGCAGATCCTGGCCGACGAGACGGGGCAGGTGGTGCACCTCTTCGAGCGCGACTGCAGCGTGCAGCGGCGCCACCAGAAGGTGGTCGAGCGGGCACCGGCACCGGCCCTGGACCCCGATACCCGGCAGGAGATCTGTGAGGCGGCGGTGCGCCTCGCGCGCGAGGTGGGCTACCGCAACGCCGGCACGGTGGAGTTTCTCCAAGACGTCGAGTCCGGGGGCTTCTTCTTCATGGAGGTGAACCCGCGCATCCAGGTCGAGCACACGGTGACCGAGGTGGTCACCGGCATCGACCTGGTGAAGGCGCAGATCCGCGTGGCCGAGGGGGCCTCCATCGGCACCCCCGAGAGCGGCGTGCCAAAGCAGGAGGACGTGCGCCTGAACGGCCACGCCCTTCAGTGCCGCGCCACCACCGAGGACCCCGAGAACGAGTTCGCTCCGGACTATGGCCGCATCACCACCTACCGCGAGGCAACCGGCTTCGGCATTCGCCTCGACGGCGGCACGGCCTACGCCGGCG
>QHBY01000090.1:0-2377 GCA_003244245.1 Pseudonocardiales bacterium
CGATCACGATCAGTGGTCAACCAAACTCTAAGAGCTCCGAGGCTGATTCACAGCGTATACCGTCATCATAACTAATCCCGTGCCATGAGATCATCAGCGAACCTAGGCCCTCACAGAAAAGCGCCCATAGTTGCCGTTGCCGCACGAATGGATCTGATGGGGCAACGCGTCGAGGCCCGGATGCGGCAGCCCACGCCGTCCAGCCAGCGCGACTTCTGCATAAACCTCCCTGTCTCTGCATGGGACCGCAGCGCCCCGGCGGCGGGGTCAAGCGGGTGTCGAGCACGGTGTTGAGCACGCGTAGCCTTCCCGACTTGTGATGCTGCGGGACCTTGTCTATCTCGTCTACGAGCGCCGGCTGGCCCGCCGGCTTCGCAGCGCCAACCGCCCCCGCCATGTCGCGGTGATCATGGATGGCAACCGGCGCTGGGCCAAGGAGGCGGGCTTCGCCGACGTCAGCGACGGTCACCGGGTCGGTGCCGCCAAGCTGGTCGAGCTGCTCGGCTGGTGCCGGGATAGCGGCGTCGAGATCGCGACGTTCTGGCTGCTTTCCCCGGATAACCTGCGCAACCGGCCGCCGGATCAGGTGGAGCTCCTGCTGGAGATTATCGCCGATGTCGTCGACGAGCTGTGCGCACCGGACACGCCGTGGCGGGTGCGGGTTGTCGGTGCGCTGGACCTGCTCCCGCCGGAGATGGCGCAGCGGTTGACCAGCGCGGCGGCTCGGACCCGGGATCGTCCCGGGTTGGCGGTCAATGTCGCGGTCGGCTACGGCGGTCGCCAGGAGATCGCCGACGCGTTGCGCAAACTGCTGCTCAAGCACGCCGAGGCGGGGACCACGATGGAGGAGCTCGCCGAGGTGCTCGACGTCGAGCAGATCGCCGAGCACCTTTACACCTCGGGTCAGCCCGACCCTGACCTGGTCATCCGCACGTCGGGGGAGCAGCGGCTGTCGGGTTTCCTGCTCTGGCAGTCAGCGCATTCAGAGTTCTGGTTCTGCGACGCGTACTGGCCGGCCTTCCGAAAGGTGGACTTCCTACGTGCACTGCGCGACTACGCCGCCCGGCATCGCCGGTACGGCTCGTGAGTGGGAAACAGTGTTGTAGCACTCAATGCCACTCACCAGCGGGATACTCATCCGATGAGTATCCCGCCCGACCTGGTCCGCGAGTACCTGCTGCTTGGCCTGCGATTCGACCGCCTCGTCGAGGGTTTCGTCGATGCATACACCGGCGACCCGGCGCTGCGGCGGCAGGTGGACAACGAACCCCGGCCGGATCCGGCGGTGCTAGGCCGCCGGGCGGCCCGACTGCGGGCGGAGCTGCCCGCCTCCGGACTGGCCGAGCCGCGGGCTCGTTTCCTGGCTGCCCACCTGACCGCGTTGGAATGCAGTGGCCAGGTGCTGGCTGGTCAGCAGGTCGGTTTCGTGGCGGAGGTGGCGGCATACTTCGACGTCGTCATCACACCGGGGGATCCTGAGGTCTACCGCCAGGCGCATGCCGAGATCGACCGGTTGCTGCCCGGTGCGGATCCACTGGCCGATCGATTGGCCGCCCACCGAGCCCGTGATGAGATTGCGCCGCAGCGTCTGGAACCTGCGGTGGAGGCGTTGTCCAGCGGTCTGCGGGATCGGGTCCGGGCAAGCTTTGGGCTGCCTGCGCAGGAGGCCGTGCGCTACGAGGTGGTCACCGACAAGCCGTGGAGCGGGTTCAACTACTACCTCGGTGACTTCTGCTCGCGGGTAGCGATCAACGCGGATCTCGAGCACCGGATGGCCAACCTGCCGCACCTGGTCGCCCACGAGGCCTACCCGGGCCACCACACTGAACACTGCCGCAAGGAGGCCGGCCTGGTGCGCAGGGACCACCAAGAAGAGCAGACGATCTTCCTGGTGAATACCCCCCAATGCCTGATGGCGGAGGGGCTCGCTGACCTCGGGCTGCAGGCCGCGGTCGGCCCGGGCTGGGGGCCGTGGGCTGCTGAGATTCTGGCTGATCTGGGTCTGCGGATGGACGGTGAGCTCGCCGAGCGGCTGGCGACGGCGACAGCGGGGCTGCTCGGGGTCCAACAGGACGCTGCGCTGATGCTGCACGATCAGCGTGCCGACCCCGCGGACGTTCTGGCCTATCTGCAACGATGGTTGCTGGTTCCCGAGCCGCGGGCCAGGCAGATGCTGCGGTTTCTCACCGACCCGCTGTGGCGGGCCTACACGACCACTTACGTCGAGGGTTACCGGCTGCTGCGCACCTGGCTGGCGGACCGGCCGTCCGCGCAACCGCTGGGCCAGCGCTTTCTGCGGCTACTGGACGAGCCACTCATCCCGTCGGGTATTCGTGCCGAACTGGCCGGTTCGTGAGTGGCGTATTCCCAGGACGGC
>QHBY01000090.1:2398-7862 GCA_003244245.1 Pseudonocardiales bacterium
CGGGAGGCCCTGATCGTGGCTTTAGTCGATCGGGCGGGTAAACCGCCCACGGCGAGCACGGGGGGGCCGGCACCCGGCCCTCGTGGTCGGCGCCGCTAAGCCCGACCGGGGCGCTGCGGTAGCGATCAACCAGAGGCCGGCCGGCCCACCGAGTAGCGCGCGCGGGTGCCGCGCTCGCCAGGGAGCTGCCGTGATCGCTTCTCGCTCGCCACACTCCACCGCCCCGGGTTCGCGCACTTATGTACTGGACACCTCAGTGCTGCTCTCCGACCCCTGGGCGCTCAGCCGTTTCGACGAGCACGAGGTGGTGCTGCCACTTGTGGTCATCGGCGAGCTTGAGGGCAAGCGGCATCACGCGGAACTGGGTTGGTTCGCTCGAGAAGCATTGCGTCTGCTCGACGATCTGCGGCGAGCCCACGGCCGGTTGGATGCGCCGGTCCCGATCGGCGAACTAGGGGGCACCCTGCGGGTCGAGCTGAATCACTGTGACTCGACGGTGCTGCCTGCCGGGTTCCGCACCGACACCAACGACTCACGGATCCTGGCCTGCGCGCTGAATCTGGTCGCCGATGGCCGCAACGTCACGTTGGTGACCAAGGACATGCCGCTGCGGGTCAGGGCGGGTGCGGTCGGGTTGGCCGCAGACGAGTACCGCGCGCAGGACGTGGTGCCGTCAGGGTGGACCGGGATGAACGACGTCGAGGTCGGGCCTTCGGTGCTGGAGCAGCTTTACAAGGAGGGGATCGCCGATCTCACTGACCATCCGGAGATCGCTGGTCTGCCGTGCAACACCGGCTTGCGGCTCCTCGCCGGGACAGCGACAGCGCTGGGCCGGATCACCGCGGACAAGCGTGCCCGGCTGGTCCGCGGGGACCGCGAGGCGTTCGGCCTGCACGGTCGCTCGGCGGAGCAGCGGGTTGCGCTCGAGCTGCTGCTCGACCCCGGGGTGGGCATCGTGTCACTCGGTGGCCGGGCTGGGACTGGCAAGTCGGCGCTCGCGCTGTGCGCCGGCCTCGAAGCCGTGCTGGAGCGCGGTGCGCACCGTCGGGTCATCGTCTTCCGGCCGCTTTATGCCGTGGGTGGCCAGGAGTTGGGCTACCTGCCGGGCAGCGAGAACGAGAAGATGCAGCCCTGGGCGCAGGCGGTGTTCGACACCCTGGGCGCGATCGCCACGCCGGACGTCATCGACGAGGTGATCGACCGCGGGATGCTCGAGGTGATGCCGTTGACCCACATCCGCGGTCGATCGCTGCACGACAGCTTCGTGATCGTCGACGAGGCGCAGTCCCTGGAACGCAACGTCCTGCTCACGGTGCTGTCCCGGCTGGGAACGGGATCGCGCGTCGTGCTCACCCATGATGTCGCGCAGCGGGACAACCTGCGGGTGGGCCGGCATGACGGGGTAGCCGCGGTGATCGAGAAGCTCAAGGGGCATCCCCTGTTCGCCCACATCACCCTCACCCGGTCGGAGCGCTCACCGATCGCTGCGCTGGTCACCGAGATGCTGGAGGAGTACGCGCACTGACCAGTCGGCCGCTCTTCAAGAGCTACCAACCTGCGTGTGAGGTGCTTTGAAGAGCGGCCAACCTGAAATTTCTCACCGGTTTGGCAGACACCTCGGACGCAACCAGAGCCACGCCCGGAAAGGGATCGGAGAAAACGTCGAGGGCTTCGAGCATCTGCTGGACACAGCGGGACGCCTTCTCGTAGGACCTCTGCAGCCGGTGCCCCGTGCCGAGCCGCCGCATCGCCGAGGCATCGCTGCGGCGGTCAGCCAACTCGCGCAGAGATGTCAGGGCGTTGTCCAGGCGGGGCAACGCCTCGCCGATCGTGCCGATGGATCCAACGACCGGCGGGCGACCGGTACGGTCGCCCGGGCCCGCGCATGCCCTGAGGATCTCTTCGACGCCTTCCAGCGCCTCATCGAGGCGCAACGCACGGCGGCGCAGCTCGGTCGGAGCGTGCAGCGTCATACCTTCCGCTGCGTCGTCTTCTGGGCCGCTGAGCGATCGTCGAGCGCCAGCGAGCATCAGTCCGCAGACGTGTCGCCAGTCGTCGTAGTATCCGCGGACGAGCAAGATTCTGGCGAGTCGCACGCCCAGCGCCCAGCCGAGCTGGCCCGACCCGACGGAGAAAGCTTGCTCGACGGCGCCCGCCGCGGCCGGCCATTCGATCTTGAACCAACCGCACGGGTCGGTGATCACAGCGTTGAGCGCCGCCTCGTCCGGTCGCCAGCAGATCCGGGCTTCGAAGGTCTCGGTGAAGGTGGAACTGGTCAGGTGTGGGGTCGCGCCTTCGGCCACCGCAAGCCAACCGCCGAACGCTCGATCCAGCGCAGCGCGCCGATCGGCTTCGCTCTCCTGGGCGGAGGCCAGCTCCCGGGCGTAGACGCGCAGCAGGTCATGGAAGCGGTAACGCAACTGTCCCGAAGCGCCGTGCCCGGCCACGTCGAGCAGATGCATATCGACCAGGGTTTCCACCAGCTCCTCGGCCCGCAACTGCGAGACGTCGAGCATGGCGGCGGCCACCCAGGGGGCGAAGTCGCGGACCTCGAGCAGCCCGAGGAGCCGGAAGGCGCGCCGAGCCATCACGTCGAGGCTCTCGTAGCTCAGCGCGAGGCTGGCCCGGACGTCGAGATCTCCGAGCCGCAGCTTGTCCAGGCGGTGCCGCTCGTCGGCCAGATCAGCCTGGAGGCGGGACAACGGCCAGTGGCGTCGACTACCCAGCCGCGCTCCCGCGACCCGCAGCGCCAACGGCAGGGAACCGCACAGCCGCACGATCTCCCTCGCCGCCGCGGGTTCGGTCGCGACCCGCCGAGGTCCGGCAAGCCGGGCCAGCAGCTCGACAGCCTGGTCCGCTTCAAAGATGTCCAGATCGACCAGCCGAGCGCCGGTCAGCCCGGCAAGCCGGGTCCGGCTGGTGACCAGCACCGCGCACCCGGGGGTGCCGGGTAGCAGTGGTCGCAGCTGAGCCTCGCACTCCGCATTGTCCAGCACGATGAGCAGCCGCCGGTCAGCCAGCCGGCTGCGATACAACGCGGCGCGTTCCTCCGCATCGTCGGGGACCGCCATCCGGTCCACCCCGAGCGAGCGCAGGAAACGGGCCAGCACGTCCGCCGGTGTGAGCGGGTGCGTTTGCCCTCGAAGGTCGACGAACAGCTGTCCGTCGGGATAATGGGCTCGCAGCCGGTGCGCGGCACGCACGGCCAGGGTGGTCTTACCCACCCCAGCCTTCCCGGTGATCGCGACGAGCACCGTTGCGACCCGATCTGCCGCGGCGGCCAGGTGCGCAACCGTCGCGAGCTGGGCCCGGCGCCCGGTGAAGTCGGTGATGTCGGCGGGCAGCTGCGCCGGCGTGATAAAGGGCGTGGTTGGAGCCCCCAACATCGGGTCGCCGGTCAGGATGGCGTGCTCCAGCCGCTGCAGCTCGTTGCCGGGCTCCAACCCGAGCTGCTCGACCAGAGCGTTCCGGGTGCGGTGGTAGACCTCCAGCGCTTCAGCCTGCCGACCGGCCTGGTACAGCGCGGTCATCAACAACCCCTGCAGCTGTTCCCGCATCGGGTGCCCGGCAGCCAGCTCGACGAGTTCGGGGATGATCGCATTGGCATGTCCGCAGGCGAGCTCAGCGCAATACAGCTGGGCGAGGCCAGCGAGCCGGCGCTCGGTCAGCCGGTCGGCCTCGGCGCGCACCAACGGTAGATCGGTGATATCGCTGAAGGGGTCCCCGCGCCACAACCGTAGCGCCGTGCGCAGTACCCCGACAGCACGCGCCGGTTCCTTGATGTCGGTACTGTCGGCGAGCGCGGACTCGAATCGCTCGGCGTCGAGCTCGCCGGGATGCACTCGCAGCGTGTAGCCCCCGTTCTCGAAGCAGAGCCGCCCCGGATCGCCCAGCACCCGGCGCAAGCGATGGACGTGCAGCTGCAGTTTCTTGGCCGCTCGAGGGTCTCGCGCACCCGTCCACAGGGCATCAACCAGGACGTCTACCGGGACCGGCGTGTTCGCCCGGGTGAGCAGGACGCCGAGAAGCATGCGGGGCATAGGCGCGGAGAGTTGGATCGGCTGGTCGCCCTGCCGGGCCCGCAGCGGGCCGAGAACCTCGAAGTCCATTCCGCCACCCCGCTCCGCCGCTTCGGCCCCCAGACTGGCACCGAGTGTAGCGACACGCTGTCGCTTGGTAACCGGACGTTCCTCCAAACGGGGCCTGTCGCGGGTCGAACGCTCACGACGGCCACCATCCGGTGACGTCAGGGGCCTGTGATGCATCGGTGGGTGAACAGCGCCAAGCGGACGGAAAGCGGACGGAAAGCGGACGGAAAGCGGACGGAAAGCGGACGGAAAGCGGACGGAAAGCGGACGGAAAGCGGCAGAACCTAGCGTGGTCCTCGCAACCAACACGGATCCCAGGAGACGGTCGGAGCGGGGGACTGGGATTCCCACGAGTCGAGTGAGAGAGGGGCTTTCTTGATGTCTTGGACCTCCGCACGGGTGGCCGGTTCGATACTAGCTGCGACCACAGCCACACTCACGTTCGCCGCGCCGGCAAGCGCAGAAGCGCCGACACCATCACCGAAGAGTCCAGGGGTGGGAGCTTCCACGATGGTGTCCTGTGGCCTCAGCTACCCGGCCAAGGACAACAGCGACTGGGTACACTTCCCCGCCAATACTGTGACTTTGCGCAGCGGCCCCAGCAACTCATGCATCCAAACCGGCCAAGGTCTGCACGACCAGCGCGCTCAGTATCTCTGCTACACCCCGGGAGACGGCGGCACCTGGACCTTCCTGCGCAACACCTCCACCGGTGATCAGGGCTGGGTTCGGGACGATCTGCTGCCCAAATACGGCAGCGACAAGCGCTGCGAGGACAACCCATCGCCAGCGTTCGTCAGGTGAGGGTGATCGCGTCGGGCCGGTCCCGGTGTTTCGCACGTCTTCCGAGTTCTGGGGACAGATCGCAGTAATCTCGACTGGAATTACTGCGGTTTGTCCCCGGACGGCGGGGAGAGGGCCATACCTAGCACGTCGAGGGCGTTGTCGAGCTGCTCGGGGGTGACGGTGCCGTTGTCGAGGTGACCACGTGCGCGCACGACATCGGCAATGCTGCGCTGCTCTAGTTGCGCTTGCTTAGCGATGGAGGCCGCTTCCTCGTAGCCGAGGTAGCGGTTGAGTGAGGTCACGACCGCGGGGGAGGACTCGGCGTACCCGCGGCAGCGCGCCACGTCGGCCTGCGCGCCCTCGACGACCTTGTCGGCGAGCAACCGGGCGGCCGCGGCGAGCAGCCGGGCCGACTCCAGCACGTTGCGCGCCATCACCGGCATCATCACGTTGAGCTCCAGGTTGCCCTGCGAGCCGGCGAATGCCACGCACGCGTCGTTGCCGATCACCTGCGCGGCGACCATCATCGTCGCCTCGCAGATCACCGGGTTGACCTTGCCCGGCATGATCGAGGAGCCGGGTTGCAGATC
>QHBY01000091.1 GCA_003244245.1 Pseudonocardiales bacterium
CAATTCTTTCGAGAAGCGGACCGTCGTCCAAGTAGGCGCGCCGCGGACTCATCTATCATTTATCGGGGCTCGTGAATAACCCTCCATGTGGCGGCCGGAGTACCCGCGGCTGGAGCTCGAGCCGAGTTGATGTCCAACGAACAGCTGGACCATTCGAGAGTCTGTCGCTGCCACGCGCGGAGCGGCACCGAAGTGCACCCGCACTAGGATTCTGGCTGTGGAGCGCAGCGACGCCGCAGAGACCCGCATGGCAGGAGATCGCCGTTCGCTGTTTGACCGATTTGTCCAGACGGCCCACCGTCGGGTCAGCCAGGCACCGTTCTTCTTCGTGTGTGCCGGCATCGTCGCGATCTGGCTGGTCAGCTTGCCTCTGTGGGAGGACCTCAAGGAATGGCAGACGGCCATTCACACCGTCGCAAGCGTCCTCACGCTGCTGCTGGTGGTGCTGCTTGAGAACGCCAGTCGCCGCGCGGAGGAGGCCGCGCAGGAGAAGCTCAACGTAATCGCCGAGGCGCTGGCCGAGCTGATGACTTCGGCGGCACGCAGCGATCCTGATCTCCGGGAAGCCGCGAAGCGCTTGGGCGACGCCGTCGCCCTTGAGGAGCGCCATTGAGAGGCTCTGACTGCGCTGTGCTGGTGGGCTAGTCCTGGCCGTTTCTGGCGGAGTTCCGGTGTTAGGCGGGCATCGCGGCGGCGGTCAGGGCGCGGACGGTGCCCGCATCGTCGGTGGTGGCCTGACGCGCCACGATCTTCCCGAGCGCCAGTGGTTCGGCGTTGGGCGGCCAGGCCAGCGACCGTGGCCTCCAGATGGGTGCGCGGATCCCATTCATAGGGCCGGTCAGCGGTCAGCCAGCTGCTGGTGTAACTGGTCAACCTCGGCGCGCAGCTCACCCAACTCACGGCGAAGCGCCTGGATCGCGACAAGCAATACGCCGTGGGCATCCACCACCGGGATAGTGGTATCGCCCTTCCCCAGTCCGAAGGCTGCATGCCAATCCTGTGCCATCGGGCCCAAGTGGCGCACACCTACAGGCTCCCACCGGTAAGGCGGTGCAGAAGCTGGTCACCGAGCTGCGCTGGTGCCGTACCGTGCAGGGCCTTCCAGACAGCCGTCGGGTCGCGGCCCGACTGTCCGGCTGAACGTGGCCGGCGTCGGAGAACACCTGCCGAAATCCGCGCGCTGGCCCGCCGTGACAAGGCCTGTGGCTGAGTTCCGGCCGACCGCCACGGTCTTGGTCGAGCTGGCCGGCGGCGCGGTGCTCGTCGAGAAGGACGTCTCCGGCGCGATCAACCTTGGGGCCCAGCGAGCCCGGCTGGCCAAGGACCTGGCCACCGCGCAGAAGGAGCTTGCCGGAACCGAGGCGACGTTGGTCAACCTCAAGTTCACCGAGCGGGCGCCCTCCCACGTGGTCGCCGACATCCGGAGCCGGCGGGTGCCCGCGGCGCAGGAGATCGACCGGCTCAGCGCCCAGCTGACTGCCTGCCGACATGACCGTGAGGTCGGCACCGGTCCGCGAGGTGGTGGCCCGGGTGGCCCGATGCTGCTGGTTGTGGTCAGAATAGTGTCCAAACGATCTGAGAGCGGTGGTCTCCGATCGACACTGTGCGGCATCATCCCAGCGTTGAGGTAGCGTGTGTGCCAACACACGCAGGGCGCTGCCTCCGCGTCGATTCGCCCTGACCAACGATCTTCGCCCAACGAGGAGGCGCAGAACGTGGCAACTGTGCTCACCCGGCTCGCCGGTGGTGCCCGTATCGCTGAGCGCATCGCTGAGCAACCGCTGTTTTGGGGTGGCGTTACCACTGCGCTGGCTGTTAAGGGTGGGGCAAGGGGTCAGCAAGTGGCCCTGCGCGGCAGCGTGTGTTACGTCGTCGCTGCTTTCATCGCCAACATCGTTATCAAGCCCCTGGTCTACCGGCGCCGACCGCAAGGCGCCGGCGAGCGCCGAATCACTCCGTACACATCGTCGTTCCCGTCGGGCCACACCGCGTCGGACAGCGCCTTTGTCTTCAGCGTGGCTCAGGAGTTGCCCCTGCTGGCGATTCCACTGGCAGCCGCGGCGACCGCAGCCCACTGGTCTTTGATCCGCAGCGAGAAACATCACGTGAGCGACGTGCTCGCCGGTGGCGCGATCGGACTGGGCGTGGCATACATCGTGTGGAAGTTGTGGCCACCAGAGACGTTTCCCCGGGTGGGGTGGCCACAGGCGGTGGCCGGTTAGACCTCGCGCCGTGCCGGGCGCCGGTCCCCTTGCTGACGACTAGGTTTATGCTCATCGCAGGGAGTATCTTCAGCGTCTGTGGAACCCGAGCCGGCGCCTCGCTCACTGCTGGGCCCATTGCCGGCAGTGGTGGTCAACCCAATCCACGTCGATGACCCCGCGCGGTTGCACAGCCAGATCACCAGAGTGTGCGCGGAGCTGGGATGGAAGCCACCGATGTGGCTTCAGACCACCGTCGAGGACCCGGGTGGCGGTCAGGCCAGAACAGCGCTGGCCGCCGGCGCCGATGTGGTGCTCATCTGCGGCGGAGATGGCACCGTCCGCCACGTGGCGCATGTCCTCGCCGGCTCGGGCACCCCGCTGGGCCTGGTGCCCACGGGTACGTCCAACCTGCTGGCCCGCAACCTCGGCATTGGGCTGGATGACCCGGACCAAGCCACCCGGATTGCGTTGTCCGGGAACAATCGCGCGGTCGACATCGGTCGGGTGTTCATTGATGACCGCGCCGAAGAGCAGGTGTTTATGGTGATGGCCGGGGTGGGCTTTGCCGCGGAGATCATGGCCGGTGCATCCCATGAGTTGAAGGTCCGGCTGGGCCCGCTGGCGTATTTCGTCTCCGGAATACGCGCGCTGAGTGCTCCGAGGGCGTCGATCACCCTCGTCGTGGATGGCCGGATTGACCCGCCCCGTCGAGTCCGCACGGTGGTGGTCGGCAACTGCGGCAAGCTTCTCGCCGGGCTGGTGTTGATGCCCGCGGCCAAGGTGGACGACGGGCTGCTGGATGTGGTGGCCATCGGGCCGAGGGGCATCCTCGGATGGTTGGCGGTGACCACGCGCGTGCTGGCCCGCCGCCGCCGTGGCCACCGGATAGTGCAGCACTGGCAAGGCCGCACCGTCATCATCAGCG
>QHBY01000092.1 GCA_003244245.1 Pseudonocardiales bacterium
CAATTCTTTCGAGAAGCGGACCGTCGTCCAAGTAGGCGCGCCGCGGACTCATCTATCATTTATCGGGGCTCGTGAATAACCCTCATGGGAGCGCTGTAGCCACGAAAGGGTTTATCCTGGGCAGGAGCGGGTCCGTTGAAGCCCTCGATTTGCATATGTTTGCTCGGGCTCACAAACCCTGGAGAAGCCCCGCCGGGCTCGCCCTTCGGCCCGGCGGCGCCGCGCCGCGGCGGCACAGCCCCCAGTTCCCGCCGCGGCGCGGCCACCAAATTCTGGTGGAGGCCCTGCCCCAGGTGCATCTCACGGCCATCGATATCGGGCCGCGCCACCTTATGGTACGACCAATTCGATAATGGAAGAAAGATGACCGAACCCACCACCGATCGGGACCGCGAGTATCTGCGGTATGCCATCGAGCTTGCGAAGAGTTGTCCGCCGTCGACAACAGCGTTCTCGGTGGGGGCAGTGATCATCGAGGCAGACGGTGCGGTACTCGCGACGGGATACTCCCGCGAGGGTGATCCCCGCGATCACGCTGAGGAGACTGCGCTCGGCAAGCTCGCCCCCGATGACCGCCGCTTGGACGGAGCCACCATCTACAGTTCGCTCGAACCGTGCAGCACCCGCGCCTCACGGCCCCGCAGCTGCACTGAACTGCTACTGGGCACCCCGATCTCGCGAATCGTATTCGCGTGGCATGAGCCCGATCTGTTCGTCGAGTGCCACGGCGCCGAACTTCTCCGCGCGGCTGGTCGCCACGTCGTGGAGGTACCCGATCTCGCCCATCTCGTGCGCCGTACCAATGGCCACCTGCTCAACCCATAACCTGTTGGGTGCGGCGGTAGTCAGGGGAGCCGAACGGTGCACTGGATGCGGCCGAGCGCCGGCCTGCTGAGCGTTCGCGGCAGCCTCATCGAGCACCGCGATGGTGGTGGCGATGCGGGCCTGTTCGATTAGCAGCTCGACCAGGTACCGCTGCGCCGTCGCCAGTCACGAGCGCTGAGCTGGGTGCAGTTGCGGGGCGGCGACGCCGCAGTGCGAGCAGCGCTCTACCGGGATGCGTCCGGCCGGTGTCGGGGCCTCGTGGGGATCGCGGAGCAGGGCCGCTGCCAGCGCGGAGCTCAGCGCCAGCAGTCCTGCGCTGATCACCATCGCGGTGTGGAAACCCGCTTCGAAAGACAGCGGGTCGGTGTAGTCGGCGCTACCCAGGCCCGCCGCCACCGGGATGACCGCGACGGCCAGCAGCCCACCAGCCCGGGCGATCGCGTTGTTCACCCCGGACGCTGTCCCGGCGAAGCGGGGATCCGCGGAGCCCAGCACGGTCGCGGTGAGCGGCGCCACGGTGAGCGACAGCCCCAGGCCCAATACCAGCACCGCCGGGAGGACGTCGGCCAGGTAGGACGCCCCGCGCCCGATCCGCAGCGTCAGCAGCAGACCGATGGCGGCCAGCAGGGGCCCCACCGCCATCGGCAGCCGGGGCCCGATCCGCTCGGCGAGTGCGCCGGCTCGCGCGGACAGCGACAGCATCAGCACGGTGACCGGGAGCATCGCGGTGCCGGCGACCAACGGAGAGAACCCGGCCACGATCTGCAGCTGCAGCACGAGCAGGAAGAAGAACACCCCGAGCGCGGCGTAGACCAGCAATGTGACCGCGTTGGTCACGCTGAATCGGCGACTTGCGAACAGGCCCAGCGGCACCAGCGGGTGCGGCGAGCGGCGCTCGACGAGCACGAAGGTCGCCAGCGCGGCAAGCCCGCCTGCCCCAGCGACGACCACCGCGGCACTGCCATCACCACCACTGAGGCTGGTCAGTGCATAGGTCACCCCGGCCAGGCCGACCGCGGTGAGCGTCGCGCCGCTGACATCCAGCCCTGGCGGGCTCTGCGCGTCCGAACTTTCCGGCACATGCCGCAGCGACACCACCACGGTGAACACGGCGATCGGCAGGTTCACCAGGAATACCGCCCGCCAGTTCAACGTGACCAGGTAACCACCGGCGAACGGCCCGATCGCGGCGGCCACCCCGCCCAGCCCGGACCAGGCGCCCACCGCCCTGGCCCGATCGGCGGCTGCGAACGACGAGGAGATGATTGCCAGGCTGCCCGGAGTGAGCAGCGCCCCGCCGATGCCCTGCAGCGCCCGGGCGATGACCAGCACCTGTGCGGTCGGCGCCAGCCCGCACAGCAGCGAGGCAACCGCGAACCACACCACCCCGACGATGAACACCCGGCGTCGCCCGAACCGGTCTCCCAACGCCCCGGCCAGCAGGATCAGCGCGGCCAGGGCGAGGGTGTAGGCGTTGACGATCCATTGCAGGGTCCGGAAATCGGCACCGAAGTCGCGGCCGATCGACGGCAGCGCGATGTTCACCACCGTGGCGTCGAGCATCGCCATGCCCGAGCCGGAGATCGTCGACAGCAGCACCCACCGTCCGGCGGCCGTGCTCATCCGCGCTCCCGCCGGGGCAGGATTCGTCACCATCGCGGTCCAACCATCGCTGCCGTAGTCTCGCGCACCCACGCCCAGTCGGGTAGGCAGGAACGGTGGACACCCCGCCGTCACCCGCAGGCGCTCGGTTGCTGCTCGGCCCGCTGCTGCGCCACGTGGGTGAGACGACCGCGACAGTGTGGGTGCAGACGTCTCGCCCGGCGCAGGTCGAGGTGCTGGGCTGCCGGGCCTCGACGTTCACCGTGCGCGAGCAGCACTACGCGCTGGTGGAGGTCAGTGGGCTGGAGCCGGGCTCGGCTATGAGCTATCAGGTGCACCTCGATGAGCAGCTGGCGTGGCCTCCGCCGGGCTCGCCGTGGCCGGACAGCCGGATCCGTACCAGAGGAAGCGGGGCCCCGGTGCGGGTGGTCTTCGGTTCCTGCCGGCGCGCCAAGCCCGACGACCCCAGATCGGCGGCCGCCGTAGGCGCTGACGCGCTGGACCTTTACGCCGACCGGATGGCCACCACGGCGCCGCGGGACTGGCCGGATGTGCTGCTGCTGCTCGGTGATCAGGTCTACGCCGATGATCCGACCCCGCAGACCCGGCGCTGGATGGACTCACGCCGCGACACCACCGTCGCCCCCGGTCACGAGGTGGTGGACTTCACCGAGTACGTCCACCTGTACCTGGAGAGCTGGTCAGACCCCCAGCTCCGGTGGCTGATGTCCACCGTGCCCACCGCGATGATTTTCGATGACCACGACGTGCGCGACGACTGGAACACCTCCGCGGCGTGGCGCGCTCGGATTACCGCCCAGCCCTGGTGGTCCGAGCGGATAAGCGGCGCCCTGGCCTCTTACTGGGTGTATCAACACATCGGCAACCTGTCCCCGCAGCAGCGCGATGCCGACCCGACCTGGCGTGCCGTTGCGGACGCCCGGGGCGACGCGTGGCCGGTGCTGCGAAAGATGGCCGACGCCGCTGATGGCGACCTCGGAGCGATCTGGTGGAGCTTTCGCTGGGACATCGACGGAGTGCGACTGATCGTCCTGGACACTCGCAGCGGCCGCAGACTGACCGAGGGCCGGCGCGCGATACTCGACGACGACGAGTTCGCCTGGGCGGAGCGTGCGGTCAGCGAGGACGCCCACCAAGCGGCACATGTACTGGTCGGCAGCTCGCTGCCGTGGTTGCTGGCGCCGGCGATCCATGACGTGCAGTCGGCCAATGCGGCGGCCTGTGCGCGCGGCAGCGCACTCGGCGAGCGCATCCGTCAGGCGCTCGACCTCGAGCACTGGGCCGCGTTCGACGACTCCTTTCACCGGCTTGCCACGCTGCTGCGCCGGGTGGCGGCCGCCCCGCATGCGCCCGCGACGATCAGCGTGCTCTCCGGCGACGTGCACCACAGTTACGTGGCACGCGCCGACGTCGAGGGCTCAGCTGTTTACCAACTGGTGTCCTCACCGGTGCATCACCGCGTCCCGAGGTATGCCACTGTGGCGATGCGGGTTGCCTGGTGGGGGCCGCTGGCTGCGGCGGTCCGCAGCGTGGTGCGCCGCTTCGGGGTGGCAGATCCGACGCTGTCCTGGCGTCTGCTGCGCGGCCCGGTCTTCGGCAACGCGGTGGCCGCGCTGACGTTTTCGGATCGCAGCGCCGAGCTCATCTTCGAAAGGAGCGGGCCTAGCGGCCAGCTGGAACCGATATCCCGGATAGAGCTGGCAGGTTTGTCAAACGACTTGTCAAAGACCGGCAGCAACTCCAAGGCAGGAGAGTGATCGGCGATGAGGGTGTTCACCGGAGCTGACGAGTTGCGAGCCGCAGCTGGTGAGCAGCTGGGCGCCAGTGACTGGATGACCATCGAACAGCAGCGCGTCAATGCTTTCGCTGACGCGACCGAGGACCACCAATGGATCCATATCGATCCGCAGCGCGCCGCGGCAGGCCCCTTCGGCACCACCATCGCGCACGGTTTTCTCACCCTGTCGCTGTTGCCCCATCTGATCGACCAGACCTACCGGGTCGAGGGCACCACGATGGTCATCAACTACGGGCTGAACAAGGTTCGTTTCCCCGCTCCGGTGCCGGTGGGGTCCAAAGTGCGCGCCGACATCGCGCTCGCCGAGGCCACCGAGGTGACCGGCGGTCTGCAGCTTGTGATACGCGCCACGCTGCAGATCGAGGGCAGCGCGAAGCCGGGTTGCGTGGCGGACTGGGTGACCCGGGTTTACTTCTGATGTGTGCGCGCGAGGTCGTCGGGCCGCAGCCGGAACACCTGCAGATGTGTCCCGTGGTACTTGCCACTCTCGCCGACCCACTCCATCCCGATCCGCCGCGCAGTGGCCGCCGCCCGCATGTTGTGCGGCGCGACCAAGGCGAACAACTCGACCAACGAATGCTGGAAGGCCCAGTGCGCCAGTGCCCACGCAACCTCGGTGATGTAACCGCGGCCCCAATACTCCGGCGCCAGCTGATAACTGATCTCGACGTCCGCCTCGGGCACCGGCATCGGCAGTAGGCTGATCCCGCCGACCAGCGTTCCACTGTCGCGCAGGGTCACCGCCCATCGGCCGGTTCCGGGCGCCATGTCGCTGCGTTCGGCGTCCCAGCGTTGCAGCACCGAGTGCATGGTGGCCGCATCGGGGATGCGATCGAGGTCGTGCAGCCAGCGGCTGACGTCGTCGTGACCGTAGATTTTCAGCGCTGTCTGCGCGTCAGTGGCCGACCAGTCGCGCAGCAGGAGCCGGTCGGTGTGCAGCAGCTCCACCATGGATTGAATCTACTCCGGCTCGGCGCGCCCTGGCGGGCACCTGGGCTACGGCGCCGGCTTGATGTTCGCATTCATCCGGAAGACGTTGTCCGGGTCGTAGCGCGCCTTGATCCGCGCCAACCGCCGGTATTTCGTCGGACCGTAGGCGGCTTGCACGCGGCCCTCGTCATAGTCGGCCATGGCATTGATGTAGCCGCCCGTGTCGCTGGCATGCGGGACCAGTGCCTGCCACACCGACCGGGCCCAGGACCGCCGAGTAGCCGGGGGGAA
>QHBY01000093.1 GCA_003244245.1 Pseudonocardiales bacterium
GCGATGACCCGAGCGTGCTGCTTGACCTGACCCGGGCGGAGCGCTCGGAGACCGCGCGCCGCAACACGAACCTGTTCGCACTAACGGCGGTGCGGCGGCCGGGGGAGGGGCAGCCGTTCGCCGCGCATCTGCGACACCGCGCCTCCGACGGAACGCTGGTCCGATCTAAGAGCGAGGTGGTCATTCTGAACCGCATCCTGGAGCGGTTCGGGTCGGACATCTTCCAGTACGAGCAGCGGCTGCCGGGGGTGGACACCGGCGGGCGCCTGCTGCCGGACTTCACCGCGGTGACCGACGCCGGCGAGCCGATCGTGCTGGAGCATCTGGGAATGCTGGATGTTCCGAGTTACCAGGCATCGTGGGCGTGGAAGCGGCATTGGTACGCCGCGAACGGGTTCGTCGAAGGCCGGACGCTGTTCACCACCGACGAGCGTGCCGGGCTGTCCACGGCCGCGATCGACGCGGTCCTCGACGACATCGCCAAAGTGCTCGAGCTGTAGGCGCGCCAGCAGGCCGCTCCCGGCGCCGGAGCGCCCGGACTGGTGGATACTGGGCATAGGAGGCACCGCTCGCGGTACGAGGACGACAACGCGCTCTTCATAGGCGGCGTGCACATGCGCCGCTCCGTTCGTTGCAGTGCCGCCGGCGGCGTTCCGCCGCTGCCGCAGGTGCAGCGCACCTAGCCCCGCGTGGCTCAGTATGGCGGCAGCGCCGGGCCAGGTGCCGTCATGGGGACTGTCACCGGGGGACAAGGTCGAAGTCCTGCAACTGCTGCAGAACTAGCTAGATCGCGTCACCTGCGGCATACCCCGAACCTCCGTCGCGTCCGTATCGATCAGCGCTGCCTCCCGCTCAGGAGTCACTCTTGGGCGAACGGAGGTGCGTGAAGCATCATCACCTGCCGTCGGGGCGATATCCATCAAGCTATGGGGATATCTTTATCAAGATTCCGGGTCGGCTGATCACGGCGTCCGCTCTTTCGGAGCTCGCGACATTGCGCGACACTGGCACCGAGCCGGCCACGACATGATCAACCGTCATCTGCCGAATGAGGAGCTGACATGCCGCTTGTCTTCGTGCACGGAGTTAAGACGCGGATGTCCGGCGGGTACGAAGCGGGCGTAGCGACACGGAATGCGATGTTTCGCCAGTTCCTCGGCCCGGTGCTGACCACCGGCGGCGGCCCGCTCGAGGTGCAGAACCCATATTGGGGCGATGACGCGGCGCAGTTCGCCTGGAACCTCGCGTGCGCGCCGGTTGGCGACGAAGGCACCGAGACGCTCGGTCCCAGTGGCGGCGGTCCGTTCGAGGCGCTCGCCGATGCCGCCGCCGTTGACAGCACGGCGACCAGCCCATCTGTGCTCATCCTCGACCTTGCCCGACGCGACTTCCCGGCGGCGATCGACGTGCTGTTCACCGCGGCTGCGGCAACCAGCGATGTCGATCCCGACGAGCTAGGCAGGCTCGCCGTGCAGGCGGCCCGCTATGCCGAGGAACCCGAGGCGCCGTATTGGCTTGCCGAGCCGCAGACCGACCAGCAATTTGTCTCCAGACTGCGCCAGGAACTTGCCAAGAACGCCGAGCACAGCACTGAGACCTTAGGAATCGGCTCGATCTGGAACGCCTTCAACGAAGGTCTAGACCGGGTGCACTCCGCCGCGTCGACAGTCATTGGCAAGCCGGTGTGGTCCACTGTCCGCAAGACCCTGCTGCCGCTGCTGGCCACGTTCGTCGGCGACGTGTTGGTCTACCAAACCCGGCGGGGCACGCCTGGCGAGCCCGGCGCAATCGTCACCGATGTGCTGACGGGGCTGCGCGCGGCGGCCGCCGCGCGCAGCGATCACGATCCGCACCTCGTCGTCGTGGCGCACAGCATGGGTGGAATCATCACCTACGATCTCCTCTCGAGCTTCGTACCCGACCTAGCCGTGGACGTCTACGTCACCGTTGGCTCGCAGGTTGGATTGTTCGAGGAACTCAAGCTGTTCACCGGATCTCAGGCGCAGCTGAGGACGCCAGCCCATGTCGGGGCGTTGCCCAATGTCGGCCGATGGATCAACATCTACGACTACAACGATGTGTTGTCGTTCCGCACCGAGCCGATCTTCGACGGCGCCCATGACTTCAGCTACGGCACCGGCAATCTGTTCGCCGCGCACACTGCGTACGTCACCCAGCCGGTGCTGCACCGGCGGCTAGCCGCGCGGGTGCACGACGCGCTGGCAGAGATGGCGACCACCTCACAATGACAACGCTGCTCGACACCGATTCCGCCCACGCCGCGTTGCACGCGCTGATCATCGGCGTAGGTGACTACCCGTATCTGCCCGGAGGGGCCGGCACGACCACGCAGGCCCACCTTGGCCTGGAACAGGTGAGCACGCCCGTGCCCTCGGCGCTGGCCGTGTGCGAGTGGGCGAGCACCGAGTACGCCAATGAGGCGGCTCCGCTGGGCAGTATCGAGCTGCTGATATCCGCGCGGGAACACTACGACGTGCCATTCGGCGCCATCCCTGCGGACCGCGCGAC
>QHBY01000094.1 GCA_003244245.1 Pseudonocardiales bacterium
TTCTTTCGAGAAGCGGACCGTCGTCCAAGTAGGCGCGCCGCGGACTCATCTATCATTTATCGGGGCTCGTGAATAACCCTCATACTATTTGTTCGCAACGACGGACTGTTCGCGGTCGCCCACATCGACAGCGCAGGCGAACTCGTCGAAACCGACGTGGGCCACGACGCCACCCTCGACTGGACCCACATCGTCCCCGTCGGCAAAGACATACTGTTCGTCCGCAACGACGGACTCTTCGCCGTCGCCCACATCAACACCGCAGGCGAACTCGTCGAAACCCACGCCGGCGACGACGCGACCCCCGATTGGACCCACGTTATGCCGGTCGCGTGATTTGATCAGTCATACACCGCAAAGAAGTCGAGAGGCATCCCGTGACCATCCCGCCGTTGCCCTCTGCCGGGTATCTACGCACACAGTGGCCTCGACGCCATGTGCCGGCGTTCACGTGTAAATTATTCGATTTATGCGGTCGTTCCAGCTGCCGATGAAGGTTCGGATGGCCTTGATGCGGTCTTGAACTCCCTTGCCTGAACACGTTGGCCGTAGGACTCGGTGTGAGCAACCCGGTTCATGTGGCCGCGATGCGCAGGCTTCGCCGCTCCAGGATTTCCCGTACGAACCGATCGCGGGCAACACGGGTGCTTGCTTCGCGGCTCGTTTAGCGTGGTGGGCGCAGCAGGATTTGAACCTGCGACCGCTCGCTTGTAAGGCGAGTGCTCTCCCGCTGAGCTATGCGCCCCACACCACCCGAACAATCCGGGCGGCACGGTGTTCAGGTTGGCAGCGCCGCGAGAGCCTGCTTCCAGACGGTCTGGTCACGAGGTTCGCCGGGCCCGTTCATCTCGGCGAAGCGGATCACTCCGTGAGTGTCCACCAGGTAGGTGCCCCGGTTAGCGATGCCAGCTTTGTCGTTGAACACGCCGTAGTCCTGCGCGACCTTGCCGTGTGGCCAGAAGTCGGCCAGCAGGGGGAAGTCGTAGCCCTGCTGGTTCGACCACGCCTTGAGCGTGTACACGGAGTCCACCGACACCGCGAGCACCTGCACATCGGCGAACTCCGCCAGATCGTCGCGGAGCTGGTCGAGCTCACCGGTGCAGATACCGCTGAAGGCGAGCGGGTAGAACACCACGAGCACGTTGCGGTCACCGCGGAACTCCGACAGCGTCCGCTCCTGATTGTTCTGATCGTTCAGGGTGAAATCCGGCGCCTGATCCCCGACCTGCAGTGACATCGCGCAGCAGTCCTCCTCGACATCCTTTCCCTCGCGCCGGATGGCGCGAGGTCCCGACACCGGCTCAGCGTTTGGCCTTGGCCGCCTTCGGGGTGGCCAACCTGGTGGCCGTCCAGTCCTCACTGACGCTGAGGTTCGACGTCTGCGCCAAACCCACAGTGGGAGCGGCCTCAGCGAGATCTGAGGGCTCGACATGACCGTCCCGTCCGGTCTTGGGCGTGAGCACCCAGATCACGCCGTTGTCCGCCAACGGTGTTCGGGCGTCGACGAGGGTGTCCACCAGATCGCCGTCCTGGTCGCGCCACCACAGCAGCACCACATCGACGACCTCGTCGGAGTCCTCATCGAGCAGGTCACCGCCAATCACCTCCTCGATCGCCGCGCGCACCTCGTCGTCGACGTCCTCATCCCAGCCGAGCTCTTGCACGACCATGTCCTTTTCAATCCCGAGCCTCTCGGCAACGCCGAGTTTGCCGGTGTCTCCCGCCGCAGCGGCGACCACGGTGTTCACCCCTCCACAACGTCAAGCCCGGCGACCTGCGCCCGGCGATCTATTACTCGATGGCGTCCAAGCGAACACTGCGGTCCGCCTAAAGCGCAACTGCCAGCAGCGAGACACGCCGATCCCGGCAGATTACTCATGGGTAGCAGTGACATCGATCGCGACGCCGACGAGCATGGGTCAGCATGGGGCACGATGGTGGACATACCCCGAAACCTTGAGGCGAGGAGACCCCTTGGCCACGAAGAACGATCGCATACTCGCTCGGGTGCGGGTCATCCGGGACGGTGTGGCGGCCCACCTGCCGGACATCGACTCGGAAGAGACCGCGGAGTGGTTGGAAGCCTTCGACTCCGCAGTGCTGTCCGGGGGCAAGCAGCGGGCGCGATACCTGATGTTGCGGCTGCTCGAACGGGCCCGCGAGACCGGCGTCGGCGTGCCCTCGTTGACCAGCACGGACTACGTCAACACCATCCCCACCGAGAACGAGCCATGGTTCCCGGGTGACGAGGACACCGAGCGGCGCTACCGCGCCTGGATCCGGTGGAACGCGGCCATGATGGTGCATCGGGCGCAGCGGCCAGGGGTCGGCGTCGGCGGTCACATCTCCACCTACGCCTCGTCGGCCGCGCTCTACGAGGTGGGCTTCAACCACTTCTTCCGGGGAAAGGACCATCCCGGTGGCGGAGACCAGGTCTTCATCCAGGGCCACGCGTCCCCCGGTATCTACGCCCGGGCATTCCTGGAAGGACGACTGTCCACCGATCAACTCGACGGATTCCGCCAGGAGTTCTCCCACGCCGGCCCGGGTGGCGGCCTGCCGTCCTACCCGCATCCGCGGCTGATGCCGGACTTCTGGGAATTCCCCACCGTCTCGATGGGGCTGGGGCCGATCAACGCGATCTTCCAGGCTCGGCTCAACCGCTACCTTCAGGCCCGCGACATCAAGGACACCTCTGACCAGCATGTGTGGGCCTTCCTCGGTGACGGCGAGATGGACGAACCGGAGTCCCGCGGGCAGATCCAGGTCGCGGCCATCGAAGGGCTGGACAACCTCACCTTCGTGGTGAACTGCAACCTGCAGCGCCTCGACGGTCCGGTCCGGGGCAACGGCAAGATCATCCAAGAGCTGGAGTCGTTCTTCCGCGGCGCCGGTTGGAACGTCATCAAGGTGATCTGGGGACGCGAATGGGACGGCCTGCTCCATGCCGACCGGCAGGGCGCACTGGTGAACTTGATGAACGTCACGCCCGACGGTGATTACCAGACCTACAAGGCCAACGACGGCGGTTACGTCCGGGACCACTTCTTCGGTCGTGACCCCCGCACAAAGGAGTTGGTCAAAGGGCTGTCCGATGCCGACATCTGGAACCTCAAACGTGGTGGGCACGACTATCGCAAGGTCTACGCCGCCTACCAGGCCGCCACCCAGCACCACGGGCAGCCCACGGTGATCTTGGCCAAGACCATCAAGGGCTACGGCCTGGGCTCGCACTTCGAGGGCCGCAACGCCACCCACCAGATGAAGAAGCTCACCCTGCAGGACCTCAAGCACGTCCGTGACGCCCAGCGCATCCCCATCACTGACGCGCAGCTCGAGCAGGACCCCACGCTGCCGCCGTACTACCACCCGGGGCCGGACGCGCCGGAGATCCAGTACATGTGCGAGCGCCGCCGGGCGCTTGGTGGATTCCTCCCCGAGCGTCGGACCAAGTTCAAAACTCTGGTACTGCCGGGCGACAAGGTCTACGAGGTGCTGCGCCGCGGGTCGGGGAAGCAGGAGGTCGCGACCACGATGGCGTTCGTCCGGCAGCTCCGCGAACTGATCAAGGATCCCGAAATAGGGCCGCGATTCGTGCCGATCATTCCGGACGAGGCGCGCACCTTCGGCATGGACTCGATGTTTCCCACGCAGAAGATCTACAACCCGCACGGGCAGCTCTACACCTCGGTGGACGCCGAGTTGATGCTGGCCTACCGGGAGAGCGCGCAGGGCCAGATCCTGCATGAGGGTATCAACGAGGCGGGCTCCACCGCGTCGTTCACCGCGGCAGGCACCTCCTATGCCACGCACAACGAGCCATTGATCCCGGTCTACGTCTTCTACTCCATGTTCGGCTTCCAGCGCACCGGAGACGGCCTGTGGGCGGCGGGCGACCAGATGACCCGTGGGTTCCTGCTCGGCGCGACCGCCGGACGAACCACGCTGGTCGGTGAGGGCTTACAGCACAACGACGGGCACTCCATGCTGCTCGCCGCGTCGAATCCCGCCGTGGTGGCCTACGATCCCGCGTGGGGCTATGAGATCGCCCATATCGTCCGCGACGGGCTGCGGCGGATGTACGGCGACGACGGCGCCCGTGATCCGAACGTCTTCTACTACCTCACCATCTACAACGAGCCCTACCGGCAACCGGCCGAGCCGGTGGGCCTCGACGTCGAGGCCCTGCTGCGTGGCCTGTACCGGTACGCACCGGCACCGGGCCCGGACGAGCCTGCGGTGCAGCTCGCCGCTTCTGGGGTGGCGTTGCCCTGGGCGTTGCGGGCCCAGGAGATGCTGGCTCAGGAGTGGGGCGTGGCGGCCGACGTGTGGTCGGCGACATCGTGGACGGAGTTGCGTCGCGAGGCCGTCGAGGTCGACCGGCACAATCTGCTGCATCCTGAGGCGGAGCCTCGGGTGCCGCACGTGACCCGAGTGCTGCAAGATGCAGCGGGCCCGCTGGTCGCGGTGTCGGACTGGATGCGCGCGGTGCCCGACCTCATCCGTCCCTGGGTACCCACCGACTTCATCACGCTGGGCACGGATGGCTTCGGGTTTTCCGACACCCGCCCGGCGGCGCGGCGACACTTCCTCGTCGATGCCGAGTCGATCACCGTGGCGGCGCTGGCGGCGCTGGCCCGCCGGGGCACGGTTGACCAGTCCGTCGTCACCCAAGCAGTCCGGCAGTACCGCATCGACGACCCGCAGGCCGCCGGCCCCCAGACTTCCGATCCAGGAGTGGCCTAATTACTGAGGGGTGGTGAGGCGCGCGGCCATCTCCCAGACCAGAATCTCGGCGCCGTTCGGGCCAGCGGTGGCGCGCTGGCCACCGGCAGCAGTCAGCCGCGCCGCGTCACCGGTGTCCAGCGGACCGGTTCCCTCCAGATCCACCGCGCCACGGGCGACGTACAGGTGTACGAACGCCGCGGCCGGCAGGTCGACGCCGGCACCAGCTTGCAACCGCGCCACGTGCAGCGCCGCATGCTCGTGCCGGATGAAGATCGCCCTGAGGTCGCGGTGGGCGTCCATCCCGGACGCCACCACCACGAGCTCCCCCGTTCCCGCGTCCACCGGGCCCAACTGGCTGCTGATGTCCAGCTGCTCGTAGCTCGGCTCAGCAGAGCGGGTATCGGAAGGCACCCACATCTGCACGAAATGCACGTCCTGATCGTGCGGCTCGTCATCCAACCGCCACGAGTCGTTCTTCTCGGAGTGCCGGATCCCGGTGCCGGCACTCATCCGCTGGGCCAGCCCGGGATAGATCACTCCGGCGTTGCCCTTGGAGTCCTCATGCACCAGGGAACCTTCCAGCACCCAGGTGACGATCTCCATATCGCGATGCGGGTGGGTCTCGAACCCCATCCCGGGTTTCACGACATCATCGTTGTTCACCAACAGCAGACCGAAATGGGTGTTGGCCGGGTCGAAGTGGCGCCCGAAGGAAAAACTGTGCCGCGAACTCAGCCATTCGAGCTCGGTGTGCTTGCGCTCCCCCGCCCGGCGCACATCGACCTGGGGTGTGAGCTTCGGTGGCGAGCTGACTATCGTCTCTCCTCGACTGTATCTCCACGGCGTATGACAAACACTATCGCGCAAGTCATCGCGGCTGCCGTGCGATGCTGGCGCCATGACCATCCAGGCGGGTTCCCACCCGCTGTCCGCCAGCACGCTGCGCAGGCTGGCACGGGCCTCCGGTGGGCTCGCCACGGCCAGCGTGGCCGAGATGGAGCAGCGTTATCCCTGGTTCCGCAGGCTATCGGCCGACCAGCGGGCCGGGGTCCTGCTGGTCACCCAAGCCAGCGTGGCGAACTTCGTCGAGTGGCTCAAGGATCCGCAGCACTCGATCAAGCTCACCATCGACGCATTTCGCACCGCCCCGAGAGACCTGACCCATTGGGTCAGCCTGCGCCAAACCGTTGAACTGGTCCGGGTCGCTGCCCTGGTCTTCGAGCAGCAGCTGCCCGAACTCGCCGCCGACGACGCCGAACGGATCGTGCTCACCGAGGCCTCGTTGCGATACAGCCGCGAGGTCGCCTTCGCCGCGGCCAGCACCTACGCCGGCGCCGCCGAGGCCCGAGGCGCCTGGGATGCCCGGCTGGAAGCGCTGGTCGTGGACGGCATCATGCGCGGCGACGGCGAGGAGTCGCTGCTGTCCCGCGCTGCGGCGCTGGGTTTGGAGCCCGCGGCTCCAGCGACGGTGCTGGTCGGCAATCCGCCTCCGGACGAACCGCCGGAGCTGCTCGCCGACATCCGCGCAAGTGCCATTCGCACCGGCCGCGGGATGCTCGTCGGGGTACAGGGATCCCGCCTGGTGCTGGTCGTCAGCGGCCGCCCCGGCCTGCCAGAGAACCCGGACTGGATGATCGATGCCTTCGGCGAAGGTCCGGTGGTCGTCGGACCGACGGTCCCGTCGCTGGCCGAGGCTCACCGAAGTGCCGCCGACGCCTTGTCCGGGCTGCGCGCCGTGGCGGCGTGGCCCACAGCACCGCGCCCGGTACCTGCCGCAGAGTTACTTCCCGAGCGTGCCCTGGCCGGAGATCCGGAGGCGGAACGGCTGCTGGTCGATCAGGTGATGCGGCCGCTGGCCGCGGCCAGCGGTGGACTGGTCGAGACGCTCGACGCGTTCTTCGACGCCGGCGGGGTACTGGAGGCTTGCGCCCGGCGGTTGTTCGTGCATCCCAACACGGTTCGCTACCGGTTGCGCCGGATCGCCGACATCACCGGGCGAGTGCCCGGTGACCCACGGGACGGCCTGGTGCTACGAGTGGGCATGGCCGTCGGTCGGCTGGCCCGTTCCCGCGGCTTGTGGTGACGGTGCTTTGACGGGGCTTTGGAGGAAGCCTACAAGAATGCGTCGGTGGACTTCGTGACGCGCGGCATCACGGCCGCAGCCAGGCAGGGTGTTCAGTAGACGCAATGATCGCGCTGCTCGCACCCGGACAGGGTGCCCAGTCCCCTGGCATGCTGGCGCCCTGGCTGGAGCTGCACGGCGCGCAAGACCGGATCGAGGCGTGGTCCGAGGCCATCGGGCTGGATCTGCGGTGGCTCGGTACGACGGCGGGTGCCGAAGAGATCAAGGACACCGCGGTGACTCAGCCGCTGGTCGTGGCACTGTCACTGCTGGCTGCCGAGGAGTTGGCGCGGCGGGTGGACCTGCCGATCGAGGCCCCGATCGCCGGGCACTCGGTCGGTGAACTCGCCGCGGCAGCCGTGGCGGGGGTGCTCACCGCGGATGAGGCGGTCGCCCTCGCGGCCGTTCGGGGCCAGGAAATGGCCGGAGCGTGCGCGCTGGCGCCGACGGGGATGTCCGCGGTGCTCGGAGGCGATCCCGATGACGTCAGGGCCGTGCTGGCCGAGCTGGAGTTGGACGCGGCCAACTACAACGGCGCCGGGCAGATGGTCGTTGCCGGCTCCCTCGACGCGCTGGCGGCGCTGGCGGCGCGCAAGCCGGCCAGAACAAGGGTGATACCGCTGCCTGTTGCCGGGGCGTTCCACACCCGGTTCATGGCGCCGGCCGAGCGCGCGCTGGCGCGGTACGCCACCCAGCTGACCGCCAAGAACCCAGCGCGACCGCTGCTGTCCAATGCTGACGGTGAGGTAGTGGACGACGGCACCGAGATGCTGCACCGACTGGTCGCGCAGGTGACACGACCGGTCCGCTGGGACCGCTGCATGGCGACGCTGGGAGCCTTGGCCGTCACCGCCACGGTCGAACTTCCGCCTGCCGGCACGCTGACCGGCCTGGTCAGACGAGACATCAAGGGCACAGTCACGCTGGCGCTGAAGACTCCCGAGGACCTCGACAAGGTCTCCGGGCTGATCCGTGGCCAGTCCGCAACGATCCGCTGCGGGACCGAGCACTCAGGAGCCGACCTATTAGAAACAATGGCGTGAGACCCCACCTCCGGCAGCTGAGCCCGACCGCTGGTGCTCGCATCCTCGGCTTGGGCAGCAGGCAGCCCGAGCAGATTGTGACCAATGCCGACATCGCCGCCCGTGGGGTCGACACCACTGACGAGTGGATCCAAACCAGGGTGGGCATCGTCGAACGGCGCTTCGCCCGCGCAGACCAGTCAGTCGTTGACATGGCAGTCGATGCGGGCTCCAAGGCGCTCGCCGACGCCGGGCTGGCACCCGGCGACATCGACGCGGTCCTGGTCGCAACCTGCACGATGCCTGCGTACATTCCTAACGCCGCCGCGCAGACCGCGGACCGGATCGGGGTGCGCGCCGCCCCCGCCTTCGACATCAACGCCGCCTGCGCCGGCTTCTGCTACGGGCTGGGTACCGCATCAGACATGATCCGGGCCGGCTCCGCGCGGCACGTCCTGGTCATCGGTGCGGAGAAGCTCTCCGATTGGGTGGATCCGCTGGATCGCTCCACCTGCATCATCTTCGCCGACGGCGCTGGCGCGGCGGTGGTCGGTCCGACTGACCACGACGAGCGGCCCGGGATCGGTCCGATTGCCGCAGGCAGCGCCGGGGACCTGGTGGAGACCATCGTGGTGGCCGACCGCAACTCCTTCATCCGCCAGGAGGGCCAGGAGGTCTACCGGTGGGCGATCACGCAGATCGCGCCGGTGGCGTTACGGGCATTGGAGCTGGCCGGAGTCAGTCCTGCGGACGTCGACGTGCTGGTGCCGCATCAGGCCAACCTGCGCATCGTCGAGGCTATCGCCAAGCGCATGCGAGCAGCCGGAGCCCGCGAGGACATGGTGGTGGCCGACGATATCGTCCACTCGGGCAACACATCGTCGGCGTCGATCCCACTCGCGCTGGACCACATGCGAGCCGAAGGCCGAGTCCGGTCCGGGGACCTCGCGCTGCTGGTCGGGTTCGGCGCTGGGCTGTCCTACGCAGGCCAGGCGGTGGTTCTACCGTGAAGGACCGTGCCGTGAAGGGTGCCGCCTGAACCCGTCCTCCGCATCAGGAGAATACGTCGCAGTACGGGGCCATCGGCCCCGATCACCGGTGATCGACAGAAGGGACATATGCAAGTGACGAACGAGGAGATTCTCCGTGGCCTCGCCGAGATCGTGAACGAGGTGGCGGGCGTCGAGACCAGCGAGATCACCCCGGAGAAGTCTTTCGTGGACGAGCTGGACATCGACTCGCTATCCATGGTGGAAATCGCCGTGCAGGTCGAGGACCGGTTCGGCGTCAAGGTGCCAGATGATGTGCTGGCCAACCTCAAGACCGTGGGTGACGCGGTGGACTACGTCGCCAAGACCACATGACGCTGGCCTACTCATCCTCATCTGTGCGGACTCATCTGGGCGGTCATCTGGTCGGTCATCTGGTTGGGGGCGCTAGTGACGACTGATGTTGTCATCACTGGGCTTGGGGCGACCACCCCGCTCGGCGGGGATGTCGCATCGACGTGGGATGCCCTGCGCGCCGGAAAGAGCGGGGTCGTTGCTCTGACCGAAGACTGGGTTGATCGCTTCGACCTACCCGTGCGGATCGCCGCGAAGCTTGCGGTCGACCCGGCCGATTCGCTCCCGCGGGTGCAGGCCCGCCGTTGGGACCGTTGCGAGCAGGTGGCGGTGATCGCCGCGCGAGAAGCCTGGCGGCACGCCGGCGCACCGGAGGTTGAGCCGGAGCGGCTGGCTGTGGTGATCGGCACCGGCATCGGCGGCGCGTTGACCCTGCTCGGACAGGATGACCTCCTTGAGAACGAGGGCATGCGCAAGGTCTCGCCGCTGACGATCCCGATGCTGATGCCCAACGGCCCGGCCGCGCACGTCGGTCTCGACCTCGGCGCTCGTGGTGGGGTGCACGCACCGGTCGCCGCGTGTGCGTCCGGAGCGGAGGCGCTGGCCATCGCGTGGCGGATGCTGCGCGCCGGGGAGGTCGACGTCGTGGTGGCCGGCGGCGCCGAGGCGTGCATCATCCCCATCACGCTGGCCGGGTTCGCCCAGATGCGGGCCATGAGCACCCGCAACGACGAGCCCGAACGAGCCTCCCGCCCGTTCGACATCGCGCGGGACGGGTTCGTGCTCGGCGAAGGCGCCGGGGTGATGGTGCTCGAGCGGGCGGAGTTCGCCGCGGCTCGGGGAGCCGCGCGGCACGGTCGGCTGGCTGGGGTGGGCACCAGCTCCGACGGCCACCACATCACCGCGCCCGAGCCGGAAGGCATCGGAGCCGGCCGGGCGATCTCGACCGCGCTGCGCACCGCAGGACTGGATAAATCTGACATCGGGCACGTCAATGCGCACGCCACCGCCACTCCGGTCGGCGATGTCGCGGAGGCGGCCGCGATCCGGACCGCGGTCGGCGACCACGCAGTCGTCACCGCGCCAAAGGGGGCCTTAGGCCACCTGCTCGGTGCCGCGGGCGCCGTCGAGGGCCTGGCATGCGTGCTGGCGCTGCGCGACGGTGTCGTTCCCCCGACCCTGAACCTGGAGGACCTCGATCCGGGGGTACAGCTTGACGTCGTAACCGGATCGGCCCGCGAGGTGGAGTTGCACGCCGCCGTCAACGACTCGTTCGGATTCGGCGGGCACAACGTCGCGCTCGTCTTCACCTCAGCCTGACCGGCCGCAGGTAAGGCACTTGCTCTTGAGGAGATCACGGATGACAGCTCTGGCTCATCGCGCCCGCACAGATGCCCAGCCAAGCAATGGTGCCCGGCCCACAGAGGACCGGTCCAGCAACGGCAAAGCAGCTGATCCGCGCGACCCGGAACTGCGCCTGACGTGCCTGTTCGACCCGGACACGCTGGTGTCGCTGCGCCCTCGCGACACCAGCGGAGCGTTCGCGGCCCGAGGCCGCATCGACGGGGCCAAGGTGATCGCCTACTGCACCGACGCGACCAGGATGGGCGGTGCGATGGGCTCGGAGGGCTGCCGGCACATCGTGGAGGCCATCGACACCGCGGTCCGGGAGCGGACGCCGGTAATCGGGTTGTGGCACTCCGGGGGGGCCCGGTTGGCCGAGGGTGTGGAAGCTCTCGACGCCGTCGGTCAAGTGTTCGCCGCCATGGTCCGCGCGTCCGGGCGGGTGCCACAGATCTCCGTAGTGCTCGGCGCCGCCGCGGGTGGGGCCGCTTACGGTCCGGCGCTCACCGACGTCGTGATCATGGCGCCAGAGGGGCGGGTGTTCGTCACCGGTCCGGACGTGGTCCGCAGCGTCACCGGCGAACAGATCGACATGGAGGCCCTGGGCGGTCCCAGCGCGCACGGCAAGAAATCCGGCGTAGCGCACATGGTCGCCGATTCCGAGCCCGACGCGTTGTTGCGGGCCCGTCATGTCGCCGGACTGTTCGCCCGCCCTGGGATGTTCGATCTGCACTCCATGGGCGAGGAGGTCGACCTCTCGGAGTATCTGCCGGCACAGCGCCAACGCGCCTACGACGTTCACCCATTGCTGTACGCCATGCTTGACGATCCCGACCAGCCCGGTTCGGCTAGTGGGTTCGCTGAGATGCAGCCCAAATGGGCGCCCAACATCGTGGTGGGACTGGGCAGGTTCGCCGGGCGAACCATCGGAGTGATCGCGAATAACCCGCTGCGGCTCGGGGGTTGTCTGGACTCGGCGTCGGCGGACAAGGCATCGCGGTTCGTCCGGATGTGCGACGCGTTCGGAGTGCCCATGCTCGTCCTGGTCGACGTGCCCGGATATCTGCCCGGCGTCGGCCAGGAATGGGACGGCGTAGTGCGCCGTGGTGCCAAGCTGGTGCACGCCTTCGCCGAAGCGGCCGTGCCCCGGGTCACTCTGGTCACTCGTAAGGCCTTCGGCGGTGCTTACATCGCCATGAACTCCCGGTCGCTCGGTGCTACCCAGGTATTCGCGTGGCCCGACGCCGAGATGGCCGTGATGGGTGCCAAGGCCGCAGTGGGCATCCTGCACCGCAAGGCATTGGCCGCTGCGGCGGAGGAGGAGCGGGAAGCGTTGTACGCCAAACTTGCTGAGCACCACGAGCAGATCGCCGGTGGGGTGGACCGCGCCGTGGCGATCGGAGTGGTGGACGAGGTGATCAAGCCGACGCAGACCCGGCGACGCCTGGCCGAAGCGCTGGCCGCAGCACCAGCCGGCCGCGGCGCACACGGCAACATCCCGTTGTAGTTGGTGGCCAAGCTCAGCAGGGTGCCCGCAGGTTCGCGCTCGGCGCGGTGGGACCCATCCGTAACTGGTCCCCCTCACCGATCAGCGGGTAGGAGACCCACCAGCGCAGGCATCTCACCTGCACCTCTGGTGGTGCGTCGGCGGGGTTCTGCAGGCTGGTGAACGACGCCAGCGCGACAAGCCCACCCCCGGGTCGGGCCTCCAGCCGGTGCACCACGATGGTGCCGTCCAGGGTGGAGCGATACTGACCGTGCCAGGCACTCTCCCCGATATCCCGCGCCCACTGCGGGATGACCGCGCTGCGCCAAAGCGGGTAGTCGCCTGCGTTGATGGCGTCGAAATACTTTTGCAACACCTTCCGGATCCGGTCTGCATCCGGATGCACTGCGGCATCCTCAGCGAGCACGACGGTGGCCGGCCCGGGCTCCGGCCCTTTCGGCGCCGCCCTGGTGCCGATCGAGCCCCCGCTCGATGCGATGCCGTTCGGTGCAGCGGCCGGTACCAGGTCCCGCAGAACCATTCCGACACCCACAGCACCGGACAGCACGACGATCACCAACCCGAGGAGGATCCAGCCGCGTCGGGCGACGTGTAGCGCCACTCGGGCAGCCTACGCGTGCAGCGTCAATGGATCGGCCTTCAGCCCACGCGATGCAGCCAGGTGACCGGAGCGCCGTCGGCGGCACGGCGGAAGGGTTCCAGCGCGTCGTCCCAGGTTGCGCCGAGGAGCTGATCAAGCTGGTGGGCGAAGGATTCCGCATCCCGAGCCGTGGCGGCCAAGGCGCGCAGTTGATCCTCGCCCACCACGATGTCGCCGTTGGCGCTGGTGCGGGCTCGCCACAACCCGAGCCCAGGTACGAAACTGAACCGTTCCCCATCCACCCCGGGGCTGGGTTCCTCGGTGACCTCGAAGCGCAGCATCGGCCAGGCCCGCAGCGCGGTGGCCACCGCAGCTGCGGTGCCCGGCTCGCCGGACCACTCGCATTCGGCGCGCAACTGGCCTGGAGCCGCGGCCTGCGCGGTCCACTGTAGGTCCGCCCTGGTCTGCAGGGCGCCCCCTATAGCCCACTCGACGTGCGGACATACCGCAGACGGCGACGAGTGGACGTAGATCGTGCCACTGGTGCTCATGTGGTACCTCCACTGATCGACGAGGAGCGTCTTCCCCTACGTCCTCGAGATCAACTGGATGCACCGTTACTCATTGTGCCCCGATGACCGCTGGCGCGCCAGCGGGCCGGTGTGTGTCGCGCTGGAAAAAGACCAGAGAGCGTCCCGGTTTACCTGCCTCCGTGTGTTCAGTGTTCGCGAGCACCCAGTGCTTTTGCGGCGGCCAGGGTGTCGACCAACCCGGTGCCCTTGTCAAACGATGTTTGATACCTCCCCACCTGCTGGTAAGGCGCGCCGTTGGAGTATCGCAATGCAGTCGACTTCAGCACTTGCTCAACCCCGGCAGGGGTAGCGGTAGGGTCAGCCTGGAAGAGCAATGCCACGATTCCGACGATCTGCGGTGCAGCCATGGACGTGCCGCTGAGCACGTTGTAACTACCCACATCGAGAATTCCGGGGCCGCTCTGCGGCTTGAGGCCGGTGGAACAGATCGTCAAGTAGACGCGGCAGGCACCGAGGATGTTCTGCCCCGGTGCGGAGATGTCCGGCCAGGTCGAAGGGTTGTTCTTCACGCCGCGTGAGGAGAAGGTGGAAATCGGACCGTTGCGGGTTCCGTTGCCTTGGTCGTTGTAGGACGCCACCGAGATGATGCCGCCGGTCGGATCCTGAGCCGGCGGATTAGTGAGGCTCTTCGAACCATCGCCGCCGTCATTGCCCGCGGCCCACACCATCACCACGCCCTCCTTGACGAGCTGGCGTTGCAGTTTGACGGTCGCCGAATTCGGATCGAACGTGCCTCCGCCCTGCGGGCCATAAGAGTTGTTGACCACCCTGATCGGCGGGCATTGCGAGGGCGACACTGCTTCCCCGCATGGGTGGGCGTGGTGCTCCAGCACCCAGTTCAGCGACGAATCCGCACTGAGAATCACCACGGCAGCGCCGGTGGACAACGAGACGATCTTGGCGCCGGGCGCGGCACCGGACACCGTCGTGCCGTCGCTGAGGGTGACGCTTCGACCCGCGGCGATGCTGGACACGTGGCTACCGTGGCCACCGAGAGACAGGGTGTCGGTGTCGATCCCGGTGGGCACGTCCTGGATGCAACTGGTATCGGAGTTGGACTCGTCCAGGCACACGCTCTTCAACGCGCGCACGACCTTGCCGCCGGCGAACGCGGGATGCGTGGGGTCGATCCCCGAATCGATCACCGCAATGCTGATTCCGGTACCGTCCAACGCCGCGCCGTTCGCCCCGAACAGGGTCTGCCTGGCTTCCAGCCCACGGGTCGCCACCAACGAGGTGGAGCGGGTGGTGACCTGCGGTGGAGCCGCGGGTGCAGCGTGTACAGCGATGGGCTGCTCACCCTCGAGGTAGGTCACGCCGGGTTGGGTACGCGTGGCTTCGACCTGTTGTCTGGTCCCTTGCGCGACCACCACCCCGATCTTGCGGAACGTAGTGACCCGCTGCATTCCGGTGACAGCGACTGCCCGCTCGGCGTCCGCAAGCGTCGCACCATGCACCATCACCGGTATTGCGCCGGAGGTCGCCGACAGCAGCTGCCCGGCCAGCGACGCCGACAGCGGGACGGGCGCCGGTTCCGCACTCGCCGGCATGGCAGCCAGCGTGCCTCCAGCGATCAGCCCGCTGACCAGCAGACCGGTCAGCAAACCCCGTCGACTCATGAGCCCTCCCTTGTCTGGCGCGTTCGAGACGCACTGTGCGCGCGAGCACCTGTGCGCGCGAACACTGTGTGAGTGAACACGTAGCGCGCACAACCGTCAACGCTACGCAATCAAAATGCCCCGACGCGCCTGATCGGCCTGCTATGAACCAGACGCTTGTGCGACGGTTGGGTTGCGCCCAGCTCGGATCGCGCCCGGACGTGCGCCGGGTAGGAGGATTAGTCAGTGCGCGGCGACCGAACAGCCGTCACCGTCATAGTGCTTCCCGGTCGAACAGCGGGTTTGCGCCCCGGAGCAACGCATCAATGTGCTCAGGAGCGCTCGGTAGGCCGAACCATGCCCCCTGGCCGGTGTCACACCCCAGCGCCTGGAAACGCTCACACTGGGCGAGGGTTTCAACACCCTCCGCGGTTACGGTCAGGTCCAGCGCGTGCGCCAGATCCACCAGTGCCCGCACGATTCGCTGGTCCACGGTGTCGCAGGGAGATTGCAGTCCAGCCGCGAACGAACCCGCCAGCTTGAGCTCACGCAGGGGTAGCCGGCGCAGGTCTGGAAGGTTCCAATATCCGTCGCCGAAGTCATCGAGGGCGATACGCACTCCCATGCCGTGGAGCTTCGTCAGCACCGTGAGCGGGCCCGGGTCGTCGCCCATCAAGGACTGTTCAGTCAGCTCGAGCTGCAGGCAGGACGGCTCGAGCTCGTTGTCGGCGAGGACCTTCGTGACGTCGGCGACCAGGCTGGGCTCGTGCAGCTGCCGTGGCGCGAGGTTGACGCTGACCAACGGCGCGGCATCACCGAACGCGTTGCGCCAGACTCTGGCCTGCTCACACGCCCGGGCCAGAACCCAGTGCCCGAGCTGCACGATCGCCCCGGACTCCTCGGCGAGGCCGATGAACCGTTCGGGCCCGAGCACGCCGAGAGTCGGGTGTCGCCAGCGCACCAGCGCCTCGACCCCGCGTAGCGCGCCCTCCACCAGATCGACCAGCGGCTGGTACACAACGAAGAACTCACCGCGGTCCACCGCGGCCAGCATCGTCGCGGACAGCGTGAAACTCGCCACTTCGCTATCGCTGCGGTTCTGATCGAACATCGCGTAGCGCGCCCTGCCATCTGCCTTCGCCTGGTACATGGTGATGTCAGCAGCCTGTATGAGATCGGCCGGATTCGTGTCGGCCACCGGTCGCTCGACGACGCCGATGCTCGTCCGCACAGTCAACTCGTGCCTGCCGACTTGAACCGGCTCGGCCAGGGCGGAAAGGACCTCATCGGCCAGCGCGGCCATGTCCGCCTCGCCGGCGGTGTCCTCTACGATGATCACGAATTCATCGCCGCCCATCCGGGCTACCAGCTGTCCCGGACCGCAGCAGCCGGTCAACCGGGACGCGACGGTTATCAGCAACTGATCGCCGACGTCGTGACCCAGGCTGTCATTGACCACCTTGAACCCGTCGAGGTCCAGGAAACACAACCCGACGCGGCGCTGGCTCTCCGACCCGGCGAATATCCGCTCCAGCCGTTCGGTGACCATCTGCCGGTTGGCCAACGCTGTCAGCGGATCGTGGTAAGCCTGGTACTGCAATTTAGCCTGCAGGCGACGCCGCTCGGATATGTCCTCCAGCATGGCCACCTGATAGGCGGGCTCGCCGGCCTCGTCGCGCACCAGCGACACCGTCACGTGGGTCCAGATCTCATCGCCGTCGGAACGGAAGAACGGCTTCTCCAGACGGAGGTGATCCCGCTCCCCACGGATCAGCTCCTCGTGGGCTTCCCATACGCTGGGGGGGTCGTCCGGGTGGACGGCGATCGCGCGGACGTTGAGCTTGATGAGCTCCTCGACGGTGTAGCCGAACATCTCCAGCATTGCCGGATTGGCGTCGGTGATGTTGCCGTCCAGGTCACCGATCCCAATCCCGATCGCCGCCCCGGTGAACATTGCGCGGAATTTCGCCTCGCTGGCCGCGAGTGCCTGTTCGGCCTGACGTCGCGCCCGCAGCCCAGCGCGATAGATCGCGTCCTGCTCGTCAAGGCTGCGCTCTCGTAACGCACCGGCGTAGCCGGCGGCCATGCTGCCCACCAACTGGGCAACCCGACCAGCGACCTCGACGCCCGGCAGGCCTGAGCCCAGCACACCCGGCAACTCTTCGGCGATCAGCGCAAGGGTCTCTCTGAGCGTCTCGATGCCGGTGAAATGCGCCGCGACCATGTCGACGCCGACCTGGTGCCCGACCGTCGGGTCGAACTCGACAGCCAGGGCAGCATCGACCAATTGGTGGGTGAGCCCGACGAGGTGCCTGGTCAGTACGCGGCGTCCCATCGACACGTAGCTCGTGCCGATGATGGCCTCGGCCCAACGTCCGGCGAACGCCTCGTGGTCCGCGTGCGTCATTCCCGCCGGCCCACTGCCGCGTACATGCTGAACCGCTCGGGATGGTCATCGACGTCAGCTGACGAGTCCGGACGCCACAGCGGCAGGAATACCACTCCCGGGGGTACCAGGCCGAACCCGTCGAACAACGCCTCCAGCTCCAGTGAAGAACGCATCGTCAACTGGGTAGCGGTACGCCGGTAGAGCTCGGTGAACGGTTCTACCAGATCGGGCCGCCCCACATGGGTGGCGTGTGAGATGGCGAGGTAGCTTCCCGGCGCCATCATCTCGCGGTACCGAGCGACGATGCTCGTCGCGTCCGCCTCATCCGGGACGAAGTGCAGTATCGACACTATGAGCACGCCGATCGGCTTGGTGGGATCGATCAGCCGCCGGGTCCGCGGGTCATCGAGAATCGCCACCACGTCACGCATGTCTGCCTGGACGATGTCCGCGCGCTGATCTCCGGCCAGAATGGCGCGGCTGTGCGCAGCAGCTACCGGATCGTTGTCCACGTACATCACTCGGGCCTCAGGCGAGGCGATCTGGGCGACCTCGTGCACGTTGCCCTCGGTGGGGATCCCAGAGCCGATATCGAGGAATTGGGTGATGCCCTGACTGACCATATACCGCACCGAGCGGCGCAGGAAGGCCCGGTTGGCCTGCATGACCAACGGCATTTCGGGCCACAGCTCGATCGCCCGACGGGCCAGCTGCCGATCCACGGCGAAATTGTGCGAGCCGCCGAGGTAGTAGTCGTACACTCGGGCCACGCTGGCATGCTCAATGTCAACGTCGTCGGACGCCCAGCTGGGCGGTTCCATCGGGTCACCCTCCTGCCGGTGCCGACGACTTGGAAGCCGTCACCGCTACCGACCGCAGACACAAATTTACCCTGCGAGATCTCAATAATAGACAGGAAACACCTCATGCAAGGCCGCAGCCGAGGGCCGTCGGCCGTTTCCTTGATACTGGCTCCGTGGTGAACAACAGATGTACACCGAAGGAAGATCGATCAGCGGTAGTCAGCGGGCCGCTCAGCGAGCCGAAAAAGCGGCGGGCTGCGGTCCTGGGTTCACCGATCCGGCATTCGCTGTCGCCGACGCTGCACCGGGCTGCCTACATGGCGCTGGGCTTGACCGGTTGGTGCTACGACGCGGTGGAATGCGACGAGGCGGCGCTGCCCGCCTTCGTTGCGGGGCTCGGTTCGGAGTGGGCCGGGCTGTCCCTGACGATGCCACTGAAACGGGTGGCATTGACCGTGGCCGATGAGGTGTCGGCGCTGGCCCATGCGGTCGGCGCGGCAAACACCCTGTTATTGGGGCAGCGAGGGGAGCCGCGGCGGGCCGAGAACACCGACGTAGCCGGCATCCTCGCCGCGCTGCGCGAAGCGGGAGTCGACCGGGTCAGCGCCGCGGTGATCCTGGGAGCCGGCGGCACCGCCCAAGCTGCGCTCGCTGCGCTGCGCGAGCTGGGGGAGATCAGGCCGACCGTACTGGTGCGGGACCCGGCGAGAACCACGGATCTCCGCGCGGCAGCCGATCGGCTCGGTATCACGCCGGTGATCTCCGGCGGTCTGCTCGATGGTGCCATTCCCGAGGCTGATGTCGTTATCTCCACCCTGCCTCCTGGCGCTGCCGACGCCCTGAGCCGTCAGCAGTGGGTGAGCAGGCCGGTGGTGCTCGACGTCGTCTATGCGCCATGGCCCACCCCGCTGGCCGCGTCCGCGGTCACCGCGGGCTGCCGGACCGCCAGCGGTCTCGCGGTGTTGCTGCACCAAGCCGTCGCCCAGTGCGAGCTGATGACTGGTCGCTGCGCGCCCACCGCCCAGATGCGGACCGCCTTGGACGCCGCCGTCGCCCGATAAGCGGGCATCATCCCGCCGGGCGAGATCTGATCAACTAGTGCGTGCCGCCTGACGCCACCACACTCAACCCCATGGTGAACCCAGCCTCGACGTACCGGTTGCAGTTCAGCGCGGGCCTGACCCTGGTCGACGCCGCCGCCGTGGTGCCCTACCTCGCATCGTTGGGTGTCGGCGCGGTCTACGCCTCCCCGCTACTGGCCGCGATGCCCGGATCGGAGCACGGGTACGACGTGGCCGATCCCACCCGTGTATCTGAGGTGATCGGCGGCGAGTCCGGCCGGCGCGCACTGGTAGCCGCCGTTCGCGAGCACGGGTTGGCACTGGTGGTGGATATCGTGCCCAACCACCTTGGAGTGGCTGACCCGCAGGCCAACCCCGCCTGGTGGGACGTGCTGCGGCACGGGCCGTCGTCGCGCTTCGCTCGGTGGTTCGACATCACCGGCTGGCCACTGCGCCTGCCCGTGCTGGCCGACTCATCTGATGCGCTGGCGGACTTGCGGCTCGATGGTGGCGTGCTCCGCTACTACGATCACGCCTTCCCGCTGGCGCCGGGCACGGGCAGCGGCAACCCGCAGCAAGTGCACGAGGCGCAGCACTACCGGCTGGTCTCCTGGCGGGCGGACGTGGGCTACCGGCGGTTCTTCGCGGTCAGCGACCTCGCCGCAGTGCGAGTCGAGGACCCCGAGGTGTTCGACGCCACCCATGGCGAGGTGCTGCGCTGGGTTGCCGAGCGCGAGGTCGACGGCCTGCGCGTCGACCACCCGGACGGCCTCACCGACCCAGCCGGCTACCTGCAGCGGCTGCGTGAGCACGCTCCCGACTCCTGGATCGTGGTGGAGAAGATCCTTGAACCGGGCGAGGAGCTGCCCTTGTCATGGCCCGTGGCCGGCACCACAGGCTACGACGCGCTGGCCGAGGTCGACGGGATGCTGATCGACCCTGCCGGTGAAATCAAATTCACCGCCCTGGATACCGAGTTGACCGGGGTGCAGACCGACTGGGCGCAGCTGGTGCACGATTGCAAACATGACGTGGCCACCGGCATGCTCGGCTCGGAGCTGCATCGCCTGGCCGCGCTAGCCCCCGCCCGTCCCGATGTATGCGATGCGTTGACCGAGGTACTGGCGTGTTTTCCGGTATACCGCTCATACCAGCCCGATCATGGGGTCGAGTACCTGGATCAGGCGCTCGCAGCTGCCCAGCACCAACGTCCCGATCTGGCCTTGACGCTGGCGGCGCTGTCACCTCAGCTGCGAGATCCGAGCGACGAGCTCGCAGTCCGGTTCCAGCAAACCTCCGGTGCGGTGATGGCCAAGGGAGTCGAGGACACCGCCTACTACCGCTGGACCCGATTCATCGCGCTCAATGAGGTAGGCGGGGATCCGGACCACTTCGGGCTCGACCTCGACGCCTTCCACGCCGCTTTGGCGCACCGGGAGCAGCTCGCGCCGCAGGGGATGACCACACTGTCCACCCACGACACGAAGCGTTCCGCTGACGTGCGGGCCCGGCTGGCGGTGCTCGCCGAGCTGCCGGACTGGTGGGCGGCCGCGGTTCGCGGACTGACCAAACTGTCCGAGGCGGCAGGTGCCCCGGTGCCCGACCCGGCGCTGGGGCACCTCCTGTGGCAGACCCTGGTCGGGGCATGGCCGCTACCGCCGGATCGGCTGCACGTCTTCCTGGAGAAGGCAATGCGGGAGGCACGGACACGCACCACCTGGACCGACCCGGATGAGCACTTCGAGGCAGCCATGCATGCCGTCGCTGACGCTGCGCTGGACGACTGGGGGTTGCGCTCAGCAGTGGCCACCGTGGCGGGCCGGATCATCGCGCCCGGACGATCGAACTCACTGTCCGCGGTGCTGGTGCAACTGGCGATGCCCGGAGTGCCGGACACCTACCAGGGCGGCGAGCTATGGGACCTGTCGCTGGTGGATCCGGACAACCGCCGGCCGGTGGACTTCACCGCACGCGCCGACCTGCTAGCGCGGATCGACCGCGGCTGGCTGCCCGACATCGACGACTCCGGCGCGGCCAAGCTGCTCGTGGTGTCCCGGGTCCTGCGGGCGCGCCGTGACCATCCCGAGCGCTTCACCGGCTACACCCCACTGCGCGGCGCCGGTGCCGCCGCATCGCACGCTGTCGCGTTCGCCCGCAACGAAATCGTCGCGGTCGCCACCCGGTTACCCATCGGGTTGGCCGACCGCGGCGGCTGGGGTGAGACCGCGCTGCCCCTGCCTGAGGGCTCCTGGATCGACGCGTTCACCGGCTTCTCGGTGCGCGGTGACGTCCCGCTGGCCGAGCTGCTGGGCCGTTATCCCGTCGCCCTGCTGCTCGCGGACTAGCCCCTGGCCCAGCATCTTGATCACGGTTTGGTCATGACCAGACAATGCCGCACAACCCTGACAAGATCGGTGTCCATGGACTTCACGGTGTGGGCGCCGCTGCGCCAGCGGCTGCGGGTGGTGGTCAACGGCACCGAGCACGAGATGGCCAAGGCCACCGGCGGCTGGTGGTGCGCCACCGTGCCCGAGGTCGGATCAGGCAGCGACTACGCGTTCCAGCTGGATGAGGAGGGTACGCCGCTACCCGATCCACGATCCCGGTGGCAGCCCCACGGGGTGCACGCGGCGTCGCGGATCTATGACCACAGCGCCTTTGCGTGGACCGATCAGCGCTGGACCGGCCGGATGCTGGCGGGCAGCGTGCTCTACGAGCTACACATCGGGACGTTCACCCCGGATGGGACGTTCGACTCCGCGATCGAGCGCCTGGACTACCTCGCCGGGCTGGGCATCGATCTGATAGAGGTGATGCCGGTCAACGCCGTGGACGGGCCACGCAACTGGGGCTACGACGGGGTGGACTGGTACGCCGTCACCGAGAACTACGGCGGGCCGGACGGCTTCAAGCGCTTCGTCGACGCCTGCCACGCCCGCGCGCTGGGGGTGGTTCTCGACGTCGTGCACAACCACCTCGGCCCGTCCGGCGCGTACCTGGACCGATTCGGTCCCTACTTCGCCGGCAGCAACATCTGGGGCCCTACGCTCAACCTCGACGGTCCGCACTCCGACGAGGTGCGCCGCTACGTCATCGACAACGCACTGGAGTGGCTACGCGACTATCACCTCGACGGGCTGCGGTTGGATGCCGTGCACGCGCTGCGCGACACCCGGGCCACCCACCTGCTGGAGGAGCTGGCCGTGAAGGTGGACGCCTTAGCCGGGCACCTGCGGCGGCCAGTGTCACTGATCGCGGAATCCGATCTCAACAACCCGCGGCTGGTCACCCCCCGGGTCGCCGGGGGCTACGGGCTGACCGCGCAGTGGGACGACGACATCCACCATTGCCTGCACGCCACGCTGACCGGGGAACGGCAGGGTTACTACGGCGACTTCGGCGCCCTGCCCGACCTTGCCCGCACCCTTCGCGGCGCGTTCTTCCACGACGGGCGCTGGTCGGGCTTCCGGCAACGCACCCACGGCCGCCCGGTGGACACCGCGCACCTGCCCGGCTGGAAGTTCGTCACCTACCTGCAGAATCACGACCAGGTAGGCAACCGCGCCACCGGCGACCGGATCTCGGCCACCCTGTCCCCCGGCCTGCTGGCCTGCGGGGCAGCGCTGGTGCTGTGCTCGCCGTACACGCCGATGATCTTCATGGGCGAGGAGTGGGGCGCGGTCACCCCATTTCAGTTCTTCTCATTCATGCCCGACGCGGAGCTGCGCGAGGCAATCCGCCGCGGTCGCTACGCGGAGTTCGGCGAGCACGGATGGGACGAAACGGACGTCCCCGACCCAAACGATGAGCAGACCTTCCGGCGCTCCCAGCTGGACTGGTCCGAGCCCGGTACCGAGCCACACGCGACCCTACTGCGCATATACCGGGAGCTGATCGCACTGCGCAAGTCCCGCCCGGAGCTGATTGACCCGCGGCTGGATGCCTTGACGGTCGACGTGGACGAGCAGACCCGAACGCTGGTGCTGCACCGCGGTGGACTGCGGGTAGCGGTCAATCTGAGCCCGCAGCCGGCCACCGTTGCGCTCGACGGCCAGCTCACTGGGGTTCTGCTCGCGTCCAGGAAGGCCACCGCAGCGCAGGACACGGTGCAGTTGGACGGTGAGTCCTTCGCCGTGGTCTCCCTGGAAGTCAGCGGAAGAGCTTGCGCAGCAACGCCAGCACGATGAGCGCACCGACGCCCATCAGCGAGTAGCGCACCGTCGGGTTGCCCAGGGTGGCCTCTACCTGCTCCTTGCCGGCGTCAATCAGGCGGGTGGGATCAGCCCGTGTTCCGATCTCCTGCAGCGTCGCGGCCAGCGCATCGCGGGCCTTCTCGATGTCACGTTCGATGGTGTCGGCATCGCGGGCCATAGAGTCCTCCTCGCGGGGGTGAGCGTCGGGCACACCGTAGCCACGGCGCGCCCAGGTGGCGAAGCCACCCCATCCACAGGGCGGTACCGTCCGACCTCGTGACCGACAACGTCCGGCTGTCCCCCGGCGACACCGCGCCGGAGTTCACCCTGCCCGACGCCGATGGCAAGCCCTTCTCGCTGGCGGATTACCGCGACCGATCCGTGGTGGTCTACTGCTACCCGGCGGCCAGCACCCCCGGCTGCACCAAGCAGGCCTGCGACTTCCGGGACAACCTCGGCGAGCTGGACACGGCAGGGTTCGCGGTGCTCGGCATCTCGCCAGACCCGCCGGCGAAGCTGGCGAAGTTCCGCGACGCGCAAGGCCTCACCTTCCCGCTGCTGTCCGATGCCGACCGTGCCGTGCTCACCACTTACGGCGCCTACGGCGAGAAGCAGCTGTACGGCAAGACGGTGACCGGCGTCATCCGATCCACCTTCGTGATCGACGCGCAGGGCCGCATCGACAAGGCGCTCTACAACGTCCGCGCCACCGGCCACGTCGCCAAGCTGCGCAAGGACCTCGGAGTCTGAGAAAGCCGGTCACTCAACGTCGCTCTTAGAACATACGTTCGATAAAATGGTGCATGCCGCGTAGCCGAGGGTGGACAGACGAGCAACTTAGCGCCGCGGTGGCGTCCAGCGTGAAGCTAAGCGAGGTGTGGGCGAAGCTCGGGTCGTGCCTGGAGACTACGACGGCCTCCGACGCCACATCGGGCGACTCGGTCTCGACGTGTCCCGGTTCCGCTCCGCTCCCGCCATCCGCCCGCGTCCTCGGCGGTGGTCCGAACACGAGCTGGTTGAAGCGGTGACGACCAGCTGCTCGCTAGCCGAAGTCATGCGTCGCCTCGGCTACCAGCCGGGTAGAGGCATCTACCGTCTTCTCGTCGGGCATATCAAGAGACTCGGCCTCGACAGTTCACACTTCACCGGTCAAAGCTGGGCGCGGGGCCATAAATTCCCAGGTCGCAGCGTACTGCCGCTAAGCGAGATCCTCGTGCTCAACTCGCCTTATACAAACACCGGACGCCTACGCGAGCGGTTGATCAAGGTGGGCTTGAAGGAACGACGATGCGTGAAGTGCAGCCTACAGCGATGGCGTGGCCAGGACCTCCCCCTCGCGCTCGACCATGTCAACGGCGACCACACTGACAACCGGCTGGCCAACCTCCGTATCCTCTGTCCCAACTGCCACGCGCTCACCGATACCTGGTGCGCTCGTAACCGCAAGCCGGCGTAGCCCAACGGCAGAGGCACGGGTCCTAGGAACCCGCCAGTGTGGGTTCGAATCCCACCGCCGGCACATCGGGTAAAAACGGATACTGGTTCGGCGTGGACGTCGATGTCGCGGCCGCAAAGGGGATTATCACCCGTCACGGTGATGAGCTGAGTCCACAATCGATTGCTACCGTGGTAGCAAATTGCTAGTACTTGGCGCATGGGTGCTGAGAAGTTGTCCATCTCCCTCGACTCGGACTTGGCGCCTCGGTGCGGGCTGCGGCGAGTGAGCAGGGCGTGACCGTCTCGACGTGGCTCGCTGAGGCGGCACAGGCTCGGGTTCGCCAACAAAGGCTGCGTGAAGCGCTCGACGTTCTCGCGTCAGAGGAAGGCGAACTTGAAGCCGCCGAGATCGACAGGGTGATCGCCGACGCTCGACGGACCTCGCGGATGGTTGTCGGCACCGAAGGCGCGGTGTGAGGCCGGGCCGAAGAAGCCATCAGATCAGCAACAGAGTCTTACCGATGACCTCGCGGGCCTCCATCGCGGCATGCGCATCAGCGGCCCGCTCTAGCGGGAACGTCCGGCCGATGACCGGCCTGATCCGGCCCGCGGCCGACTCGGAGAGCGCCAGCCCGGTCAGCCGATTGGCGTCGGTGCGCGCAAGCTGTACCTGCTCGATCCCAAACACGGCGACCCCATGCCGGCGCGCTTCGTCCGGATCGACCTTGGCGACCTCGTTACTGGGCGCACCGTGTGCAGAGAACCGACCGTCCGGGGCCGTCACTTCGAAGGCAGCCGAGCCGATGTGTCCGCCGACGCCGTCGAAGACGACGTCAGGACCCTTGCCGCCGGTCACCTCGCGCACCTGCTCGGTCCAGCCCGATTCGGAGTAGTCGACCACCGCGTCGGCGCCCAGCTCCCGTGCTAAGTCCAGCTTCGGCTTGCCACGGGCGGCGCCGACGACTCGTGCGCCGGCCGCGTGCGCCAGCTGCACCAACAGGATGCCCAGACCACCAGCCGCCGCCAGCACCAGCACCCACTCCTCCGGCTGGATCCGCATTAGCTCGGGCAGGCGCAACGCGGTCCTGCCGTCGTGCAGCAACGCCGGCGCCTCGCACATGCCCAAACCGTCGGGCACCGGGATCAGCCTCTCCTCCGGCGCTACGGCCTGCTCGCGTAACCGCCGCTACCGCCGCGTTCGCGGGTATCAGTGACCACGTACCGGCTGACCCAGCCAGGATCCACGCCTTCCCCCACAGAGATCACCTTTCCGGCCACCCCGTTGCCCGGCACGTAGGGCGGCGTCACCGGGAACCACTCACGACCCAAACCACTCCGGATCTGCGTTTCAAGGAACAGGACGGCACGACGGAAACGTCGACCACGACCTCGCCCGGCCTGGCGACCGGGTCTGCTGTCTCGCTCGGCACCAGCATCTCGGGCCCCCCGAATCGGGGCACCTTCACCACCCGCATACCGACCACTCTCCTACCTGAATAGTCTGTAGGGAGCAGTCTCCAACCTCAACTTTCGTTGAGGTCAAGGCGATCGTGATTCGCACCACGCGGTTCTGGTGGCAGCAGATCAGGCGGTCTTAGCCTGCACCGATCTCCACCTGGGGTGCCGCGAGGCGCGGTGTGCTGGGCGTGCACCTCACGCAGAGCCCGGATGTCCTGCACCGCCTTTCGGCCGTCGGCGGACTGGATCGCCATCACTGCGATGTACTCGTCGTCTGGGATTTCAAGGCGAGCCCACGGGGCGCCCTCGGGGAAGGACACCCGCAGCACCAGCTCCCAGGGCAGCGTGCGGGTCCCGATCAGGTTGCGCACCTCCACCCCCTCGGCACCGGCCCGAACGCGGGGGCGAGCGAACAGCAGTGCTGCTCCGGCGAGCAACAGCCCCAGCACCACCATGGCCACCTGGTCGGAGAGCCGGAAGTAGACACCGGTAGGCGTCCGCCGCAGCAGCGTTCCGACGACCGCGAAAACCGCGACCAACAACACGGCCGCCGCCACCGCGACACGGCGGGCCTTGCGGGGCCGGGCCTCGAACACCGCGGCGGTCATGGGGTGTCCCGCCGAACCCGGCGACGCAGCCCACGCAGCACCAGGGCCGTCTGCAGCGCCGCGACGCAGGCCTGGAACCCCTTGTCCTCCGCGGAGGACGGCAGGCCGCAGCGGTCCAAAGCTTGGTCCTCGGTATCGCAGGTGAGTACGCCGTTACCGATCGCGACTCCCTCGTCCAATGCCACTCTGGTGAGCCCTGCGGTGACCGCGTCGCACACGTACTCGAAATGCGGGGTGCCGCCGCGGATCACCACCCCGAGCGCAAGCACGGCGTCGTGCTGGCGGGCCAGCTCCTGGCACACCACGGGAAGTTCGACGGCGCCTGGCACCCGAACTACCGTCGGTTCGGCGATCCCGGCCTCGGCAGCGGCCACACCGGCCCTCTCCAGCAGAGCGGTGGTGATGCGCTCATGCCATCGAGTCGCGGCGATGCCCAGCCGCAGGTCCCCGCAGCGCGGTACCTCCAGTGCGGGCTGGCCGGTGCCGCTCATGGTCGCAATGCTCCAGTGGGGTCCAGGCCGTCGAGGTCGTGGCCCATCCGGTCACGTTTGGTGCGCAGGTAGCGCAGGTTCTCCGGGTTGGGCCGGATGGGCAGCGGAATCCTCCCGGTGATGGTCAGACCATAACCCTCCAAGCCAGCCCGCTTCGCTGGGTTGTTGGTCAGCAGCCGCATCGAGCGCACGCCCAAGTCTACCAAGATCTGCGCCCCGGTGCCGTAATCACGCGCATCTGCAGGCATGCCCAGGGCAAGGTTGGCGTCCACGGTGTCAGCGCCGGCGTCCTGCAGCTGGTATGCCTGCAGCTTGTGCATCAGCCCGATCCCGCGCCCCTCGTGACCCCGCACGTAGAGCACTACCCCTCGGCCTTCGGCAGCGATGGCGGCTAGCGCGGCGTCCAACTGCGGCCCGCAGTCGCAGCGCAGCGAGCCGAGCACGTCGCCGGTCAGGCATTCCGAGTGCACCCGGACCAGCACGTCGGCACCGTCGCCGATCTCCCCGGCGACCAGCGCGATGTGTTCCACACCGTCGAGCACCGAGTCGAACCCGATCGCCCTGAACTCCCCGTGCAGGGTGGGGATCCGGGCCTCCGCGACCCGCACCACCTGCTTCTCGAACCGCCGCCGGTAGGCGATCAGATCCGCGATGGTGATCAGCGCCAGGTCGTGCTCGGCGGCGAAGACCTCCAACTCATCACGACGGGCCATCTCGCCGTCATCCTTGGCCGAGACGATCTCACAGAGCACGCCGGCCGGCGGGAGCCCGGCCAGTCGGGCCAGGTCGACGGATGCCTCGGTGTGCCCGGGGCGCCGCAGCACCCCGCCTTCCTTGGCGCGCAGCGGCACGACATGACCCGGGCGCGCGAAGTCGACCGATTTGGCGTCCGGGTCGGCCAGCAGCCGGATGGTGTACGCCCGGTCCGCAGCCGAGATCCCGGTCGTCACGCCCTCGCGGGCGTCGACCGTCACGGTGTAGGCGGTGCCCCTCTTATCCTGGTTGGTGTGGAACATCGGTGGCAGGTCCAACCGGTCGCAATCCTCCCCGGTCAGCGCCACACAGACGTATCCCGAGGTGTACCGGACCGTGAACGCCAGTAGCTCGGGCGTGGCCCGGGCCGCGGCGAAGATCAGGTCGCCCTCGTTCTCCCGCTCCTCGTCGTCCACCACGATCACCGGGCGCCCGGCCGCCACCTCGGCGATCGCCCGATCAATGCCGGCAAAGGCGCTCTGGGTCATCCCGTCCTCCTCCCCCGCATCATCCCCCAGCATCATCACTACGGGGCACAAGATGTGGGCGAGCCAACCGCTCGACATACTTCGCGATCACGTCGACCTCGAGGTTCACCAGCTCGCCGGGGCGCCGCCCTCCTAGGGTGGTCATTTGCTGAGTGGTCGGAATCAGGCCGACCGAGAATTCCTCGGCACCGACGTCGATCACGGTGAGTGATACCCCGTCCACGGTGATGGACCCCTTTTCCACCAGGTAGCGGGCCAACCCCGTGGGCATCCCGATTCGCACCAGCTCCCACGGAGCTCCATCCTGGGGCGCGGTACGGGACAGCAGGTTTCCGGTGCCATCGACATGACCCTGCACCAGGTGCCCGCCGAGCCGGTGCCCCAGCTTCGCCGCCCGCTCGAGATTCAGCCGGTCTCCGATCGCAGCCGGACCCAGACTGGAGCGGCGCAGCGTCTCGCCGATCACGTCGGCGGTGAACACCTCGCCGTCGACGTCTACGACGGTCAGGCAGACGCCGTTGACCGCGATCGAATCACCGGGTCGAGCATCTGAGGTGGTCAGCGGACCGCGTACGGCAAATCGCGCCGCGTCGGGCCGTTCGTCCCGGCTTACGAGCTCGCCGAGTTCCTCGACGATGCCGGTGAACACGGCTCACCGGCCGCCGCACGCCCGGGCCTGAGCCCGCAGCGACTCGATTGCCCGCGCTGGGTCCTCGGCCCCGTACACCGCCGAGCCGGCGACGAAACAGTCCACCCCGGCCTCCGCGGCGGCCTCGATGGTGTCGGCGTTGATCCCCCCGTCGATCTCCACCAAGACCGTGAGGTGCCCGGTGTCGACCAGCCGGCGGGCGGTGCGCACCTTGTCCAGCACCTCATAGATGAACGACTGACCACCGAAGCCGGGCTCCACGCTCATCACCAGCAACGTGTCGTAGTGCCGCAGTATCTCAACCCAGGGCTCCAGCGGAGTCTTGGGTTTGACCGACAAGCCGGCCTTGGCCCCGGCCGCCCGGAGATCCTTCGCCAGCTTGATGGGGTCCTGCGCCGCCTCAGCGTGCACGGTGACGTTGTAGCAGCCCGCTTCGGCGTAGCCGATCGCCCACCGATCCGGATTGTCGATCATGAGGTGGCAGTCCATCGGGATATCGGTGTACTTCATCAGGCTCTGCACGATGGGAAGACCCAGGGTGAGGTTGGGCACGAAGTGCCCGTCCATCACATCGACGTGCAGCCAGTCGGCGCCCGGTACCGCGTTGGCCTCGTCGGCCAGCCGGGCGAAATCGGCGGATAGGATTGACGGCGCGATCATCGGCTGAGGTGGCACAGGGTGCACGGTATCGCGCAGTCAGCTCAACGGCGGTTGCGACTCGGAGACGGTGAGTTCCAGCCGGTCTCCGGCGACGCTGCCATGGACCTCCTGGCCTGGTCTGAGATCCTCGGTGAGCAGCATGCGGGACAGCTTCTTGTCCAGTTCACGCCCGATGGCTCGGCGCAGCGGGCGCGCCCCGTATTCCGGCTGGTAGCCACGATCGACTATCCAGTCGATGGCGTGGTCATCGAGGCGCAGGGTGATGTTCTGCACGCGAAGCCGCTGCCGGGTCTGCTCCAGGAGGAGCTTGGTGATCGCGCGCAGCCCCGGCCGATCGAGGCCACGGAACAGGACGATCTCGTCGATCCGGTTGAGGAACTCCGGCCGGAAGTGCCGCCGCACGGTGACCATCAGTGGCTCCCGCACCTCCTCGACTGATCGCCCGGTACTGGTCGCGGCCAGCAGCTGATCCGCGCCGAGGTTGCTGGTCATGATGATCACGGTGTTGGCGAAGTTCGCGGTCCGGCCCCGGGAGTCGGTGAGCCGGCCGGCATCGAAGACTTGCAGCAGCATGTTCGAGACGTCCACGTGCGCTTTCTCGATCTCATCCAGCAGCACCACGGTGTACGGGGTGCGGCGGACGGCGTCGGTGAGCTGGCCGGGCTCGTCATGGCCGACATAGCCGGGAGGGGCGCCGATGAGCCGCGACACGGTGTGCTTGTCCTGGAATTCACTCATGTCAAGGCGGATCAGCCGCTCCTGCGACCCGAACAGTGTCTGCGCCAGCGCGCGAGCCAGCTCCGTCTTACCTACGCCGGTAGGGCCGAGGAACAGGAATGAGCCGACCGGCCGGTCCGGGTGATTGAGACCCGCGCGGCTGGCGCGCACCGCGTCCGCGACCGCCTCGACCGCCTCGTCCTGCCCGACGACCCGCTGCCGCAGCTGCTCCTCGAGATGCAGCAGCCGGTGTCGCTCCACCTCGGTGAGCTGCGCGACCGGGATGCCGGTGCTACGTGCGATGATCTCCGCGACGTCCTCCGCGCCGACCTCCGGCGGAAGAGTCTGGTTGACGTGCGCGGTCTCCAGCTCGACGATTGCAAGGTCGAGCTCCCGAGTGAGCGCCTCGGCGCGCTCGTAATCTTCGGCATCCACCGCGATGTCCTTGGCGCGGGTGAGCTGCTCAACGCGCTGCTCGAGCGCCCGGGTGTCCTCGCGCGGAGCCTCTGCTCGGCTCCGGATCCGAGCGCTGGCCCGGTCGATCAGATCGATCGCCTTGTCGGGTAGGAACCGGTCGGTGAGGTATCGGTCAGATAGCCGGGCGGCAGCGTCAGTGGCCTCGTCGGTGATGCGGACCCGGTGGTGTGACTCGTAGCGTTTGCGCAGTCCGCGCAAGATCGTGACGGTGTCCTCGACGCTCGGCTCGGCGACCAGGATGGGCGCGAACCGTCGTTCCAGCGCGGGATCCCGCTCGATGTGGCGGCGGTACTCGTCAACCGTGGTGGCACCGACCATCTGCAGGTCGCCTCGCGCCAGCGCCGGCTTGAGCATGCTGCTGGCGTCCATCGCACCGCCCTCGGCCCCCGCGCCGGCACCGATCACCGTGTGCAGCTCATCGAGAAACAGCACGACCGTCCGGGCAGCGGCGGTCACCTCGTCGATCACGGCCGTGAGCCGTTCCTCGAACTCACCCCGGTACTTGGTTCCGGCCAACATCCCGGGCAAGTCCAGCGCGATCAGCCGCCGGTTGCGCAGCGGTTCCGGGACCGCACCGTCGGCTATCCGCTGGGCGATGCCGTCGACGATCGCGGTCTTGCCGACGCCAGGATCCCCGAGCAGCACCGGATTGTTCTTGGTCCGTCGCGACAACACTTCGAGGACCTGCTCGATCTCGTCGTCGCGCCCGACGACCGGGTCGAGGCGCCCGGCTCGGGCAGCAGCTGTGAGGTCACGGCCGTAGCGGTCCAGTTGATGCGTCGACGTGCCCGGTCTGGTCAGCCCGCCAAGGGACTGCTCAAGGCCGCCGACCAGCCGGCCCACGAGGTCCTCAAGGGGGTTGAATCCCGAGCCGAACGGTCCTTCGGGCATACCGACCTCCTCGTCCGCCGCGCCGGCGGCCGCGGTCCGCGACACCATCCTTGATAGTGCCCTTGACCGATCGGCCGCGCCAGGCGATCGAGCTGCACTGCCGCGATCAATCCGACGGCGCAGCCACCAGTGATCCACCCAGCGTGCATGAGGGCCTTCTTCAGGTGCAACGCCCTGCAACCCTTATCCACGGACTGTGAAGGCCTCACTTTGGTCACTACAGCGAGCGAGGAGGTTGTGGTGGGCGCAAAGTATCGTGACGACAAGAACTCCCAACTGTGGGGGCTGGTCCCGATGGTGATCAATTTTATCGACTTGCTTCCCAGCGGCGGGCATGCGCAGCTGATCGGGAACGGGATCGCGATTGCGGTGTTCACTGCCATGGTAGGTGCCGGATGGCTTCCTGATGTCCGACGGCGCCGCCGCGTTCGAGGGGGTCGGTCCGATGCCTGACGAACAGACGGATCTTCGCCGTGAAGTGAGGAGACTTCTGCAAGCGCGCGCGAACACGCTGCCGGGGCATCGGGCGGACAACGAGCAGGTTCTTGCTATCGCAAGGTCTCACTATCGATCGGCGCAGAAGGGCCTTGACCCAGATCGTGGCGCTGGCGTACGGGTACTGAGCGCTGCCCAGTTGGAGCGACGTCGTCGCGAATCCGGACTCGCCGGACTCATCCCAGATCTACGGATGATCGCTGAACGCGGCGATCGCTGGCAGCTCACGACCGTGCACGATTTGGATGGCTGGGTCCTATGGCGGTTCGGCGCTGCCGAGGCCCTGCACCTGGGGGACTCGTTCGGGCTGATTGAGGGGGCATGTTGGCGAGAGGACGCGGTCGGCACGACAGCGGCGGGTACTGCCGCCATCCTGGGCGGCGGGCTGCTGTGCATCGGCCGCGAGCACTACGTGGCTTCGCATCACGGCTTTGCCTGCGCCGCCACGCCGCTGTTCGATGGATGGGATCGAAGCCTGCGCGGTGTTTTCAACGCCACAACCCTAGCGAGCATGACGCACCGCAACACGCTAGTGATGGTAGAACTTGCCGCGAGGTCCGCTGAGGAGCGTGCCCGCAACGCTGACGACCTCAAGCTGAGGGCGATGGGCGAGGCTGCCGGGCGGACCCTGTCCCGGTTCGAGACCCCGGCAGTGCTCACCGATCACCGCGGTCGGGTGGCCGCGTCCCATCGAATCACACTTAAGCATCAGGTGTTGCAACTGCCCACACAGGTATCCAACCAGCCATTCGTGTACCCGCGGCTAGGTGGATGCTGGGTCGTCGAGCCGTTCTCGACCGGCTTGCTGCTATGGCGGCCAGCAAGCGCTGACCACACGCCACCGCCCACTCGGGTGGAACTCGACGTGCACCAACCTACGCGATGGTCGCTGACAGTTCACGGGGATGGCACTTCGACTGAGTACAACCTGACAAAAAAACACGCCGAGATCTTTTTTCTGCTCGCCTGGACACCTGCCGGGCGTACGTCCGCGGAACTAGGGCAGGATTTGTATGGCGGCTTCGCGGCACGATCGACGGTACGCGCCCTGCTCTGCAGGGTACAAAAAGAATTCGGCCCTATGTTCGACAGCGAACCTTACCGTTTCAAGGACCACCTAGAGGTGAAGGTCAGCATGCCCGGCAACCTTGGCGAGTTGCTGCCGTTTTCAAGTGCGCCCGCCATCTGCCGCATTCGCGAGGCACAATCAGCTGACGTCAACCCGGGACGGATTTAGCCATGAACAGCGGCGATCGTACTCACCTTCGCACCGGCCGAGACCGACTGCCCGGCGATGGCTGGCTGATGGCGCCTGCACCGATGGACAAGGCCGTAAATTGCTCGGGTGGGTGAAACCGGTGCGGTTGGGGGCAGCAGAAGTCGGAGGGACAAAAGTTTTCTGCCTCGTCGGGTCTGATCCCAACCACATCGTGGCACAAACCCGTATTCCTACCAGACGCCCAACTGAGACACTGGCCGAGGTGTTCGCTTTCTTCCGACACGAGGTGTCTTCCGGCGGGCCGCTGGCCGCGATCGGCATCGCTTCGTTCGGCCCGCTGGAGTTGCGCCGATCCCACCCTCGGTATGGGTTCATCAGGACCACTCCGAAGCCCGACTGGTCCGACGTCGACATGGTCGGACCAGTCCGCAGCGCACTGGGCCTGCCAGTGGGGTTGGACACCGACGTCAACGCCGCCGCACTGGCCGAGGGCCGCTGGGGCGCCGCACGTGGTCTGGACACATTCGTGTACATGACCGTCGGCACCGGCATCGGCGTTGGAGCCGTGGTCGAGGGCCGGATCCTCCATGGGCTTGGGCACCCCGAGATAGGGCACGTCAGCGTGGCGCGCCAGGCCGGCGATGACTTCGCGGGCCACTGTCCGTTTCACGGCGACTGCTTGGAGGGGATGGCGGGGGGCGCGGCCATCACCGCCCGCTGGGGCCGGCCGGCCGAACAACTCGGCGGCGACGAGCTCCGGGCAGCCCTACGGCTCGAAGCTGCCTATCTGGCCGCCGGGCTAGGCAATGTCGTCTACGCGATCGCACCGCAGCGGATCGTGATCGGCGGTGGCGTAGCTGGCCTCCCGGGGCTGTTTCCGCTGGTTCGGGCCAGTCTCGCCAAAACGCTGGCCGGATATCCTGGCCTGACCGAACATGCCGCCGACGACTTCGTCGTCCCGGCCGCGCTCGGCTCGCTGGCCGGCCCAGCCGGAGCCCTCGTCCTCGCCGACCGTGCCAGTCGACCGGGTCCCTTCCCGTCGTGAACGCGACGCTACCTACATCCCAAGCGACAGAAAAGTCCGTGGTGTCGAGTTCACGACAAAAGTGACCGACTGAGATGGAGGAGGCGAGTCATGGCGGGTGACAGCGGTGCGTCGCGGCGAGCTGCGATGTACGGGGAGGACGATCTCAGCTCGATGTCAATCTTCTCGGGCAACTACATCAACTTCGGGTATTGGCAGGATTTCACACCTGGACTCATCAGCATCGGCGAGCGCACCGAGAGCCAGGCCAACCTCTACCGCACCGCCCTGCGCCGCTTGAAGATCGACCCGACCGACGTAGTACTGGAAGTCGGGTGCGGCATCGCAGTAGGGACGGTAGTCGCGCTTCGAGAATTCGGTCCACGTGCCGTCTACGGAATCGATCTCTCGCAGGATCAACTCGACCGAGCCACCAGGGTCAACTCCGAGTTGATCGCACAACAGCCTGACCGCTTGATACTGCAGCGAGGCTCCGCCCTGAAGATTCCTCATGCTGGCGAGAGGTTCGACAAGTGTTACTCGGTGGAAGCCGCTCAGCATTTCGAAGACCTGACCGCCTTCGCGTCCGAGGCCCATCGAGTGCTCAAATCCGGAGGAAGGCTTGCTGTCGCGACATTCTTTATGACCCAACCGACAGCGGCCGACGAACTGCGCCGCTTGATCGAGACCATCGATAACGGCATCGACGTCGTCGCGGCGATCGACTCCTTTCGAGATGACCTCCTCACCGCAGGCTTTGTCGACGTGAATGTTGAAAGCATCGGTGAGCACGTCTGGCGTGGCTTTGACGCCTGGATAACGCAGACCGAGTTCAAGGATGGATGGGGCCGTAACTGGCTGAAGGCATACCAGCGCAGACTCATCGACTACTACCTCGTGACGGCCGCCAAGGAGTGACGCATCTCAACGACGCAGGAGTGCGCAGAACATCGCGTCGGTGCCGTGCCTGTGCGGCCACAGCTGCACATACGGTCCGTCGCCGAGCCGGGGAACGCCGGGAAACCGCGGCCTGGCGTCGAGCTGCGCGGCACCGGTGCGCCGCACCACGTCCGCGACCACGCCCACCGTCTCATCCAGGTGCGGCGAGCAGGTTACGTAGGCCACCACGCCTCCCGAGCGGACCACTCGCAACGCCGCGATTAGCAGTTCCCGCTGCAGCCGGACCAGGCCGGCGAGGTCGTCGGCCTGCCGGCGCCAGCGCGCCTCCGGGCGGCGCCGCAGCGCCCCGAGCCCCGTGCATGGCGCGTCCACCAATACTCGGTCGTAGCATCGTTCCGGCAGCCCGCTGTCCCTGCCATCGACGACGTGGACCGTCACCGGCAACCCGGCGCACGCCTGGCTGACCAACCGGGCCCGATGCTCGCTCTTCTCCACGGCATCCACCATCGACCCGCGCGTGGCGCCCAGGGCACCCAACAGGGCTGCCTTGCCTCCCGGCCCGGCACACAGGTCCAGCCAGCGGGTATCGGAGCCTTCCAGCGGCACCGACGCCAACCCGAGGGTGACGAGCTGGCTGCCCTCATCCTGCACGTGGGCCAGGCGATCGCGTATGGGGATCAGCTCACCCGGGTCACCGCCGTCGGCCAGATGCACCCCGCACGGCGAGTACGAGGCAACCCGACCGCCGGTCAGCTCGGCCAGCTCGGCGGCGCTGATCTGCCCTGGGCGCGCGACGAGGTGCACCAGCGGGCGCGCGTCGTCGGCGGCCAGCGCGTCGGCGAGCTCGTCCAAGTCACCGCCAAGGGCGTCGGCGAAGGCCTGCGCGATCCACCGCGGATGGGAGTGCGCCATCGCGAGGTGGCCTACCGGGTCGTCGTCAGCGGCCGGCGCTACCGCTGCTACCCAGCCGTCTTCGTCCTGCTCGCCGACCCGGCGCAGCACCGCGTTAACGAAACCAGCCGCTGCGCTGCCACGACCGGCTCTGACCAGGTCCACGGTGGTGGCGACCGCCGCATGGGGCGGCACCCTGGTCCGCAACAACTGGTAGCTGCCCAGCCGCAGGGCGTCCAGCAGCTCGCCGTCGACCTCCGGAAGCGGGCGGTCCACGCAGGACTGCAGCACCGCATCCAGCAGACCCTGAGCGCGGCACGTTCCGTAGCACAGCTCGGTGGCCAGCGCGGCGTCGCGGCCGTTGATCCCGCGCTGCCGCAACAGGCCTGGCAACACCAGGTTGGCGTACGCGTCACGCTCGCGTACCGCGGCCAGAGCGTCCAACGCCACCCGCCGAGGTGGATCGTCCACCGGTGGCCGGGGTGGCCCGGAACGCCCGCGGGGGGGCCCGGGGCGAGGCGGTCGAGACGGCCTGCGAGGCACGGTCACGGCAGGACCAAGACGTCGACGGTCACTCGAATCGCTCCCCGGGCTCCGGTCGGGCACCGCGGGCCCAGTCCGGCGCGGGCATGGCTCGCTTGCCTGGCGCCGTGACATCACCCAACCGCACCGCCCCGGTGGCCGTGCCAACGAGCACCTCCCGTTTGGCCACGTGCAACTCACCACGGGTGAGCCCGTCAACGTCGCGGACATCGGCGACTCGCACTGGCCCAAGGCCGATGCGTTGGTCCCTGAACCGGGTCCAGGCTCCGGGAGTTGGTGTGACCGCGCGCACCTGACGGTGCACGGCGAAAGCCGGGGCGCTGAAGTCCACGTGAGCGTCCTGCGCAGTGATCTTCGGTGCATGTGAGACGCCATCGGTTGGCTGAGGCACCGGGCGAATGATCCCTTCCGCTATCCCGTCCAAGGTGGCCACCAGCAGGGCTGCTCCGGAGTCGGCCAATCGGGACAGCAACTGCCCCGCGGTGTCCTCCGGACCGATCACGTCCGTGACTGTGCCGTAAACCGGGCCGGTATCGAGCCCCTCCTCCAACGCGAAGGTCGATGCACCAGTGATCTTGTCCCCGTGCCGGATCGCGGCCTGCACCGGAGCCGCACCACGCCAGGCCGGCAGTAGCGAGAAATGCAGGTTCACCCAACCACGCCGGGGGATGTCCAGCGCGGCCCGCGGAACCAGCGCGCCGTAGCCGACGACCGGACAGCAATCAGGGGCCAGCGCGGACAGCCGAGCCAGAAAGTCCGGCTGCGCCGGCCGGCGCGGAGTGAGCACCTCCAGCCCAGCGTCATCGGCGAGCGCGCCCACCAGCGAACGGGTCGGTCGTCGCCCGCGTCCGGCTGGCGCGTCCGGCCGGGTCACCACTGCGACGACATCGTGCCGGTCGCAATCCAATAGCGCCTGCAGCGAGCGCACCGCGACCTCGGGTGTACCTGCGAAGACGAGCCGCACTACTCAGCGCGCCTTACCGAACAGCGGGCGCGGGCGCAGCCGGGTGGGTTGGACGAGCACCAGCGCAGTATGCCCGGTGTGTCCGTCAACCCAACTGCTGCGGGTCGAGCTGGACCCGCAACGGGTCGGGCGTTTTGCGCGCGCTGCGCCCCGCCTGCAACGCGGCCAACGCGCTGGCCAGGGCCGAGCCATCGGAGCGGGGGACGCGGATCAACAGCCGTTCCCGCTCGCCCTCGGATTCCTCCAGGACGGGCACCGGGCCCAGCAGCACGGCCTCCGGCGGCAGATCAAGTGTCTCGCCGATATCCACCAGGGTGAGCGGCGCGCCATCCAACGCGGCCATCCGCGTCGCGGGCGGGAAACCGACCTCGGCGCGTGCGGCCAGCTCGGCCCGGGCGTGGCCGGCCGGATCCCATCGGATGAGGGCCTGCACGGCAGCAAGCGACGCCTCCGCGACCACCACCACCCGGCCGCCGTCGGCTGCCGGTGCCACCAGCGCTGCCGCGGCCATCCACCGCCGCAACGCCTCCTCTGCCGCGCGGAGATCCGGACGAGCCAGCAGCGCGGCGGCGTCCAGCAACAACGCCGCCCCGTATCGGGCCGGCGGTTCCGCCCCCGGCGTGGTGATCACCAGCGATCGTCCCGGCGGGATGCCGGTCGGCACTTCCCCCCCACCGGAGGTATACAGCGGCACCCCGGGGAAGGCACGGCCGAGTTCCTCCGCGGTGCGGCGGATCCCGATCACCGTCGCTCGGAGCCGGCCACCACCACAGGCCGGGCACCGGTAACCGGCCTCGATGGTGCCGCACCACCGGCAGGTGGCCGGACCGGCTGTGAGCAGCGCCAGCGGGCCTGCGCAACGCCGGCAGCGGGCCGTGGCCCGGCACTGCTGGCAGGCCAGCGCAGGAACGTAGCCGCGGCGCGGCACCTGCACGAGAACTGGCTGATCGCGGCTCAGCGCCGCGCGAGCCGCTTCGAATGCGACTGCGGGTAGCCGCGCTGCGCGGGCAGCCGGGTCTCGAGCCAGCTGGGTGTCGTCCTCGCCGATCGCGGTGACCCGTGGCGCTGCCGCTCGTACCGCGTCCCGGGCGGCGACGATCTCGTGTGCCCATCCGGTCTCGATGGACAACTGCGTCTCCGCGGTGCGGGCGTAACCGGCCACCAGAAGCGCCCCACCTTCCAGCACGGCGCGCTGACCAAGCACCAGCCGGCTGTGCGGGTACGGGGCCCGCGGCTCGGCGTGCAGATCGTCGCCGTCGTCCCAGAGCACCATCAGCCCCAGGTCCACGACCGGGGCGAAGGCCGCAGCCCGAGTGCCGACGACGATGCGAACCGAGCCGCGCCGCACCGCCAGCCAGCGGCGGTACCGCTTAGCCGGTCCGGACTCGGCAGCAAGGGTGACCACGGCGTCGGGCCCAGCCAGGGCCGACACCGCGTCGTGCACCAGGGCGGTGTCGCGGTGGTCGGGTAGCACCAGCAACGCGCCCCGGCCCGCGGCGGCGACGGTGACGGCGGCCTCCGCGAGCCGGGCAGGCCAGTCCTCCCCCGGCAGCGCCTGCCAGCAGCCGTGCGCCGCCCGACCCTGATGTAACGCGTCCAGGAACGCCGGCCCGCGGGGATAGCGTGCCCAGCCGTCGGCCGCGGGCCGCGGCGGGCACGCCGCGGGAGAGGCGGCCGGCTCCGCCTCGGTGCGGGCATGCCGCGGCGGCACCGCCAACCGCAACACATCGCTCATGGTGCCCGCGCACCGGTCGGCCACCGCCCGCGCGAGCGCCGCGACCTGGGGGCTCAGTGCCGGCTCGGCGGAGACCACCCGATCGAGCCAGGCAAGCTGGCCCGGGTGGTCGGATCGCTCGACCCGAGCCAGCAGCCATCCATCCACCAGCCGGCCGGCGAAACGCACCCGCACCCGCACGCCAGGCGCCGCCGTCTCGTCGAGCTCAGCTGGTACGAGATAGTCAAAGGGGCGGTCCAGGTGGGCCAGGGGGATGTCCACGCACACCCGCGCAACGGGCAGCGCCGCGGCCGGGCTGCGCTGCCCACGACGGGATCGGCCGACACTCACCTGGCGGGGTCTACCAGAACGCCCCGTCAGCCCCGCGGTGGCGGCATCTGAACCCGACCCTGAGGTGGTCTAGCTGAGGACGAAGACGAACAGAGCCGAGCTCCCGCGCCTACCCTGGAGCCGCGACGCGGTCGCCGACTTTGTATGGAGGACGTCCATGTTCGAGGTGTCGGCGGAGCCCGCTGCCGCGGCGATCGCCCGACCGCGGCGGGGCCGCGGGGCGGATCTGATCACGATCATGCTCGGTACCTGGCTCTTGGTCGGAGTGTTCGTCGACGGCTGGGCGCACAACAATCTGCACGGGCTGGAGACGTTTTTCACTCCTTGGCACGCGCTGCTCTACTCCGGCTACCTCGCGGCTGGCGAGTGGATCCTGTGGCAGCTACGCCCGGCGGTCCGCGGCCGCCGCTTGACCCGCACCGCGGTCCCCCTGGGCTACGGGCTGGGCAGCGTGGGCGTGGTGGTCTTCGGCGTCGGGGGTATCGCCGATCTGGGTTGGCATGAGGTCTTCGGGATCGAGCAGGACATCCAGGCACTGTTCAGCCCCACTCACCTGATGCTGTTCCTCGGCATCGCGCTGATCCTCTCGACCCCGCTGCGGGCCGCATGGCTAGATCCCCACGAGCCCGCTGAACCCACCTACCGCGGCTTCTTTCCGGTGCTCGCGTCCACCACCATGCTCACCGCGATGATCGCGTTCTTCTTCATGTACTGGGCGCCGTTCCGCGAGAGTGAGGCCAGTCGCCCGGCGATGCACTACGCGGCCGACCACGACCTCACCGGGTTCTACATCCAGGACAACCTGGCCGCCATCCTGCTCACCACCCTGGTCCTGGTCGGTGCGCTACTGCTGCTCGCCTGCCGGTGGCGCCTACCGTTGGGCACCGCCACCACGATGTACGCGGTGGTCGCGGTCCTGACCAACGCCCTCGCCCAATTCCGGGACCCTGAGCTGATCGCCGCGGCGCTCCTCGCCGGACTGGCCGTCGACATCGTGCTCGCCACGGTGGCACCCACCCCGGCCCTGCCTCGCCGGATGTCGGCCGTGGGAGCGCTGATCCCGCTGGCGACCTGGGTGCCCTACTACGCGGTGCTCGCCGCCGTAGACGGCCTCGGCCAGGCCGCACCGGTCTGGACCGGCTCCATCGTCTGGGCTGTCCTTGCCGGCGGCGCGCTCGCCCTGCTCATGGCCCCGCCACCCGTCCCTGTCCTGGACCCGCCACTGGGGGATGCCCGTCCATACACGGGTTCCGGGGGTAGCCCCGATGCATCATCGCGCAGCGGTGGGGCTACCGTGCCGCCCGCTCAGCCCGAACAGGAGGGCCGCCAGCACGACGGCGGCGGACATTAGGCCCGCGGACAGTTGCGCGCCCAAGCCATCGGTGCCGGCGCCGAAGGCGGCTGCCATCACCGGCGGACCGACGGTGACCGCCGTGTCCAGGCCGAACAGGGCGATCATGACGGTGATCAGGGTGCCTTGGGGCGGCGTCCACCGGGTGCTTCCCAGCGACGTGTATCGGCGTGCCAGCCACAGCGCCACCAGGGCGCAGTTGCCGAGCAAACCGGCGTCGGCTCGGTAACCGACGACCTCGTCGAAGTGGTGGGCAGCCACTGCCGCCGCGCAGGTCACGGCCTCCGGATGGAACCGGATGAAATCAGCGCACCGGCCGAGCGTGTAGGTACTGCCGATGGCGTCACCCGAGACGAACGCAATGCCGAACCACCGGCCAAATGCGTAGGCGATCGCTCCGGACAGGCCGATGGCCACGAAAGCCAGCGCTGCCACCAGCCAGCAACCGACGAACGCCTGCCTCAGGAGCGCGACCGGTCCGTTGTGGACCGCCTGGAACCCACCGGCGATCTTGCTCGACGGTCCGAAACGATCAACTGCGGTCCGCTCGGCTTCGATCGGCTCAACACCGCGGGCGATCGCCTCGTCGGCAGCGGAGCGCAGGTGGTCCTCGACCTCCGCCAGCGCTCGGCGGCCGGCCGCGCCGGTGCCACCAAGCCGGTCGAACAGCTCGTCGAGGTAGGTGTCGATCACGTAGCCCATTGCACGACCCTCTGCACTCCGGTGGCGAACACCTCCCACTGCGCGGATTTGACCTCAAGCGCGGCGAGTCCGACGCTGGTCAGTCGGTACACCCGGCGTCGCCTGGCCGCTTCGGCGCTCCACTGGCTGACTACCAATCCGTCGCGCTCCAGCCGATGAAGCGCCGGGTAGACCGTACCTTCCGGTAGGTCGAACGCGTCGTCTGTGCGCTCCCGCAGCGCGGTGATCACGGCGTACCCGTGGGCCGGTCCAACCGCGGCGAGCGCGCCGAGCAGCAGCAGATCGAGGTGGCCGCGCAGCTCCATACCTAGACGTGCTAAGCATAGGAAGCTAGGCGTCAAGTCTTGCTGACGATGGAGGTGCGGACCTTTCAAGGCGGGCAGCGATGCCGTCCCAGACGTGCGAAGCCAGCAAGCTCTTAGGACCCTGAGGTAATTCGGTTTCGACGCCGTCGTCGCTGAGCAGCCAGCCGGTGTTGTGGTCGACTTCGAACGCGCCGCCCTCCCCGACTGCGTTGACCACGAGCAGGTCGCAGCCCTTGCGGGCGAGCTTGGCCCGACCATGAGTAAGCACATCACCGTCTGAGTCGCCGGTCTCGGCTGCAAAGCCGACCACGATCTGCCCCTGCGGACGACCTCTGACCAGCTCGACCAGGATGTCCGGGTTGACGACCAGCGACACCGGATCCAGGCCTGACCCAACTTTCTTGATCTTGCGGGGTTGGGGGTTGGCCGGTCGGAAGTCGGCCACCGCCGCTACCATCACGACTACGTCGGCATGCGGCGCCGCCTTGAGCACCACCTCCCGCATCTCGCGCGCGGTAGAAACCCGGACGACCTCCACCCCGGCCGGATCGGTCAGGTCAGCGGTGTGCGCCGCGACCAACGTCACCTGGGCGCCGCGCTGCACCGCCACTCGGGCCAGTGCGTAGCCCTGCCGGCCGGAGGATCGGTTGCCCAGGTAGCGCACCGGGTCCAGCGGCTCGCGAGTGCCGCCCGCGGAGATCACCACATGCCGCCCGGCGAGGTCACGGGGCAGGGCGTCCGCGCGGCGCAACAGCAAAGTGGCCAGGTCGACGATCTCGGCGGGCTCTGGCAGCCGGCCGGCACCCGAGTCGGCGCCCGTGAGCCGCCCGGACGCAGGTTGGGCAACGATGGTTCCGCGCGAGCGCAGCACCGCGACGTTGTGTACCGTCGCGGGGTGTTCCCACATCTCGGTATGCATCGCCGGGACCAGCAGAACTGGGCAACGGGCGGTGAGCAGGGTAGCGCAAAGCAGATCGTCGGCCCGGCCATGAGCGGCACGAGCCAGCAGATCCGCAGTCGCCGGGGCGATCAGGACAAGGTCCGCCGTCTGCCCCAACCGCACGTGCGGCACCTCGGGCACGTCGTCGAACAGGCCTTGATGCACCGGCAACCCGGACAGCGCTTCCCAGGTCGGGGCGCCGACGAATCGCAGGGCGGCCTCAGTAGGGACAACCCGGACCTGGTGCCCCGCCTCGGCAAGCCGACGGAGCACCTCGCACACCTTGTAGGCGGCGATGCCGCCCCCGACGCCAAGCACGATCCGCCGGGATAGATCCGGCCGGACGGGCCCGGCTTGGGTCACTGGCCCTCGGTATGCTCGAGTAGTCCGGCGTGGATCTCGCGCAGCGCGATCGACAGTGGCTTCTCCCGCGGCCCTGGCTCGACCAGCGGCCCGACGTACTCCAGCAGACCCTCCCCGAGCTGTGCGTAGTAGTCGTTGATCTGACGAGCCCGTTTAGCCCCGAAGATCACCAATGCGTACTTCGAGCTGACCTTGCTCAGCAGGTCGTCGATCGGGGGGTTGGTGATGCCCTCAGGGGCATTGACCAAGGACGCGCCCTGCGCGCCCAGCGCGCCCAGTTCGGTGGGAATGCTCACTCACTGTCTCCAGATGCCTTCAGATATCACAGTGGTCGAGCCGGAGGTGTCCGGCCGCCCGTGCCGCCCATCAAGTTTATCAACTCCTGCGCGGCGCGCCGCACGTCGTCGTTGACCACCGTGGCATCGAATTCTCCCACGGCGTCGAGTTCCGCGCGCGCAACCCGCAACCGGCACTCGCGCGCTGCGGGATCTTCCGTGCCGCGGGCGTACAGCCGGCCGTGCAGCACCTCCCAGGACGGCGGCACGAGCATCACGAGCAGTGCGTCGGGCATGGCGGCCCTGACCTGCCGGGCGCCCTGCACTTCGATCTCCAGCAGGGTCGACCGTCCGACGGACAGCGCCTCACGTAACGGCCCGACAGGAGTGCCGTAGAAGTTACCGGCGTACTCGGCGTACTCCAGAAATTCGCCGCGCTCGATCATGCGGGCGAAGGTGGCGCGATCCACGTAGTGGTAATGCTCGTCGGGCCGTTCCTCGCTACGGGGCGCGCGTGTGGTCACCGAGACGCTGACGAATAGCTGCGGCCAGCGCCGCACTGTCTCGGCAACCACGCTGGACTTACCGACCCCAGAGGGGCCTGAGACGACGGTAAGCCGGGGCCGGACAACCGCACGGGGCCCCGGCTCACGCACCGTCACAGTATGGTCACTGTGGCTGACCACCCTGAGAGAATGTCGGTGATTGTGCTCGTAACTATTCTGGAGCGGCTATTCGGTGCCGAACTCGCTGAGTAGCGCCTTGCGCTGACGGTCACCAAGCCCGCGCAACCGCCGACTAGTGGCGATTTCCAGCCGCTCCATGATTTGCTGCGCACGGACCTTGCCCACCCCGGGCAAGGCTTCGAGCAAAGCCGAAACCTTCATTTTGCCCAGGATGTCGTCACTATCGGACTTGGCCAGGACTTCTTGAAGGTTGGTCCCGCCGCGCTTGAGGCGCTCCTTGAGCTCGGCTCTGGCACGTCGGGCGGCGGCCGCCTTCTCCAAAGCAGCGGCCCGCTGCTCCTCGGTCAGCTGGGGAAGGGCCACGGTCTCCTCCGTCAATTTGCTAGTGCTGAGGGATGTTCCGGATTAGTGCGGCGACCGTATCCCCCACGCGACCAGCCGCTTAACCCGGGGTACCACCGCCGAGCTGTCCGGTCAGTGGGCGGAGCAAGGCGCAAGCCTGGTCGGCGGTTCGCCGGGCGGCGTGTCGCAGCGACGCCGCTTGCGGCCCATGCCGCAGCAGGTCACGTGATGTCGTGGCCACTACATGGCGGGTTGCCCCACCGAAGATCTGCGGCAAGTCGGCCAGGCAGGCGCCCTGCGCGCCTATCCCAGGCACCAGTATCGGGCCGTTGAGGGCGTCTAGCCGCAGGGTCCCGAACGGTGCGGTGGCACCCACCACCACACCGACGTCGCCGCCAAATTGCCAGCCGGCGTTGCGGGCGGCGACCGCGTCGACCACGGACTGCGCGACCGTGGCCCCGGTACTGGTGACCGCGGCCTGCACGTCGGCGCCCTCAGGGTTGGAGGTCAGCGCCAACACGAAAACTCCGCGCCCGGTCCGACCGGCCAGCTCGAACGCCGGATCCAGCGCGCCGACACCGAGGTAGGGCGAGACAGTGATCGCATCGGCCGCCAGCGGCGCACCGTCGCTGAGATAGGCGGCGGCATACCCGGCCATGGTGGTGCCGATATCACCGCGCTTGACGTCGAGCAACACCAACGCGCCCGCATCCCGGGCCGCCAGCAGGACGCGCTCCAACACCGCAATGCCTCGCGCCCCGTGCCGCTCGAAGAACGCCGACTGCGGCTTGACCACCGCCACCTCCGGCGCCAGCGCCTCGACCGCGCCCAGCGCGAACCTCTCCAGCCCCGCCACGTCATCGCCCAACCCCCACTGCGCGAGCAACCCAGGATGCGGATCAATCCCCGCACACAACGGCCCCCGAGCCGCGACCGCCGCCCTCAACCGCGCACCAAACCCGCATTCAGCAGGCTCAGCGGGGCTACTGGGCACCGGATAACCCCGCTGAGCCTGCTGAATGCGGTGTCGCAGGGGCGGGGGCGGCGCGGAGGGCGGCGTGGAGGGATTGGAGGGGACGGACGGTGATGTCACCGCGGATGAGGGCTTCGATTCCTTGGACGGCTGCCGCGGCGCCCTGCATCGTGGTGATGCAGGGGATGGACCGAGACACCGCGGCGGTGCGAATCTCGTAACCGTCCACCCGGGGGCCCGGATTACCGTATGGGGTGTTGATGATCATATCGA
>QHBY01000095.1 GCA_003244245.1 Pseudonocardiales bacterium
AAACACATCTATCTACACTAGGCGCAGAGGAATGGCGATTATCAAGGCGTTGACGGGTAGGGCCGCGATAGTGCTGCGCGCGTGGCTGACCTGCTGGGCCGTCCCGGTCAGATCACCCGGAGCAGGGCCTGCATCTCGCTGATTTCGGCCTGTTGCGCGGTGATGATTTGTTGGGCGAGGTTGCGGGTGGCGGGGTTGCTGCCCTGGGACAGTTCGGTCTGGGACGTGGTCACTGCGTCCTGATGGTGGACGATCATCATCTGGAGAAACATCCGGTCGAAACCGGCGCCGCTCATCATCCCGGGTGTCTGACCGTGTCCCATGCCACCCATGGCCCCCATACTGGCGGTGGCGGCCGGGGTCGGAGCGCCCCACCCGGTAAGCAGGTCGCTCATCTGCTGGGTCTGCGGGCTCTGCTCGGTTCCGATCCGGGCGGTGAGGTCTTTCATCTGCGGTGAGGTCGTTTGGTTGCCGGCCATCTGGGACATCGCGATCGCTCGGGCGTGGTGGGGGATCATGTTCTGGAGGAAGACGACGTCGGCTTGGTTGTGCTGCTGCTGAGCGGTGACCAGCGCGCTGCTCGCGGCCGCCGGTGATCGTGGGGGGGCAGGGCTGGTGGTGGTCTTGCTACCGCAGCCGGCGAGTAGCCCGGCGGTGGCGGCAGTGGCGGCAGTGGCGGCAGTGGCGGCAGTGGCGGCGAGCACGCCGGCCACGCTGTGGACACGCATCGTTGGTCGATCTCCTTCGCTGAAGTCCCGTGCTGCGGGCACGAAGCAGAACGCTCTCACAAGCAAGACGAGCAATCGCGACGCGGGGCGGGTCCGGGCTTTGCGACGGCGGGGCCACCACCCCACCACGGCCCGGCACTCCCGAACGTGTGTTGAAGTTCAACCAGCCGCAAGGTAGAGCATTCCCGCAGTCAGAACGTTAAGCCTTGGCACAGGCTCCTTGGCATGACTCAACTTTGAACTGTCTCGCGGAGCGTTGAACAGCGAATACAGCTCACTTCGCGGCTGGTGACATGTTCGGGAGTTCCGGGTCGAATCGCGTTTCCGTTGTCAGCGTGTCGGAACGAGCCCTGCGCTGGGTTTCGGTAGGCTTTCCCGGCGACGCCGTACATGCGGCGTGCCCGGTGAGAACGATTAGCCCACTAGCAACCTACAAGTCCGTCTCCGACGCGGGTACCCGGGCGTCCACAGCGGAACCGATCATCTGTTGGCCACGTCGCCCGAGTCTGCAGGAGAGTTGGACATCAAGCGCCCACCCGTCCCACCGATCCTCCGCACAGCCAAGACTGTTGGTACCGGGCTGGTAGCCGCTGTGGCGCTGCTGATCACTGGAACCGAGGCCTCGGCCGCACCGAGCGGCTCGCCGTGTTCCGCGGCGGCGCTGGCCTGCGTCGACTTGTCCTCCCAACAGGCCTGGCTCATGCAAGGCGGCAATGTCACCTATGGGCCAGTCCCGGTGGCGACCGGCAAGGCCAGCGCACCGACCGCTCCAGGAACCTTCCACGTGACCTGGAAGGATCTCCACCACCGCAGCAGCGAGTTCCACAACGCACCGATGCCGTACTCGGTGTTCTTCAACGGCGGCGACGCCTTCCACCAAGGCAGCGTCACAGTCCGCTCCAACGGTTGCGTGCACCTCACCCAGCGCGCCGCGCAAACCTTCTACAACACCCTGCACGTCGGCGACGAGGTACAGGTCGTCGGCTGACGGTGGGATAGCCCCGTGAGCTCCCGCTCGTCAGCGTCTCTCGCCGACGTGCTGACCACGACCAGTGTCGTCCGCTCAATGACAGAGTACGTCGGGAGGATCTCGTTAGACGCACGCCGCTGGATGCTGCCACCGTCGCGTGGCCCCTCTGGTGGCCATGGAAGCCCACATGAACACCAGTTCAGAGACAATCCCATGAACAAAGATCGAGATGTATGATCTTGAAAAAGGGCATCGTTGCTGGTAGAAGAGTGGGGCGGGTGGGACTCGAACCCACGACCTGATGGATTATGAGACGGTCAGAACCGGAAGCACAGGTTGGCTACCTGGGCAAACAGCAACTACAAAGTCTCGGTCGTGGGCATGAGGGGCAGCATTGGACCACAGTTCATGCCCAATCTCATGCCCACCAGGTCCACAATGGACTCAATTGACGGCTGGTAGAGCCGTCGACCCGACCTGATCATCCGAACTCGCCCGCGTCATCTGATCGGCGCCCCATCGCGGCCGACGCAGCAGTGCCGTCGCCAGATCCCTGTGGGTCATGACCTGCCGGACGACGTCCAGGCCCTGGGCCACTGAATCACCGTTCGGGGCGAGCGGCCATGGCCGGCCGATCAGCGACTCGACATCGACATGCAGGATCTTCGCCATGTCAAGCAGGACTGACAACCGGTCCCACCGAGCGGATATCACGCTTGACTTGCGACAGCCGCGACTCGGAGCGGCCGACTAGCCGGCTAGCGCTGCTTGGCTCAGCCCGCGTCGGCGCCGGTATACCGCGATGCGCTCACCTGCCAGCCGAAGGCACCCGGTAAGTGTTGCAGGTCTACCAACGACCCACGCAGTAAGCAAAGACACGCCGTGCTTCGATCGCGTGCCGATAGCCCTTCTCATCGTAAATCACGGGGCCTATCTCACTTACGACATCGACCTATTAGAAGGTCCCGCCCCTAGCTAGTCCCCGAACTTCCCGATCGCGCTAGTTCAGCGCCACGACGACGTTGGAAGGGCATGCACCCCAAAGACGAGGCAGACGATTCTAAGCTGAGGGTGCAGACGACCTCGGACCCCGTCGGCTGATGCTTCCAAAGGGCAATTGTTGCTCCGTCCCAACCTCCATGGATGGCTGACCTGCGTTGAGGAGCCTGAGGCGTTCGCCGTGAGTGAGGATTCGGTGTTCCCGTCGTACGCCGTCGACAGCCGTTGCATCTAACACGCATTTGGCGCGGCGGGTCGGCTCGGCCGCCGGCAGGGGCTCCGTCCGCGGGATCGGCTTGCTTTTGTCCATAGATATGAAAATATCGCTCGAGAAGTTGCGCTGGATGCTGCTACCGCTTGCGCCCCAGGTAGATACTGTCGATCCCAGGATCCCTGTCATTAGGAACGGTAAGGAGATGCTTGAATCCAAGGGTATCTAACAGTTGTAGATGATGCGTGTTGGTGGACCGTGTGCGTAGAAGAATCCATGTAGGCAATGTCTTGGGAAGCCCTAAGAGCTTCTGGTAGAGCAGGCGAGCAAGTCCGCGTCCTCGCGCCGCGGGACGAACAGAAATGGTGCTGACGTAGATGCAGATCCCTATCTGCGACAGGCGGACGTCACGGTGAAAGGATCGGAAGGAAAGAAACCCTTGCAGTTTGCCACACTCGATTAGTAGAAGACAATGTTGCATGAGCATTTCATCAAAATAACTACTCGATGCGCTGCCACTGGCACTCGCTAGCACCGCCTGGGTTGTGCTGCTTCGAGTAGTCAGCGGTGGAACGAATTCGTCTGATACTTCTTCGACAAGTAATTCAAGGCTGCGTTGTTCTAACTGTGTCATCTTCCCGGGCGTGCGCCACAAGATCTCGGTAGCCATCATCACTCCCCTATGAGATGTCTGTTAGGAGCGTAGCGCCTTCCTGGTTGCGTTCGTCTTCGGTGTCGGTGAAGACGTAGGGCCGCAGCTCGTCGGCGCAGAACTAGGCCAGCGTCCACCAGAACGCGGCGACCCCGGTGGTGCGGCCGGTGACGTACGGGCGCCCGCTGAGGTCGTCTGGCGTGGGGGGGGCGAAGAACCCGACGGAGGCGAACGGCTCCGGCGGGCAGGCCCAGCCGGGCGTCTCAGTGCGCCGCCGCCAGGGTCAAACTCTTCTGCTGCCGTTGACATGTGAAGGACGGAGTTTCGGTGACAGACCATCCTGGAGAGCCGAAACCACGACCGCGTCACCGGTCTTCCACCGGGATCGCACGGTGTGACTAGGTTCGCCTGCCTGCGACCGCACCCTGACGGTCCCGCCCGCGGGCGCGTGAGGTTTTGTCCCCGGGGCGATGGGGGTAACCCAGCCTGTAACTAGCGTGCCCTCGCCGCGCCTCGCCACCCCCTTGGAGGACGAACGCCGGATACATCTGGACACGACTCGACGAGCGCAGTTCCTGATGCGGCTACTCCGGCTGATTCGGTGACTCCCGCTCAGGAGTCTTCTCCACCGGCCGCACTGGAGGAGGATCCGGCAGCGAGTGAGCCTGCAGCCGCCGCGCCGGCGGCTGGTGCGGAGCAGTCCAGCCTGGCTGCGCCGGCGCCCGCCCCACGCGGGTTGAGCTACGCCGTGGACATCGTGTTCTGCATCGATGTCACGGGCAGCATGACTCCTGTCATCGACGCCGTGAAGGCGAACGCGTTGCGTTTCTACGACGACGTGCAGACCAATCTCACCGCTAAGGGCAAGAACGTCGACGAGCTGCGGGTTCGCGTCGTCGCGTCCGGGACTTCGTCGCGGCGGGGAGGCGGCGCTGCAGGAGTCGCCGTTTTTCCGCCTGCCCGCTGAGCAGGGCGGGTTCAGCGACTTCGTCAACGGGCTGCTCGCGGAGGGTGGCGGCGATGCGCCGAAGTCGGGTCTGGAGGCGGTCGCGCTCGCGGTGAACTCGCCGTGGACGACCCGCGGTGACCGGCGGCGACAGGTCGTCGTGGTGTGGACAGATCAGCTCGCCCACCCGCTGGAACCGACGGTCGTCCCCGCGGAGCTGCGCAAGCGGGTGCCTGCAGACTTCAGCGCGCTTACCGACTTGTGGGAGGACGCGCAGGGCCCTCTGGGCGCCAGCAGTAAGCGGCTGATCCTGTTCGCCCCCTGACGGCCCCGGTTGGAGCGATATCTCCGGGGTGTGGGAGAACGTCGTGCATCACCCGTCGCAGGCTGGCGGAGGGCTGTCGGACGTGGACTACGGGACGATCGTGGACTCCATTGGCAACTCGGTGTGAGCGACAGCCCGCAGCCTAAGGAGCCCGAGCGCGCCGACGCATCGCCGGCGCCGGCCGCCTGCGTCAGCGCTGGTCCCATCAGTGCAACCGACCCGACTCCGGCGGAGCCGCCGCAGGTGCAATCAGCGCCGCCCACCGAGGCGCCTGCCGACAGCGGGCCGGGCTTGACGTTCGGGTTCAACGTGGAAAAAATCGCCGGGCAGGGAGAGGACTCGGACCCGATCCTCCGCGACGGTCGGGAGCTCGGTCTTGTCGCCGTGTTCGACGGCATGGGCGGGGCCGGTGGCGCTTGCGGCGCTTCTCTGACCCGGCGCTCCGCTGCGGCCACTGCCGTCCGCAGCAGGCTCGTACCGCTACCCCCGCTACCCCCGCCGCCCCCGGCCACCGCACCGCTCCCCGAACCGGTCCGCCGGGCGATCAACCGCGAACCGATCAATGAAACGGAGTGGCCTTACGACGAGGCCAGCTTCAATTTGGTGCCCTGGTGGCCGGAGGGACACCGCCCCCGTGGCCGGTTCGGCTTCTGGGGTCCTGTGCCTTACTACTCCACCCGCACCCGTCGAGGTTCCGAGGTCTCGGTCGGCGGTTGCGGTTGTTGCCTGCCCATCCCGCTGCTGGCTGTACTGGGCGCAGGTTGGGCGCTGTGGCGCCGGTTGCGTTGACACGCACCCGCCACCCGCGAAGGCGGCCGCGAGCGGCGCCTCAGACGCCACACCACCGACGCCGCCCGGCGCACTCGAACCGCTCCCACGCGGCTCAGCGTCGAGCTGCGGCCCGTCCCCCCGTGGAGGGTGTCCGCGGGGGGTCTGTTGCGTCGAGGGATGACGAGCTCGGCAGGGTAGGCGGACGCGATCATCGGGTGGGGCGGGTGGGACTCGAACCCACGACCTGACGGATATGAGTCTCCGAATTCACCCGGCAGGAGTAGACAACCAGCGACTATAGTATCCGGCTCGATCGCACAGCGTTCTGCAGAGGCACCCGGGGCGGCGAGTTCATGTACAGATCCATGGACAGGTTCCGCCCGGGCTGGGGTCTTAGATCCGCAACTCCCGGTGTGCTTCACCCCTCGGCACGATCACAAGCCATCCCGCTGGCCGACCCGCCTTCGTCCGAGCGGTCCTCACGGTTCGCGAAAGATCTCATGAGTACCGATCCGACGCCACCTGATGCCAGATGTGCCGTCAATCTCGACCCACTCGAACGTGGCACGACCGTCGGGCCCGGAGAACGACCAAGTCATCTCCCAAATTCGGGGCGCACTCACAACTCGCTTGATCCGCAGACTCCCCGGCCAATGTACCCGTGGGTCCGCGACGACGCGCTCCGCTGCAACGTGAAAATGCTTGATCGCAGATCGAAATAGCTCGCGTTCGGCGTCGGACAGCCGCCGCCAGTCCGATTTGAAGCTGTCTGTCCGCTCGAACTTCACGCCGGCGCGTCGAGTTCCTCGAGGAACTCGTCAGGTCCGTCGGTCACGGCAACCCGCCCGGCGGCGACGTCCGCCTCCGCCTCCCGCTCCATAAGCTGCCAACGCTCACTCCAAAACCAGGTCTGGTCAGCAGGCACCGCAACGAGCGGATGCAGCTCGATAACACCGTCGTCGCGCTCGACGAGCCGCACCTGGGCTCCCGGCTCGTCCAGCCGGTGACGCCGACGGATCTCGGTCGGCAGGGCGAGGGTCCCCCGCCCCTGAATGGTCAGATGGAACTCAGTCATGTCGCTTAGTGTACCTGCTGCATCGCTGCCATGCAGCAAGACTGCGATGCAGCAGAGACTCCGATGGTTGAGCCGAGGGTAGCCGTCACGTTCTTCGAACGCGTGAGCTGCGCGCCGGTGTGCGGGCACTCGCGGCGCACGATGATCCGCATCCCGGAGCGTAGTGTTGATCTTGACCAGTCCGTTTCCCGGTCCCGCCGCCGCACCCGGCGTGCGGTATCCACGCACCGGGTGCCCCCACGTGTCTTGCCCGCTGGCCAACCGGGTCCTCCCCGCAATCCGGCGGATGCGCAAACGAGCTGCAGCGCTGCAGAACACTCCCCCGCCGGCGTCCGGGCTCCTCTACTGGCCATGGGCCAACGTGAACAGCAGTTCAAAAACAATCCCATGGACAAAGATCACAATTATCGATCTTAAAGAGAGCATCGCCGCTGGTCAACCGGTGGGGCGGGTGGGGATCGAA
>QHBY01000096.1:0-931 GCA_003244245.1 Pseudonocardiales bacterium
TCGCGGAACTCACCGATACCACTGCCGGCGGCAACGTGTTCGATCCTCAGGTGATCTGGGACCCGGATACGAGCCGGTTCTTCTACGCCGCCGATGTGGTGTTTTCCTCCACCGACAACCGCCTGGCGTTCGGGTGGAGCAAGACCGCCACACCCTCATCGGCCGCCGACTTCTGCAGGTACGACATCCCGACCGCAAGCAGGTTCGAGGACTATCCCAAGCTGGGGGACACCCGCAACCGGCTTCTGATCGGGAGCAACGGGTTCGGGCCAAGCGATTTCCTCGGTGCCGACCTGCACTCGATCACCAAGCCGCCGGCCGGAACGGACTGTCCGGCCGCGGACACCCTGCACGTAGGGGCAGTCCTCAACTTGCCCGGCGCGTTCACGCCGGTCCCCGCAAACCAAACCGATGGGAGCACGACGGGCTATGTCACGTCGATACCGCAGTCGCTCCCCGCGAACCAGCTGCTGCTCTACGAGGTGAGCGAGGTCGGCAATACGGTCAACCTCACGCTCAAGCCCCTGACCGTACCTGCTTACGATGTCCCGGCCAACGCCCAGCAGCCGAGAACGTTTCTTCGGTTGGACACTCTGGATGGTCGGGACACGCAGGCGGTCAGCGCCGTCAATCCGAGCCGCAGTGGACAGGTGTCCCTGTGGACCCAGCACACCATCTTCGGCGGCGGCGGCGCACAGGTGAGGTGGTATGAGATCAACCCCACGGCGCCCTCAGTGCTGCAAAGCCAGGACCTTGGAGCAGCGGGGATCTACTTCTTCAACGCGTCCATCTCGCCCGACCGGGCCGTCAACGGCTCTACCTCACTGTTCGGGGATACCATGCTTCTCGGGACCAACTTCTCCTCCTCCCAGTACTCGCCCGGTCTGGTTTTGGAGCAAAAATCTCCCTCCAGCCCCGCCGCCTTTGCCGT
>QHBY01000096.1:937-2614 GCA_003244245.1 Pseudonocardiales bacterium
CGGGTGGTCCGCTGACCTCCACCTTGGATTGTGCTGGCTTCGTCTGCCGGTGGGGGGACTACTCCGGTATGACTCCGTATCCGGCCACCCCGAGCGGAGCCGGCCACGGGGCCGCGCTGCACACAACCCAGTACGTGCGGCAAACGGGTGGTTCTGCCTCCGGCTGGGGCACGGTGAACCTGTTCGTTTACGCGTCGCCCTGACCTTTCCGACATAGGCCGCGAGCGAGCGGCTGTGCTCGCGCGGCGCGGTGGTCAGCCCGTGCGCCCGAGCGACTCAGGCAGAAGGCTTGGCTAGGACGTCCTTGACGGCCGCGAGCACGATGTCCATGTGCCAGTCCTCCAGCGCCTGGTGCACGGGCAGGGCGAGCAGGCTTAGCCGCGCGCGCTCGGGCTCCGGGAAGCGTCGGCGGTCGAGGATGGGATGGGGAACCGGCCAGATCTCCAGCGGGCGCACGCCGCGCGCCAGCAGCGCCGCGATCGCTCGCGAGCGATCGCCCGCGAGCAGCGGAAAGTACAGCGGGCAGGTGCCCTCCGCCAGGTCACGGAAAGGCTCGAGCGTCAGCTCCGCCAGCTCGTCGCGCAGGCGCAGGTAGTTGCGCCGGCGCCGCGCCCGGATCGCGGCGCCGTCGACCCGGCCCAGGACGGCTGCGGTGAGGCGGGACGGCGCCCGCGCCGCCGCCTCCATGTCTCCCACCTCGAGGTTCCACTCCCCGATCACGGTTTCGGTGAGCGTGCCCTCGCGTGCGGCGGCGTCGCCGCGACTCATGCGGGCGATGGCGCGCGCGGCGCGGGCCCGCAGCTGCCGCCGGCGGGCGATCGCCGCACGTGCGGCCACCAACGAAGCCACGGAGCGGGCCATCGGCCGCACGGGCGCGCGACCTTCGCTGACGTCGATCTGCCGTCCGGCGGGCACAACCACCGCTCCGCCGTCGGGCGTACCCAGCGACTTGCGCGGGCAGAAGACCGCCGCCTCGGCGCCGGCTCCCACCGGCGTCCCGGCATGGAGGGAGAACAGCCCGTGGGCTGCGTCCTCGATCACCCGCGACCCCGAGGGCCGCGCGACCGTCGGGAACCCGAAGCACGAGATGAGATACACAGCGTCGGTGACAGCCGCGACACGGGCGAGGTCGTCCTCGTCGACGCGCAGCTGGTCGTCGACGCGATAGAACTCGACCTCGAGGCCCGCCAGGTGCGCCGCTTCGACCTCTGAGCCGCAGTGGTAGGCCGGCATCGCGAGGCGGCTTCCACCGCGCAGGCCCAGCGCGCGCAGCGCCAGCCACACGGCTCCGCGTCCCAGGTGGGTGAGCGTCAGGCCCGCTTCCGCGAGCGGCCACGCGGGGGTTGTGCGACGCGCGTGAAGGACGGAGAGCTCCGCCGGCGGGTAGACCCCGATCAGGACGTCGGCGCTCACGCGGCCGCAATGTAGTGCACGCCGAGGGCGTACGATCGGCGCCGAAGATCGACTGACGAGGAGACCCACGATGAGGATGCGGGCCGCCGTGCTGGAGGAGTTCGGCGCACCGCTCGCCGTGCAGGAGCTCGAGCTCGCCGAGCCCAAGGCGGGCGAGGTGCTGGTCGCGCTGCACGCCTGCGGGGTCTGCCACACGGATCTGTACACCGCATCGGGCGCGGACCCGTCGGGCTACGCGCCCACGGTGCTCGGCCACGAGGGCGC
>QHBY01000097.1 GCA_003244245.1 Pseudonocardiales bacterium
GCCGAACGGCTACTGCACCCTGCCGCTGCAACAGACCTGCGACTACGCCAACGCGTGCCTGACCTGCCCGATGTTCCTGACCACCGCTGAGTTCCTCCCCCAACATCGCCAGCAGCTGACCGACACCCGACAGCTGCTACACAAGGCTGAACAGGTCGGGCAGCAACGCGTCATACAGATGAACCAGACCGTCGAACGCAACCTGCTCGCAATCATCACCACCCTCGACACCGGCGCCACCGACCATCCCGGACCGGCCCCTAAGTGCGGCACCGCCTGCGCCTGCTCCTGCACCCAGACCAGCGGCACCGACGATGCGCGCTGACAACTCCGGCGCGCTCATCGAAGCAGCTCAGCGGCGGCGCGCTGACACCCTCGCCCGCGCCACCAGCGCAATCAACCAAGCGCTCGCGGATGGCGAGGCAATCACAATTACGGCGGTCGCTGCCCGCGCGGGCGTCTCCCGAGCCTGGCTCTACGCCGAATCCACTTTGCAGGCTCAGCTCGAGCAACTCCGCCGACGTTCCACCACCCGCCGAGGTAGCTCAGTCCGGCGAGCCACTGCGCAACCCGCCTCTGAGCCATCACTGCGCACCCGACTCGACATCGCGCACGAACGTATCCGGCGCCTCACCGCCGAGAACACACGATTGCAAGATCAACTCTCGGTTGCCCTTGGCCGACAACGCGACGCCCACGTCGTGAGGAACGAAAGCCGTCAAGGTCCCTGACGGAACACATCCCACCCTGAGGGGACCCCGAGTGCGCTGTCCCACGGTCGTCGCGGCGATCTGGACGCGGCAGAGCTGAAAATTGGTAGACGCGCTCGGACCACGGATCCGCGGCGAGCGTCGTTTCACAGGGGACGATAGGACCTGGAGGACGGCGTGGAATTCGAAGAGTATGCCCGCCAGCGACTCCCCGATCTGGTGCGCTTCACCACGGCGGTGTGTGCCGATCGGGCGCTCGCCGAGGATGTTGTCCAAGAGGTCCTGCTTCGGGTGCACAGCCGGTGGTCTGAAATCCAGGAGCTCGATGCGCCGGAAATGTACATACGCCGCAGCCTCGTGAATGAGTACCTGTCGTGGCGACGCAAGTGGGCCCGCCTCGTGCCGCATGCCGTCGTTCCGCGCCGAGACGCGGCGTCGCCGGATCACGCCACGGAGCTGGCCGACCGGTCCATGCTCGTGACCGAACTCGCCGCGCTCCCGCCCCGACAACGAGCAGTACTGGTGATGCGCTTCTACGGCGGACTCGCCGACAACCAGATAGCCGACGTCCTGGGTTGCCGGACTGCGACGGTCCGCGGCTACGCCGCTCGTGCGCTGACCACGCTGCGCATCGAGCTGACCGAACAATCTGACACAGCCGCTAGGAGCGAACGTGCGCACTGAACACGATCTACGAGACGCCATCGACATCCTCGCCGGGCCACTGCATGACCCCGCCACGCTGCTCGAGAGATTGGTTACCAAACCAGCGGACCAGCGCAGGCCAACACCCGCACGAGTCCTCAAGCCGTTGATCGCTGCCCTAGTCGTCGTGGCCGTCGTCGTAACCGGCGTATGGGCGTTCGGCGGGAACCGTCACAACAGCACTTCTAACGTCGGCGGCACGAACCCCACGCCGCTGCTCTGGAGGTTCTCAGTGAGCCATGTGTCTGGTTATACGATCACCCGCGACTACATTTTTCGGCCGAGCGTCCCTGCCACCGACGTGAGTGAATCGGCGAGCGTAACGGCAACGGGTGGCGGNNNNCGACACGGTGCCCGGCAAGCTCGTCCAAACAGCCGACTCCACCACGGTCGCCGGAGTTCGCTACTACTTCCGCAGCGGCCATCACGTCGCGCGCCAAGGCGGTCTGACGCCCGCGCAGTACGCCGACCCGTGGAAGGCGGCTGGTCAGGACGCCTACGGACCGCAACTCTCGTGGCATTATCCCGACGGCTCGCAGTTCATCGTGTCTGGCACCTTCGGCTTCAAACCAAAGACCTACACCTACGACAACGCCGCGGCTCGCACCATTCTCATGAAGCTCGCTGCCGCCCTGCGCCCCAGGCGGCTGGACTCGGTGGCGATGCCATTCCATCTCCGCGGGCTAGGCCACGGGCTCATCCCGGTCGCGCTCCACAACACACCGGCAGAAAAAGTGAACACTGCCGGAACCCTGAACAACCCGCTGCCGCTCTCCGCGTGCCTGAATTACGCAACACCGCAAGAACCGACCCCGCAAAACCCCACCGAATCCATCCTCACGGTCTGCCGTGCCAAGGTTCGGACAACCCAGCGCGAAGCGCTCGCCTCGCTCGCTTTTACGCCGGGCTTCATCGAGAAGTTCATCGTGCGCAGCCTGCCCGATGGCACATTCCTCGCTGTCGGAATCGGCATCGGTCACTCCAAGACCGTTTCTCAATCCGATCTGCAGTCGATCGCCAAGCACGCCGACGTCACCCCCCGACTCTCCGACACCGCGAC
>QHBY01000098.1 GCA_003244245.1 Pseudonocardiales bacterium
TCGCGCTGCGAGAACCGCTGGTCAGCGTGGTCCTGATCAGTCTGGTGTTGGACGCCGCGTACTCCGTGTCGGACTTCCAAGGTGCTCCGGATCTGTACCCGCTGCTGCCCTACCCGGCGTTGGGGTTCGGCGGCGCCGCCGCGCTGTTGGTGTCGCTGGTGCCCGTCCTCCCGAAGGTGCTGATCGCCGCGGCGCTCGTGCTCGCCGGGGTCGTGGTGGCCGGGCTCGTGCGCTCGCGCGCCGACCGCCTCGCGTACCAGCTCGACCTTCCGATCCCCTTGGGCCAGGTCGCCCAGGTCGCGGTGCTCGCGGTGTTCGCAGTCACCGCCGCCGCGCAGATCGCGATCTCGACCTTGGTCCTGATGGTGGTCCTGGCCATCCTGCTCGCGGCGGCCGCTGCCACGTTCGCCCTCGCCTTCGGCCTCGGAGGGCGCGAGGTCGCGCGCGCGCTCAGCGCCGGTCGCTACATCCGCGGCGCCTACCGCGTGGGGCAGAGCATCAGCGTCGGCGACGTGCGCGGTGAGATCACAGCGATCGAAAGCGCCTTCACGGTGCTCGCCACCGAGCGCGCCCAGACCGTGCGGGTGCCCAACGACCTGCTCCTGGGCTCGATCGTGACGATCCACGACGCCGCGGAGGCCACCCCGAGCGCCTCGCCCTAGCCGGGCCGGCGCCGAGGGTCTCGGGTGATCTACGATCAGTGGCCTCCTCGGCAGAGGTGCGCTGAGGAGCTTCATGGCATTCGCAAGAGCGATCATCATCGCCGCGACGGTGGCGGGCCTGCTGCGCTTCGGCCTCTCACCGGCCAGCGCGGCTGCTCCCGACGTGACGCTTGCCGCCGCTGGGGACATCGCCTGCTCGCCCACCTACACGGTCCTGGCAACGAGGTGCCACGAGGCCGGCACCGCCGGGTTGATCGGCCGGCTCGCCCCGACGGCTGTCGCCGCTCTCGGCGACACGCAGTACGACGCCGGCGCGCTCTCCGACTACATGGCCTCCTTCGACCCGACCTGGGGCTCGTTCAAGAGCCTGATCCATCCGGCGCCCGGCAACCACGAGTACTACACGCCCGGAGCCGCCGGCTATTACGCCTACTTCGGCGTGGCCGCCGGGGACCCCCGCAAGGGCTACTACTCCTACGACCTTGGTTCCTGGCACATCCTCGCGCTCAACTCCAACTGTCGCGTCGTGGCCTGTGGCACCGGCTCAGCCCAGGAGCGATGGGTCCGCGCCGATCTGGCCGCGCATCCGCGCGACTGCACGCTGGCCTACTGGCACCACCCGCTGTTCAGCTCACAGGGTGGTGCTGACCGCATGTATCAGATCTGGCGCACGCTGAGCGCCTTCAAGGTCGACATCGTGCTCAGCGGCCACAAGCACAACTACGAGCGCTTCGCTGCACAGGACAACCGCGGGCGACCGGACCTCGTCCACGGCATCCGCGAGTTCATCGTCGGAACCGGAGGCGAGGACCTCAGCACGATCCGCGGGCAGGCGGCCAACAGCGAGGCCCGCGACTCGTCGTCCTTTGGCGTGCTGGCGCTCCAGCTGAAGCGAGGCGCATATGACTGGCGGTTCTACTCAGAGAACACGAGCTTCACCGACGCGGCTTCGGACGTCTGCCACGACAAGACGCCGCCAGCCATTCGCTCGCTGTCTCTGCAAACACGAGCGTTTCATGCCGCGCCGCGGGGCGGCAGCCTATCCCGGCACGCCGGAGGGGCGCTGCTGCGCTACCGGCTCTCAAAGCCTGCCACGGTGGCCTTCAGCGTCGAACGGGCAAAGTCCGGACACCGGGGCGGACAACAGGCCGTGCGGCTCCCGGGCACCTTCACGCGGCCCAGCCGCTCCGGCCGCAACCGCGTCCGCTTCACCGGGCGCCTCCGCGGTCGTCGCCTGCCGCCAGGCCGGTACCGCCTCGTCGCCGTGGCCACCGACGCAGCACAGAACAAGAGCGCCGTGGCACGAACACGCTTTGCGATCGGAGGCTGAGGGGCATGCACTCGCGGAGGGCCTCGCACATCATCAGCGAGGCCTTCACCGGCACGACGAGGTCGATGCCCTCGGCCTGCTAACGGTGGAGCAGGCGGCCGACGGCCCCCATGAGCTCCTCCACCTGCTCGGCGGGGTCGCCAGGGCCCGAGCCCTTGCCCTGCATACAGTGGCGGGCGTGATCGTCGAGCAGGCCCAGCGCGACCTTGTCGAGGGCGGCCTGGATCGCCGATAGCTGCGTCACGACGTCGATGCAGTAGCGGTCCT
>QHBY01000099.1 GCA_003244245.1 Pseudonocardiales bacterium
AAACATATCTGCATACACTAGTCGCCATTTGATGTCCCCAGGTCGACACCGACACTTGTCAGCCACCCGGGTCTGGGGCGGCTCAGTCATCGGGACAGGTCTGGTGATACGGCATGCCGAGCGCGCCTGACGTATTGCCCACTCGCCGGGAGCCCGTAGCCGATGCCGATGATGGCTGCTCCGTGCCCGGCCCAGAGCAGCGCGTGGCGCGTGCGGCGTGAGGACCCCGCGAATAACCCGCTCACGGCGTACGCAGCCATCGCGGCATTCTGAGCCGCCATCGCGCGTTTTCCTTCGGCAGCGGGTTCCAGTAGAGGGCCTCGATCGTAAACACCGGTGATCACCGTGCTCACAAGGTTGACTGCATTCTGGCCGGCGATCGCCAGCAGCGCCGGCCGAGACGGAGCGCACCGCCGCCAAAGCTGCAAGCCCACCGCCGTCACGCCCGCCTTATCGAAAATCGCGTCGAGTCCGGCCCCGAATTGGCTGCTCTGATCGAGCGCACGAGCAAGATAACCGTCTACAAGATCGAGCAAGCGGCCTACAGCCACCTCGGCGATCCCGGCCGGCGTGTGTAGTCGGCGCGCGCCGTGGACGGTCAAGAGCAGCCCGGCCGCGCTGACCAGGTTGGGCACGGTGGCAACGTCGCGCCCGCGCAACCTCGTCACCTAGACATTCTGAACTAGGCAAGGTGGTCTTGCACCCCGGTACACGGACAACGGGGTAGCGGAGAAGACGTCAGGTCCGCATGCAAGGACACATAGGATGCGTGGACCAGGGCCTGGCGAACACCCGACCGAGGTGATGCGCATCGTCGGCGGGTGGTCACACCCGCCGAGGCCAAGGCCAAGCACTGGATCGGCACCGACGCGGACACCTGGCGTCAGAAGGCCACCGAGGTCAGGGCCCCTGGGGGGGACCTGGACCGAGTCGATCGGGAGCGGGCCCGCGCGATGGTAGGAGCCTCGCCGATGAGCAGAGACACCCACCCGCCGATCGCTGACGCTCCGGGACCTACATCCAGAGCTCAGGGGATGTTTAGCGGCCCCTGGCGTGGCCGAGCGCTAGGTATCCGGTGCCGAAGGCCAGCTGGTGGACGCGCAGGTCGGGGACGCACTGAGCCAACAGCTGCCAGGGTCGGTCGAAGCCGGTGAAATCGTTGACGAACGGCGCGTGCAGGGCGGTTACCCATGGCTGCAGCGGCCACAACCACGGGGCCGGCCACTTTCCGCCGGCAGCGGCTACCGGCGCGCCGGGCCGCAGATGGTCAAAAATGTGGTCCAGCGCCGCCGGGGACTGCAACACGTCATGCACCGCGCAAAACACCGCGGCGTCCGCGGTGGCTTCGATCGGCGCACGTGCCACCGGGGCGGCGAGCAGGCGCACGTTGTCCCAACCGTGCACGGCCACCCGCTCACCGGCCACCTGAAGCATCTGCTCGGATTCGTCGATCCCCACGATCATCCCCGAGGCGCCCACCTTGCGGTGCAACAGCGCCAAGCACAACCCAGTACCGCAGCCCACATCGAGGACCGTGTCACCGCGCCGCGCAGGCAGCTGGTCGATCAGCAGTTCACGCCAGTAGCGAAAGGCGCCAGTGCGCTGCTCGTAGCGGCCGGCCTGGCTGCCGTAGGCCTCGGAAACCGGATCGGCGCGGCCGGACGCTGCGGAGTGTTGTCCGCCGGGGCGGGGTGCTCGACGTAGTCGGGGCGGCTGCCGGTTCGGCGTTACTAATGTGAGGCGCGGCGGGGATGTCGCCATGCTGGGCCTTCTCAGAGATCGACGTGCGCGAGTGCAGGCGGGCGATGCGCTGTGCGGCTGGGGTGGTGGTGTTCGGCGAGGAATTCGCTGAGCACGGCAGCGAACCGGTCGGGACATTCCACGTGGGGCAGGTGTCCGCAGTCGGGGAACAACGCCAACCGCGCCGCGGGCAGGCGGTCCACCGCGGCCTGCGCCTGGTAGACGGGTAGCACGTAGTCACACGCACCCCAGACGACCAGGGTCGGCATTGTCAAGGCATGGAGTTCGTCGAGCAGGACCTCGCGCTGTCCGTTGACGTCGAACAGGGCACGCGCCATGGCGGTGGCGGCCTCGAGTTGGCCGGCCCGGCATCCCAGCGCGTGCTGCTCAGCGACGAACTCCGCCGGCACCCGCCACGGCTGGGCAAATAGCATCGCCGCGGACATGGTCGTGCGCAACATGCCACCGCCCGGCATTTGGGTGAGCAGGATCGCCAGCTCCCCCACGACCGGCAGCGCGGCCAGGGCAAGCAAAGGGTTGACTTCGCGACCGAGGCCCGCGCTGCCGACCAGGGTCAGCGTGCGCGCCCGCCGCGGGTCGGCCAGCGCCAGACGTAGCGCGACCGCACCACCGACGGAATTTCCCACCACGTCGAGCGGCCCCACTCCCAGGGTGTCGAGGAAGTCAGCCACGAACGGAGCCAGGTCACGGCCCGGGGCGTAGCCACCGACCGCTGGGGCGCTGTCTCCGTGACCGGGCAGGCTCAGCGCCAACACCCGATGCGTCCGGGCCAGAGCCGGGATGACCCACCGCCAACTAGTCGCGCTCTGCTCGTAGCCGTGCAGCAGCAACAACGGCGGCCCAGCCCCGGCCTCCAGGTACTGGGTGCTCATGCCATCCACGGTGACCTGACGATCCCGAACAGCGAACTCCCGCTGATCCCGCGGCTGTGGCTCGACTGAAACAGACCTCAAGATGACCGACATACAGTCCCCTAAAAGCGCGTCACGTAACAACCGACCGGGTCACCGGGGTCTGGGGCGACACCGACCACCGTGCCATAAGAGCGGACGCCGCGGCGATCCTGTGGTCGAGGACACTCGCGCGCGTAATCCACCCCAGCGAGGTACCGGCCGCAGCCGCCAGCGGGGGTGTTCATGTCGTCGTGATCATCATCGGGATCCTCGTGCTCGCCGGGGTTGTGGTGTTCGCGGTGTGGTACAGCCGGCGGCGTCGGCGCGCCGGTCTACAGCAACGATTCGGGCCGAATACGCACGCGAGGTGCAGGCGCGCGGCGGTGAGCGCGCCGCAGATCAGCACTTGGGCGAGATCGCGGATCGGCGTGACCGGCTCGACATCCGCGAACTGGAACCCGCGGCCCGCGAGCACTACACGCAACGCTGGCAGGCCGTGCAGACCGAGTTCGTCGACCGCCCCGGCCCTGCGCTGGATGAGAGTGACCAGCTGGTCACTGAGGTGATGCGGGATCGTGGCTACCCGGTGGAAGACTTCGCCGAGCGTGCCGAGCTGGTGGCCGCCGATCACCCGCAGGTCGTGGAGTCATACCGCGCCGCGCAGGCCGCCCGGCAGGTTCATCACGACCGCCAAGGCGCCTCCGACACCTCTGATACCGAGGACCTGCGGCAGGCGTTTGTGCACTACCGCGCCCTGTTCGACCAGCTCGTGCGCACACGGTAAGCAACCCAACGCGAGACATCACGACACCAGCGGGGGTCCAGGATGGACACACCGCAGCAACACCGTGGGCAGGCCGAAGAGCCCGAACGGCGAGAAGGCGCGGCGGCCGAGTACGCCGCTTCAACGGTGACACCGATCGTCCGATGGCTACGGTGTCCTCCGATGCCGAACGCGAACCAGGACTTCAGGCGACTCCGGCTGAGGAGTTTCCTGACCGGTCTGAGGGTCAGGCTGCCGCCGACGATAGTGCCGCGCGGGTGGGACTGCTCACCAACGCCGCCGCGCTGCGTGATGAGTGGCAACGAGTCCAGGGCACCTTCGTTGACGACCCGCAGCGTGCGGTGCGCGAGGCCAGCATGTTGGTCGAGCGGACGCTGGAGGAGATCCGGGTGAACGTCACCAGTGGGCACACCAGCGGCACGATCTCGACGGAGGACCTGCGGGTGAACTTCCAACGCTACCGCGAGTTCTTCCAACGCCTGCTTTCCGCATGATCGCGGCTGCCAGGTCCACGAGACCCCGGTGGTGTGCGTGTGTGGAGCAGCCGTGGAGGCCCGGGGAGTTACATCCGGCGATATCGCGACTGGAGAAACGCGAACAGGCCGAAGGCCACGAAACCGAGGGCCACCGCCGTGAGTAAGAATCTCCCGAATGGTTGGGCCAGGATCGTTTGCAGCGCGCCGTCCAGTCCCTGCGCCTTGTGCTGGTCGAAGGTCAGCGTCGCATAGCTGAGCAGGCCTCCCACCACGCCCAGGGCCAGTCCCTTAGCGATGTAACCGACTTGGCCGACTCGCGAGACGCCCTTGCGGGCAACCGGGGACATCGACGAAACGTCGATCTCCTCAATGAAAGCTTTCTTCACGCCCTTGACCACCCCGGCCACCCCGACGCCGACGATGATCAGTCCCGTGACCACGACGATCACCTGTCCGCCGGGCAAGGCCAGCACCCCGGAGGTGGCTTGCTGTTGGGACTGCGAACTCGATTCGCCTGAGCCGAGCGCGACCGACGCCGCGCTGGCTCCTAGCGCGGCGTAGATAACGGCCTTCGCCCCGCTGGTGACCTGCGCCTGGAGGCGCTTGGCGCCTTCAACGTTGCGATAACCCCAGATGGTTGCACTGGCCTGCCAGAGCGCGAGCGCTACCAGACCAACCGCGACCAGCCACAGCAGGATCTTGCCGAAGAGCTGATCAGCCAGTGTTTTCAGCGCCCCGGAGGTGTCGGCGCTCTTGCTGGCCGTCAGGCCCCACGCGAGCTGCACCGCCAACCAGCCGATCAAGAGGTGGACGACGCCGTAAGCGATTAACCCGACCCGGGCCAGCACCTCCAGCGAGGCGCTGTCACCGACCTGTTCGGCCTTGCCTGCATCCTTGGTTGCCATCGCGGGTCGCCTTGGTCCTGAGGTTGGGACGTAACGAGAGTAAGTGTCACGAGGACAGACATGGAACTCCTGGTGTCCGCGCTACTGCGTCACCGAGGGCTCGGGCGACACCGGAACATCGGGGAATTCCGGCTAGCGCTAACTAGGGATCCTTGGTCCCTAGC
>QHBY01000100.1:0-644 GCA_003244245.1 Pseudonocardiales bacterium
GCCGTGGGCTGCGGCCTTGATCCGCGGCAGCACGGTCGAGGTGGCCGAGGCAACGGTCGGCGCCTTCGCCACGGTCAGCTTCTCGATCCGGATGCTGTTGTACTTGTCCGTGAACAACGTCGCCCGCCCAGGCTGAGTCATCGCCCACCCCTCCGGAACCTGCAGCCTGTAGCCGGTGCCCTTCGGGGCGTAAGGCACGAAGGCCTGGTTGTCCGGGATGTCGCCGGGCGGCGCGGATTCGGTGGCATTCGGGTTCGGTCCCGCGCTCGGGTTCGTCGCCGTGCTGCCGGCGGGTCCCGAGCTGCCCGACGTGTTGGTCGTCGAGCTCCCGCACGCCACCATGATCAACGCCGCACCCAGACAGAGCACGGCGACGCCGGTGCGTCGCTGCAGGAGGTTCATGGTGGTCCTCTCGACAATGGTCATACGGGGTGCTGGACGACACCGACGCTAGGCAGCGACGGGCTAGGCGATCGTTCGGCGAGGGTTAACGCTTCGGCAATATCTGCTCCGTCACCCGAGGCGGACCGGCACACTTGCGTTACCTATCGGGAGTTGGGAGCCGTGCGCCGAAGGATCGTCGGGTTGAGCGTACTCGCGGCGGTGCTCGCCACCTGCCTGTTCGGCATCCCGCTCGCCGTTGC
>QHBY01000100.1:653-2059 GCA_003244245.1 Pseudonocardiales bacterium
GCAGCGCGAGCTGGAACGCATCGCCGATGTGACCGCCCTTGCGGTCTCCGGAGATCTTGCCCGGGCCCGGCAGACTTCGGCGCTTCCCGCGCCTGAACGCGGCATCCAGGTCAGCGTGTACGCCATCTCCGGAGCGCGCGTCACCGGACCCGGGCCAGCTCGCTCGCCGGGCCTTGTGCAGCGAACCACGCACGGTGCGGTGGCCAGCGGTGACCTCTTCGGACGGATCGCCGTCGCCGTCCCCGTCTCTGATGGCGACACGATCGTGGGTGCGGTGCTGGTGAGCGTCGATCGCGGGCAGGTCTACGCGACCATCGTCCGAACCTGGCTGGGCATGATCGCACTTGCGGCGGTCGCCCTTGCCCTCCCCCGGCCGCCCCCCCCGCGCCCAGCCCCCCCCCCGGNNCGAACGCCTCGGCGACGGCGACTTCAGCGTCCGGACGACGGCGGCCGGCATCACCGAGATCGACACGGTGAGCAGCGCCCTGGATCGCACGGCGACCCGGCTCGGTGACCTCGTCGAGCGGGAGCGCGCCTTCTCCGCAGACGCCTCACACCAGCTGCGGACGCCGCTCACCGGTCTTCAGTTGGGGATCGAAGCGGCGCTCATCACGCCCGGCTCGGATCTGCGCGTCGCGCTAAGCGAGGCGCTGGACACCTCACGTCAGCTCGAGCACACCGTCGCTGACCTGCTCGCCCTGGCGCGAGACGCTGCGCGAGACGGGCAAGTTCTGGAACTCGCCGGATTGCTGAACGATGTCCGTGCAAGATGGAACGGCCCGCTCGCGGCGAAAGATCGACCCCTGCGCGTCAATGTCGACCCGGACCTGCCGGACACCGTCATGTCGGCTGCCGCGGCGAAGCAGATCCTCGATGTGCTGTGCGACAACTCGCTCCGGCACGGTGCGGGCGCTGTGACGGTGAGCGCCCGGGACGCCGAGGGTGCGCTGGCGATCGACGTCGCGGACGAAGGCGCGCTGCGCGTCGACGATCCGCGGGAGATGTTTCGGCGTCGATCCTCGCGAGCCGGCGGGACCGGCATCGGTCTCGCATTCGCGCGCCGACTGGCAGAGGCCGAGGGTGGCCGGCTGGTGCTGTCCTCGCGGAACCCGGCACGGTTCACGTTGTTCGCGCCGTCGCGAGTCGCCGAATGATCAGGTGCGTCATCGCAGTGGTACGTGCATCTCGAGAACGCCGCCGCCGCCGGCGCGTTCGTCGCAGTCACGATACCCGCGTGTGCTCGCACGAGCGCGTCGACGATGGCCAGGCCCAAGCCGCTGCCCGCGGTCGCCGCGGCCCGCCCGCGTCCTTGATCGGCGCGTGCGAACCGGTCGAAGACATGCGGCAGGAAATCGGCGGGGAAGCCGGGACCCCGCCCCTGCGTCACCCGCCACCCCGATCACCCT
>QHBY01000101.1 GCA_003244245.1 Pseudonocardiales bacterium
CCGGCCCCGCCCCGCCCGCTCCGACCGACCCCGGAGCCCACAAGACCCCTCCGCCCAACACGACCCCGGAGCCCACAAGACCCCTCCGCCCAACACAGAGCGCTCCCGCGTAAGCCGCTTCACACCAGCCACCTAGAGCGCCTCACCACCGCCGTCCGCGGCCCGGTTCAGCGATCCGCGCATGTCGAGCGCGCGATCGTGTGGCCACATGTAGGTAGGTGGGTTTGATTGGCTACAGCCAGCTTGGCCGCTGCGGTATTGGAATTGTGCGTGAGCGCCTTATGTGACCGTTTAGTCGGGTATGGGTGTTGAGCCTGCGATCAGTGCGCGTGGTCGTGAGCGTCCTCTAGGTCGCTGTCGTGCACATGTGGGTGTGCGTGGGTCTGTCCGTTGTGGCCGTGTTCGTGTTCGTGCTCGACATGCTCATGATCGTGCAGAACGTGCGTGTGGGTATGGGTCACATCGTCGTGCGTGTGCTCGTGGCTGTGCTGTGCTGCGGTCATTGATTGCTCCGTTTCGATCGTGTCAGTTCGAGACCCCCGAATCATGTGCAATAGACCGGGCCCCTCGTAAGCGAGGCTACACGCCGCAGCGCAGAGCCGCTAGGAAATGCCCATCATGCAATTAACTGCACCCTTCTTGCAGCTAGCTAATCGACGTTGTTGCCTTTCTCTATTGCCGTCTAATGGCGCGTCTCAAGGCGATCGGCTGAGCTGACCGCGGGCCTCCCGAGCCGAGACGAAACGTCTGGCCGGACGTTTACCGGCGTCGCGCCGTGACCAGGAGATACGGCGAGGCAAGCGAAACCACATCGCCGGCGGACATCGCTGTCAGCCGAGCGCTCAGTTCGCCGCGGAGGCCGTTCTGCTCGTCGGGCGATAGTGCCGCGAGCGCGGCGGCGTGCAGCGGGGAGGCGGTGAGGAAGTAGTCCAGCGCGGCCGTCACCGTCGGGAAGTCCCAGCTGAACGGCCGACGGGTGCTGGCCACCTCGATGAATTCCGGCCACAGCCACCCGGCGAGGACCTGCGGACGGCCCCAGTCATTCGGGTCGGCGGTAGCCGGTGAACGTGGTCGCCGGCGGAGCAGTGGCTCCCACAGCGTGTCGGTGGGACGGTCGGCGCACCAGTTGACCAGGGCAATCCGGCCGCCGGGGCGCAAGACACACGCCATCTCGGCGACGGCGGCTGGCGGGTCGGCGGCGAACATCACGCCGAAGCAGGAAGTAATGACGTCGAATGTGGCGGCGGTGAACGGCAGCGTATCGACGTCGGCGAGTGCCCACGTGACGTTCATGCCTGCGGTAGCGGTACGGGTTCGTCCCAGCTGCACCATGCGGGGGTGATGTCGGTGGCGGTCACGATGGCTTGTTGCCTGGCTGCGGCGAGCGCGACGTTTCCGGTGCCGGCGGCGAGGTCGAGCAGACGCCGGCCAGTCAGCCCCTCGCCCAGCGTAGCCAGCAGATCGTTGGCGATGGACTCGAAACGGGTGGCGATCTGGGGGTAGTCCCCACTCGACCACAGCGCGCCGACCCGGCTCACGGTGCAGTCACCGCAGTGAGGCTACCAACGTTTGTTGCAGGACTGTGGACGTCGAGGGTGCTGGCTTCGCTGCTCCGAATCTCCTCACCCGGTGTCCGCACCGACCTGATGCAATATACTTGCAATTGCCTTATGCTGGCGTCTATCCTCATCCAGATGGGTGTGGTAGAGCGGTGCAACCAGGCGGATCGACGCTCCCTGTGACCGCCCAATCGGAGACAAGCTCCGGCTGCCCCACTTCCCGGAACTACGACCTGGGCCGGGTGGGTCCACGGCATTGGCCATCGAGTAGGCCTCGATCGGGAGGACACATGTCATCGACCGAGAGATGCGTGCCGACCAGCATGCCGGAGGTAAGCCGTTACTTGTCGGTCGACCCGCAGACTCTCGGGCAGCTACGGATCCTGACAATCGGGGACGTGGAGCTGCAACTCGATAGCCACCGGCACATCGTCCGAGGGACACCGGTCCACTTGCCACACAAGGAGTTCGTGATTCTGCAACAGGTGCATATTAGCCGCCTTCGCGCGAAGATCGAGAGTGACATGGGCAGGCCGACTTATATTCGGACAGTCCACGGGGTTGGCTATATCTTCGATTTGCCACAAAACGATTAACGCTCTCCCAAGCCGCTCCCCGGGCTGCCTGCGAGCAGCCAGGAAGCACCCTGTGGGGTGTCGCGGACCTCGATGCCGGCTGCGGTGAGGCGACCGCGCAGGGTGTCGGCGAGGGTCCACGAACCTTGTTCGCGGGCCTGCTCTCGGAGTTCCAGGAGTGCCTCGACGAATGGCGCGACGATCTCCCGGGGATCCCGCGCACCCACCACGGCGAGCTCGGCCAACCGAGTGACCATCCGTCGCAGCATCGCCCGCGGCCGGTCGGTGCCGTCCATCTCCTCGGTGTCGGCCGACCAATCGACGATCGCCTGCTCCAACTCCAGGACGGCCGTGACTGCGGCGTTCACGTCACGGCTCCGTAGGCCGGTGTCGAAGACGCGCTCCAACCGTTCGGCCTCCGCGCGCAGCGATGGTGTCGGGTCAATCGTGTCGGCGGTTGACGACCGGGCGCTCGGGAACTCGATTGTTGGACTGCCACCTGCGGCGATCGCCCGAAGCTCATCGATCGCCACGGTGGCGCCCGAGGGGAATACGGTGTCCACTGCCTGCCTGCGGACCGTGAGCGTGGCCCGACCCAGCACGGTCACGATGTCCGCGTCGAGGTCGAATACGGCAGCGGTGTGCTCGTCCACTCCGAGAACAACAGTATCGGCGTCCAACATCGACTCCATCAGCCGCAGCCGGCGCCCGCCGAGGTAGCAGAACCGGGTGTCGTGGGTGCCGCCCTCGGCATTGTCGTAGTGCGGGATCACCGCCGCGCGCAGGCCGAGCTGGGCCAGCAGGTCCATACCCTGCGCCCAGTAGGGGGCCGCACCCACTTTGTATATCTCGTACACCGGCACGGTCGCGACTCCCAGGGTCGCTGCCGCCGCGCTGGAGAACGCCACGCAGCCGCCGTGGGCGAGCTTGTCGACCAGGACATCCCGCAGTCGACTGCGCTCCCAGACCCCGAGCGCGTAGGTCGGGCTACCCGGGCCGGCGAAGACATAGTCGGCATCGTCGATCCGCGCCAATGCCCGCTCGCGGGGCAGCACGTCGTCCGCGGCGCACCACGATGCGACGTGGAGGGGAATCTGAAGGTTTCGAAAATAGCCGACCGTGCGAAGGGATATCTCGTCAACGTTTTCTTGGAAGCCATAGGGGCTGTCGAGTAGTACTGCATCGACGGGCGGAGCGCCGAGACTCTCGACGAGTCGGCGATGCACCCTTGCCATCGTCGGAGCGGTCTCTCCCGAACCCATGATCGCAAGCAGCCGTGGGCGGGGCGTCACGGAAGGAGATCCCCCTAACCTACTTTTCAGCTCAGGAGCTGACGAGCTGACCTGCCACATCGGGGGTGTGGGCGACCACAGCGTGCCACAGCCGCGGGTGCACATCGACCGCCGCTACTACCGCTGGACTGGTGCGGGCCACCAGCGAGAGGTGCCGCAGCGCATGGGCCAGGACGTGCTCGGCCGAGAGGGCCGGCGGGGTGGGAGCCGCGGCGTCTGCAGAGCACAGGACGGCGGCGTCAGCCGGGACCGCACGCACGGTGTCTTCGGCAGGGGCCGGGTCTGGCAGGGCTGCGTAGGTGAGGATCAGCCCGTCCTGGGTATGCCGCCATGATGTCGAGTGCACGACTGTCGCGGTGGGCACGACGACGCCCAGACCGGCGAGTTCGCGGGCCCGAGCGTCGGGTTGGCATCCCGTCGGCAGGCTCCCGTGGGCCACCCGCCATCTCAGGTTGCCGTCTGAGACTGACAGCAGTATCACTTCGATCTGAACCTGGTGCACCGTTCCCCCCCCTATCGCCATCTAATTGCAACCGCGATGGTAGGGCAAACCTCGTGCGCTATTCGGTCGGTGGCCACCCCCGGCCGTTCATCCTGTGGAGTGCCGCGCGTTACCCTCGGCTGAGCTGGTAATCATGGAAGAGGGGAACACCGGACATCCCACCTCTGACCTGGCAGATCGCCGTGACGACCTGGACGTCGGCGCCTATCGTCGACGTGCTGAGCGTGCTCGCTGTGGTCGGCTACCTGACCGTTGTGTTCCGCCGTTCCCGGACGGCCGGCACCAGCTGGTCGCCGTGGGCTACGGCGTCCTGGCTGGCCGGTGTGGCGGTGCTGCTGGTCTCGGTGCACAGCAGCATCGAGGTGTACGGGCACGCGTTGCTGTGGGTGCATATGATCCAGCATCTGCTGCTGATCATGGTGGTGCCGATATTGTTGATCTGGGGGCACCCGGTCCGCCTCATCTGGGGTCGCTCTCCGCGCGGCCGCCTGGCGCGATGGTTGACCTTCCCCGTGTTGACGGTGGGCTTTTACACCGCGGCGCTGGTAGTCACGCATCTCACCGGTTTCCAGGAAGCGATGGCCACCCAGCCGGTCGTGCACCACGGGGAGCAGATCCTGTACCTGGTCAGCGGTTACCTGCTGTTCTGGCCGTTGGCCGGATCGGAGGCCAGCCCCTGGCCGGTGCCGCATATCGTCCGGTTCGCGCTGCTCGGATTGGCGATGGGAGCGGACACGCTGGTGGGTGTGGCGCTGATGCTCACCAGCTACCCGCTGGCACCCAGCACAGCGATGATGCGGCCGGGCTGGGGTCCTTCCCTGCTCGAGGACCAGAACTTGTCCGGGGCGATCATGTGGGTCGGTGGCGACGTCTTGATGATGCTGCTGATGCTCGCTGTCGCCGCCCAATGGAGCGCTACCGGCTCCCGAGCTCGGCTCGGCGACTGGCTGGAATCGGCCCGTCGCCAGGCCCTGGCCGGGGTCGGGGTCGGGGTCGGGGTCGGATCAGCTTCCCGCGGTGACGACAGCACGACCGTCGGGGTCAGTACCGACGTAGATGACGACGAAGAGGCGCGGCAGGCCTACAACCGCATGCTGGCCGCCCTGCACCGACGCTCACCCCCCAGCTAGAACGGTGGGGAGAACTCCGGCGATCCGGGCACTTTCGTTTTTACCGTCTAGCAGCGGAGTGGGTTGTGGAGTGGGGTGCGGGTCGGGTCTATGATCGCGGGTGGAATGAATTGGGTGCGGCTCCCCTGAAGTGACGTCCGCCTCCGGCCCGCGTCGACACGAGGGACGGCTGAGGTAGCGCCTCGGCCGCCGCATCTTCTCGCCCGACACACCTTGGAAATGCCCGCTCCCGCGGTGACCATCTGAGAGAATCTGCCAGTGACACGCTGGCAGTACGAGTGGATGGGAGGATGAGACGATGGCTGGTCGAGCTTCGGGAGCACCGCGGATGGTCCGAGGGTCGGTGGTGACCCACCGCCGACGCTGCGGGAAACCGACGTGCCGCTGCGCGGGCGGGCAGGAGCTGCACGAGTCCACGGTGCTCAGCTACTCCGAGCGGGGCCGGACCCGGTTCGTGATGCTGCCGCCGGGCGAGGTCGCCGTGGTGCGCGCCGCGGTCGAGCGCTACCGGGCGGCGCAGGCGAAGCTGGACGCGCAGGCAGAGGCGGGCCGCGCGGCGCTCATCGAGCGTATCAACGCCGATCGGGGCACGCGGTGAGCGCGGCAGCCGCAGCCGAGGTCGAGGTTGTAGCCCAGGTCGAGGGGTTCACCGCGAGCCGACAGCGGTTCGGGTCGGTGCTCGCGTTCCTCGACGGCGCCGAGGCCGCCGCGGTCTGCCACGCCGAGCTGGAGCAGCGGGCCTCCAGGTGGCGAGCCGGGAGCTGTTCTGCCAGCTGTTCCAGGACCACCTGGACCTGCGCGCCCAGCGCGAGACCCGGGTCGCGGTCATCGACGCCGACGGGTGTGCCCGGTCCCGGGTCGAGACCGGGCACACCCGGGAACTGAGCACCGTGTTCGGCAAGGTCGAAGTCGCCCGGATCGCCTACCGCGCACCAGCCCGGCCCAACCTGCACCCCGCCGACGCCGTGCTCAACCTCCCGGCCCAGCTCCACTCCCACGGGCTGCGCCGGCTCGCGGCGGTGGAGGCGACCCGCGGTTCCTACGACGACGCCGTGGCCGGGATCACCCAGGCCACCGGGCAGCGGCTGGGCAAACGCCAGGTCGAGGCGCTCGCCGCCCGCGCCGCGGTCGACATCGACGACTTCTACACCACCCGCAGCCCCGCACCCGGGGCCGGAACCGACGACGAGGTACTCGTGCTGTCCTGCGACGGCAAGGGCATCGTGATGCGCGCCGACGCGCTGCGCCCGGCGACCGCCAAGGCGGCGGCCACCACCACCCCCAAGCTCGCCACCCGACTGTCCAAAGGGGAAAAACGCAACCGCAAACGGATGGCCGAGGTCGGCGCCGTCTACGACGCGGTCCCGGCCGTGCGCACCCCCGCCGACATCCTCCCCGCCACCAAGGACCAACGCGAACCCGCGCCCGGTCCGGTCACCAAGAACAAGTGGCTACACGCCAGCGTGGTCGCGGGCGCGGCCAGCGTGGTCGCCCAGATCTTCGCCGAAGCCCAGCGCCGCGACCCCACCCACGCCCGCACCTGGATCGCGCTCGTCGACGGCAACAACCACCAGATCAACCGGATCACCGCCGAGGCCCAGGCCCGCGACGTGCCGATCACCATCATCATCGACTTCATCCACGTCCTGGAGTACGTCTGGAAGGCAGCCTGGACCTTCCACACCGAAGCCGACCCAGCCGCCGAGGCCTGGGTCCGCCGCCACGCCGCGACCATCCTCACCGGCAAGGCCACCCAAGTGGCCGGGGCGATCCGCCGCCAAGCCACCAAAGCCGGGCTCACACCCGCCCAACGCGCCGGCGCCGACACCTGCGCGAACTACCTGACTAACAAGGCCCCCCACCTGGACTACCCCACCGCGCTACAGCGCGGCTGGCCCATCGCCACCGGCGTCATCGAAGGCGCCTGCCGCCACCTGGTCAAAGACCGCATGGACATCACCGGCGCCCGCTGGGGACTCACCGGAGCCGAAGCCATCCTCAAACTCCGCGCCCTCCGCAGCAACGGCGACCTCAACACCTACTGGGCCTACCACCTCACCCAAGAACGACACCGCGTCCACCAGTCCCGCTACGCCAACAACATCGTCCCGCACGCCGCATGAGGCTCACTCCAGCAGAGCCGCACCCAAATCACATGAAGGGGGTCAATTTTCAGATGCCGACAGGGGGTCAGTTTTCGAGTGCCGTTGACACCCAGGACCGGGGCCCGGATAGAAGGGGGCACCAGGGGGCGCGGGTATCCCGTCACGCCGACGCCGGAGGTGTAGTGGACCGGGGGGCGGGGGTCCNNGGACCCCCGCCCCCCGGTCCACTCCGAGACAAGCTCGCCGACGCGACGGGATACCCGCTCCCCGCCCCGTCCTGCGGCAGACCAAACACCCAACCCGTGTGCCATTAGCGTGCCATTAACACCGGTCAACCACGGTCAACAACGGGGCACTGTGACCCGGCATGACCACCGATCGAGGCCCCCGACAGCGCAGTGGCCGCAGCCTTCCAAACTGGGGCTCGCAGGGAGTGTTCTGGGCACCGCCTCGGAACCACACGTTGTGCGCGCAGGAGGACGACCAGCACGTCAGCGCTGGCAACGCACGGCTCGACACCCGCCCCGACCAGCGGAGACGCCTACTCCTACGTCCTGGGATCAAGGAGTGAGTCGCAGGTTCAAATCTTGTCGTTCTAACCGCTGCAAGTGACAGCAACGTCGACGCGCGCGGCTTGGGTCATGCGGTCAGTTGTCGTAGGGATGGGCTTGGATCCAGCCGTTGGCGTCACCCAGCAAGACCCGTCGGGAGAATTGCGGGGCCAACCACAGGTGGGTGACGCCGGCCGGCAGCCAAGGGGGGTCGGCAGGGCACTGTCAGGTTGTTGGGTGTCGAGCGTGACGAGAACGTCGTGGGGCGCGGGGGTGACCCTGCTGGGTTGTGTCGTGGTGGTGTCAGCTGGCGAGGGGAAGGCCGACGACCTCGTTCCAGGTGGTGAAGCGGGAGGTCATTTCTCGGCAGTAGGTATCGGCGCGCAGCCGGTGGCGTCGGGGCCGGAAGTGCGGTGATATCCCGCTGAACGCGGACAGGAACCGTTGTGCGCCACCGGGTGAGGTGAACTTCTTCATCGCCCGTTCCCGCGCCCGGGTGGGTTGGTGGGAGTCGGG
>QHBY01000102.1 GCA_003244245.1 Pseudonocardiales bacterium
TGGGCGTGCTCGCCGACCAGCCGCACCGCCCAGGCCAGTGCTTCCGAGCGGGACCGCGCCACACCAGCGTCGACGAGGGTGTCGAGCACCAGGCGCTCGGGTTGCCGCAACCGGGTCATCACCGGCACAGACAGTGTCGTGAACATCTCCTCGGTGCCACCCAACCGGGCGCCCCAGGCCACCTTGCGCCGGTACCGGTGTTCGGCCTGCCGGGCGATCTCGATCCGCTCGTCGCGGGAGTCCTCCCGGAACCGGCTGATCCGGCCGGCCTCGGCTGCCGTGCGCTGCGCTTCGTCGGTGAACTCCTCGCCCAGCACGGGCAGCTCACCCACGACGATTATCTCCTCACGGTCCACGCTGACCTCGACCTCACCGGTGAACCAACCATCCGGCAGGCGTCCCGCGAACCACGCGTTGGCGTCGTCGGCTGCCGGCAGGTCAGCCTGCTGCCAACCACCCCGCCCGTGCCACCGTCCATCGGCGCGCACCCCGTGCGGCCGTCCTCGTCCCACCATGTCATCGTCCTCTCACTCGCTCCTCAGTATGATTACAACATTACACCTACTCATGGGACGGCCGAGTCAGATTCGCCGACCGCGAACGGTTAATCACCAGCGTGCGAGGTCCGATTGCTGCGCGGGGTGCAGCGCTCTTCCTTGGGGGCCCGAGCGAGCCGCTGGGTACGTCCTCAGCACGTGCCGGGACGCGCTAGGACAATGGTCGAGCGCCGGTGAACTAGCCGACAGGTCCGGTGCCGGGGGGACGGTCAGCGCGCAACACTGCGTTTCGCGTGGCTAGCTGCTCCGGAGCTGAGCCTGCAGATCCTCGACGGTGGTCACTGGCCGATCACAGACGAAGCCGTGGCAGACGTAGGCCGCCGGGGCACCATCCACGAGGTCCCTCCCGGCGAGCATCGGAGCATCCGCACCCGGTTCCCCAGCCAGCACGACCGCGCCGCCGGGTGCGGTCCACCGGGCCGCCACCTCGAGCGCCGCGCGGGCAGCGTCCTCGGCAGCGCCGATCACGGCGATCTGCACCGGCCCGTGTGCCAGCGCCTCAGCAGTGGTCAGCCAGTGCCCGGCAGCCTGCGGGGCCTTCGCCGGCACCCCTCCGGCCCGCGCCACCGCCGCCTCGGCCGCCGTGCGGTAGGACTCCGCGCCGGTCAGTGCCGAGGCAGTGACCAGCGCGGCGGCCAACGCGGAGGCACCCGCTGGGGTGGCATTGTCAGTCGGGTTGGTGGGGCGGCGGAACAGCGCCTCCGCATCGCCAGCGGTATCGAACCAGGCGCCGGGATGTTCCGGGTCGCCGAAGTGCTTCTGGGCCAGCTCCAGCACCGGTAGCGCAGCCTGCAACCAGCGGTCCTCACCGGTGGCCTGGTGCAGCGCGAGCAGGCCCTCGATCAGCCAGGCGTGATCGGCCAGCACACCGGCGGCCTGGCCCACCACGCCGTCTCGGGAGCTGCGGCGCAGCCGGCCATCGACCATATGCGTGCCCAGCATGAGCTCCGCCGCGGCAGCCGCCGCCGCAACCCATTCCGGACGGCCCAGCACGCCGCCGGCCTCAGCCAGGGTGGTGATCGCCATCCCGTTCCACTCGGTGACCACCTTGTCGTCCCGGCCGGGCTGCGGGCGGGCGGCCCTGGCAGCAAGTAGCGCGGTGCGCACCCGCTCCCAGCGCTGCGCGTCATCGGGCTCAGCAGGTAGCTGCAGCACCGACGCACCACGCTCGAAAGTCCCGGCCTCGGTCACCACCAGCAGCTCCGCCGCCCACTGGCCGTCATCTGATCCCAGCACCTCGATGAGTTGCTCCGGCGTCCACACGTAGGTGGCGCCCTCCACGCCTGCGGTATCGGCGTCCAGCGACGCCGCGAAACCGCCCTGGGCGGTGCCCAACCCGTCGAGCAGGAAGGTCGCTGTCTGCTCGGCCACCCGGCGGGCGCTCGCCGATCCGGTCAGCCGGGCCAGGTGGGTGTAGGCACGCAGCAGCAGGGCGTTGTCATAGAGCATCTTCTCGAAGTGCGGCACCACCCAGGCGGCGTCGACGCAGTAGCGCGCGAAACCACCGGCGAGCTGGTCATACATCCCGCCGCGAGCCATCGCCTCACAGGTGCGCTGGGCCATCGACAGGGCACGCTTGGAGCCGGTTCGCTCGTGGTGTCGGAGCAAGAACTCCAGCAGCATCGACGGCGGGAACTTCGGAGCACCACCGAACCCGGCGTGCTGGTAGTCGAACTCGGCAGCCAACCTCTCGGCTGCGGCAGCCAGCACCTGGTCATCGACCGCGGACTCGGCCAGCGGCGCGGACCGTTCGGCGAGCTGCTTGGCGATGCGCCTGGCCGCGTCCCGGACCTGCTCACCGCGGCTGACCCAGGCTTCGCGCACGGCGATGAGCAGCTCGGGGAAGCCGGGCAAGCCCTGTCGAGGAGACGGCGGGAAGTAGGTGCCGCAGTGGAACGGCTCTCCGGTGGGCGTGAGGAAGCAGGTCATCGGCCAACCACCGTGGCCGGTGATGGCCTGGGTCGCCTCCATGTAGATGGCGTCGACGTCGGGGCGTTCTTCCCGGTCGACCTTGATGTTGACGAAGTTGGCGTTCATCACCGCTGCGATGTCCGCGTTCTCGAAGGACTCGTGCGCCATCACGTGACACCAGTGGCAGGCGGCGTAGCCGATGGACAGCAGCACTGGGACGCGACGCCGCGCTGCCTCCGCGAACGCCTCCTCGCACCACGGCCACCAGTCGACCGGGTTGGTGGCATGCTGCAGTAAGTACGGGCTGGTGGAGTTCGCAAGCCGGTTCGCCATGTGGCTATCCTCCCTGGCCCGCCGACAGCGCGGAACCGTTACTCCTTACGAGGTGGAGTACCGGAATCGTCGTCGAAGGACTCCGGGACCCGGCGCAGGTGCTTGTTCATCGACCGAACCAGCAGCGCCACGGCCAGGAAGAATAGCAGCAGCACCACCAATCCTACCGGCGCGGCCTTGCCGAAATCCTCGCCTTGCCCACCTGGGTCGGGACCCGGTTTAGGTGGCAGCGCAAGCACTTCGAACGCGGTTACGGCCGAGAAGCCGGTGGGCAGCAGTAATTGCGTCATATGCGCACCCGCTCCCGGACACCGGAGAACAGGTCGTGCTCGGGCAGCGTGGTGTCGACCAGCGAACGGGCCAGCTCGTACTCCTCGGTCGGCCACAGCTGAGCCTGCAGTGCGTGCGGCAGGGCAAACCACCGGCTCGCCGGGTCGATCTGGGTCGCGTGTGCTCGTAATGCATCGTCGCGCACCGGAAAGTATTCGGCGCACTGCACCCGGGTGGTGACCCGCTCCAGGATGTCTGGAAGCGAGGGGTCCCACTTCGCCAGCCACTCGCCGAAGGGCGATTCCGAGCCGGCCGCGAGCAGGGCGTCATGCATCAGCTGCATCCGCTTGCGGGAGAAGCCATGGGTGTAGTAAAGCTTCAACGGCTGCCACGGCGGTCCGGCGTCGGGAAAACGATCCGGGTCGCCCGCGGCGTCGAACGCCGCAACCGACACCTCATGGCAACGGATATGGTCGGGGTGCGGGTAGCCACCCTTCTCATCGTAGGTCACCACCACGTGCGGCCGGAACTCACGAAAAATCCGGACCAGATCCCGGGTGGGCACCTCCAGCGGCACCGCCGCGAAGCACCCGGCCGGCAGCGGCGGTTTCGGATCGCCCTCGGGCAGCCCGGAGTCGACATAACCCAGCCAGCGGTGCCGCACTCCCAGAATCTGCGCCGCGCGCGCCATCTCTCGGCGGCGGACTGCACTCATCTCCGCCGGATGCTCCGCCAGATCGGCCGGCGCGAACGACGGGTTGAGGATGCTGCCGCGTTCTCCGCCGGTACAGCTGACCACCATCACATCATCACCATCGGCGACGTATCGGGCCATCGTCGCGGCACCCTTGCTCGACTCGTCATCGGGATGCGCGTGCACCGCCACCATTCGCAGTTGCTCAGCCATGGACGCCTGCTCATCCCTTCTCCACCGCCGGTTGGGCGGGCTGCCCGGGCGGTGGGATTATCGGACCATTGTTCCTGCCGGACCCGCAGTGCCATCCGGTGGGCTGTCGGAGTAGGTACCAGGAGTAGGTACCCATCGGGGAGGTACAACACCGTGACCGCTGGCCAGCTTCCCGAGGGCCGCTACGGACCGGGGGCGGTCGGCGGCCGCCGCCGTTGGGCGGTGCCGGTGGGGCTGCTACTCGCGGTGCTCGCCGGCCTGGGGATCGCGGTGATCGGCTACCGCAACCTGGGCTCCACGCCGATCCGGACCGAGACGCTGGGGTTCACCCTACTGGCGGGCAATGCCGTGCAGCTGCGTTTGACCGTGATCCGCGACGATCCCTCTGCGCCTGCAGTGTGCATCGTCCGGGCGCGCTCCCGAGACGGCGAGGAGACTGGGCGCAAGGAGCTCTTCGTTGCGCCCGCCGCCGGTCCGACCGTGCTGTCCACAGTGGTGCACACCTCGCGGCCACCGGTCACCGCTGAGGTCTACGGGTGTTCCTTCCAGGTGCCCGCGTACCTACATCCACCTCCAAAGTACTGACTTAAGAGCCCGCTGAGCAGGCACGATCCGTAGCTCGTCACCCATAAGGCTGCGGCCGAACCGGACACCTCGTGTTACCGTGGAAGGTGCGCACGGCCCCGGGGCAGGGCCGTGTTTTTCCGTTCCGGCCGCTGGCTGCATGCCAGCGGCTCGGTTCGGTCCGCCCCGCGGTTAGCGGACGTCGGATCAGGAGGAGAAGTGATGACTGTGAGCGACACCCAGGTAGCCTGGCTGACTCAGGAAGCCTACGACCGGCTCAAGCACGAACTCGACGCGCTGGTTGCGAACCGCCCAGTCATTGCCGCTAAGATCAACGACGCTCGCGAGGAAGGCGATCTCAAGGAGAACGGTGGTTACCACGCCGCCCGGGAAGAGCAGGCTCAGCTCGAGGCGCGCATCCGACAGCTGCAGGAACTGCTCCGGGTGGCCAAGGTCGGCGAGGCCCCGGCCGAGTCCGGGATCGCTGCGCCCGGAATGGTCGTCACCGTTCGCTATCAAGGTGACGACGAGATCGAGACCTTCCTGCTCGGCTCACTGGAAGAAGTCGCGGCCGGGGACTTGGAGGTCTACTCCCCTAACTCTCCGCTGGGCAAGGCGATCATCGGTGCGCATGAGGGCGAGGACCGCCACTACGAGCTGCCCAATGGCGGTTTGATGACCGTCGCCGTCGTCAAGGCCGAGCCCTTCAGGCGCTGAACGCCCCAACTCAGCTCAGTGGGTCACGAGGTAGCCGGCGGCGTCCAGATCGGCGACCAGCTCCGCGCAGTGTTGCGCCCCCCGGGTTTCCAGGCTCAGCGCGACTACCGCATCGCCGACCAGGAGGCTGCCGGCGATCCGGGAGTGTGCCACGTCGACGACATTGCTGACGTTCCGCACTTCTCGAATGCATTATCGCTCCCCACGGGCTGGAGATCATGAG
>QHBY01000103.1 GCA_003244245.1 Pseudonocardiales bacterium
CGTTACCGCCTGGGGATTCGCGCCCGGCGAGGACGTGCGGTTCTCCTGGACCGGTCCGTCCAACGGCCAGATGGGCGTCTTCCCCGCCGACCCGAATGGCATCACGTCGCCCGGCCCAGTCCTTGAGAGGGACCCCCCGGGGCACTACACCATCACCGCCACAGGGCTCACCTCGGAGCTTACCGCCTCAGCTGAGCTGCAGGTCGTTACCGGCCCCGGTACCGGCGCGGCCCAATTGATGCTGTCGACCTCTCAGGTCGCGATTGGCGATACCTACTTCGTTACCGCCTGGGGATTCGCGCCCGGCGAGGACGTGCGGTTCTCCTGGACCGGTCCGTCCAACGGCCAGATGGGCGTCTTGCCCGCCGACCCGAATGGCATCACGTCGCCCGGCCCAGTCCTTGAGCGAGATCCCCCGGGGCACTACACCATCACCGCCACAGGGCTCACCTCGGGGAGTACCGACTCGGCTCAGCTGGAGATCGTCCCAGCCGGCAACTGAAGCTTGCGTGCCGGGGGTAGGCGGTCCCGGCGGCCAAGCTGTCGAACTGTCGCCGTCCACGCGATGTCAGCTGCCTAGATATTCCGATTCGAGCACGAGGTCGGTGATCAGCGACTGGTATTCCACGTGCGTCTCATGCTCCGTCGTGCGCCAGCTCTTGCCGTCCTGCTGCCTCAGGTACGACCGATACTGCGGCGCGCCCGGGAACTTCACGTTGTCGGCCACAACGACAGATCCGGGGTGCAGCCACTTCTGGTCCAGGATGCGTTGAAGATCGGGCAGGTAGGCAGATTTGTCGTGGTCGACGAAGACGAAGTCCAGTGCGCCGTCGGTGAAGCCGTGCTCTGCACGCAGTTGATCCAGTGTCGACCCATCATCGCCCAGATGGCCGACGACGACCGTCACGCGGTCACCGACACCTGCGTGGTCCCAGATGCGCCGCGCGATCTGGGCGTTGTCCGGGCTCAACTCGATCGAGTAAAGCTGGGCGTCGCTCGGCATGACGCGAACCATTCGCAAAGCGCTGTAACCGCAGTAGGCACCCAGCTCCAGGAGCCGCCGGGGTCGCACCCGCCGGATCACCCCGTCGAGAATCTCACCCTTCTCGTCCCCCACGTTCATCATGAAGCGGTGGTGGTAGCAGAAGTCATCGATCACGCGAATGACATCAGCGACGTCACCGCGTCGGGCGTGAGTCACAACGTATCCGGCGAGTGCCTCCTCGCGTCCCTCACCCACCTGCCAATCGCTGCGCAGCTGCCGCACGCCGATCAGCACGCGCAGGAAGGACCGCTGCAGAAACGGCAGCAGCTTGCCGCTGAGCTCATTGGCGGCCGCTGCCGCTCCCAGCGACACGCACACCCACAGCATCCACCGTGGACCACGTCGCGCGAGGTTTCCCATGGGCGCTTCCTTTCCGTTGGCCCAATCCATCGTTGCCCAGCAACCGAACGGCGGAGTTCTCGCCGATGCGTTTGCCGGTCGCAGGTCCCGTTCCTAGGGGAGGCCGCGCGGATCGTTTGGCGGACAGTATGTGCGGAGAGTAGCTCCACCTGCTGGCCGTCGATCGCGACCCTAGAGCGAGGAGCCGCGGAACCGCCGGGTCGCTCGGGCTACGAGGCGGCGGCCACCGGGCCATCGTCGCGACAGATCGTAGGCGATCCTGACCGGCGCCGGGTTGATCATCTCGACGGCGCTGGGATACCGGTATGGGCTACCCCCGAACGCGGCCTTGGCCTGATCGGAGCTCGCCCAGCTGTCGCTGTACCGACACTCGCCGCTGAGCAACTCTCGCAGCGTCTGTTCGTGTAGCCCTCCGAGGTCATACCACCGGTACCCGCGGGCCTTCGCCCACCGGATGATCTCCCATCTGATGGCGGCGGGAACGCTGAGCCGACCCGCCTCGCCGGTGCGGTCGAATCCGGCCAACCGACCCCGGACCATCGCGCCGCACGCGGTCACCAGGTCCGCAGCGACGGGCTCGCCGTGCACCTCGCCTACGAACAGCGCCGCCTGCCCCGTTGCCGCCAGTTCCGAATACATCGCCCGCAGGTAGTCGACCTGTAGCGGTTGATAATCCTGGTGTCGCGCCGAGTGGGCCATCAATGTCGCGAGCAGTGCAACGTCATGGCCATCCCCGAGGCGAACGGTAACGCCTCGTGCCACCCACTTTTTCGGCCACGAGCGAAGCCGCCGAGCGAAACGCCGACGGATCTCCTCCTCGGTAGCGGTGAGATCAATCCGGATCGAACCCGCCGGTGCGATGCTGGCGGTCGAGGTGCGAAACCCGCGGCGGAGCAGCTCGCAGCTCAGATCATCAGCACCCTCGGGAGGTTGAACGAAAAGCATCCTCAACCGACACCGGCCAACGGTCGCCAGACCACTGCCGAACGCGCGGCAGATCCCGAGGCGATCAGCCGCGCCTGGGGAGATTACCGGGCCATAGGGCAGGTAGCCGACGGCGCCGAGGCCGGGCACTCGCCGGTACATGATCTGCGCACCCCCGACGAGTTCTTTCGCCTGGAACGCCAACAGGTACAACGACTCGTAACCGACCCGACCCCGCAGGCGCGCCCAAGCGGTGAGCTGGGTGACGTCGCTACCTGCAGTGCTGTTCACCAGCCTGTCCCAGGCGCGTAAAACGTTCGGGTCCGGATCGGGGCAGGCGATGATCGAGGTGGTGCCTTCGCCGCAGTCGGTACCCACTCCGGCGGCCCGACGACTCACCTCACTCGCCCCCATCACCCTGCTGTGACTTGACTAGTCGTAACCCTGATGTGCGACTCGGTTACAGAATGTTCGTGATACCTCCCCGATGTGTTCTTGCCGGACGGGTCTTTTCACTCCAAAGCGGTATAGCTCTCACAACCTGAGCCTCCTGACGGGGACGCTCGGCCAGCTCAGGGAGACCTGCAGCGTGGGAGCAGGACGCCGACTGGGCACAGGTGGCTTGTCGTAGATCCCTAGGCGGTCCCGTTGATCACGATGACGACGATCGGCCCGGCGTAGCCTGGGCCGACCACGTTGCGTTGGCCCCACGACCCAGGTGCCGCCGACGGCTGCAATACCGTCCGGCGCGCTCCTAGACTTCAACCATGACTGAGATCGTTAGGCCCTTCTGGCGGGGCATCAACCACCTCGCGCTGATCACCAACGACATGGATGCCACCACGCGGTTCTGGCACGGCGTGCTCGGGGCGCGGCTCGTCGCACATCTGGGCACCGAATCCTTCCGGCACTACTTCTTCGAGTTCGGTGACGAGCAGACCGTGGCGTTCTTCGAATACCAAGGCGTTGCCGTGGAACGGTTCCAGGTGCCGGCCGGGGTGCCGGACCGCCGCAAGACGCAGTTCGATCACCTGTCGTTCAACCTTCCTGATGAGCACGCCTTGGAGGAGCTGCGGGCCCGGCTCAAGTCGCATGGCTGCGAGGTCACCGACGTCGTCGACCACGGCTTCGTGCGCTCGATCTACTTCAACGACCCCAACGGCATCGCGCTTGAGGCGTCGTGGTGGGTCGTGGACCCGACTGGACGGATAGCCGACTACGGCGACCCGACGCTGTTCTCCGACCCCAACCCGGTCCCGGCGGTGCGGGAGCTGGTTCGCGATGGGGTGCTCACGTCAGTGCCGCAGACCACGCTTTCCTCCGACGAAATTGTCGACCCAGCCTAGCCTGCGGTGATCTGGTTGAGGTGAAGCAGATGCCTGGTCTCCGCGGGACTGGCCGGGTAGCGGTCGTACTCCGCGCAGAGATCGGCTAGCCGGGCCACGAGCTCCGCGTTGGACTGGGCCAGCCGTCCCTTCTCGTAGTAGATGTTGTCTTCCAAACCGGTGCGGACGTGTCCGCCGCGGCGCAGTGCCCACCGGTTGGCCTCCAGCTGGAACCGGCCGATCGCGGCGCAGGTCCACGTCGCGTCCGGGATCAGCTCCCGCAACTCCGACAGGAAGAAGTCGAGAATCGATTCCTTGGGCGGCAAGGTGTTCTTGATGCCCATCACGAGCTGGACGTGCGGCGGCGGCGCGAGCAGCCCTCGCTTGAGTAGATCGACGCAGGTGTAGAGCATCGCGAAATCGAAGATCTCGATCTCCGGCTTGATGCCGAGGTCCAGCATCCGCGCGGCCTGCTGCTCGACAAGCTGCGGCGGGTTCTCATACACCGAGGTCGCGAAGTTGACCGAACCGGTGGACAGCGAGGCCATCTCCGGCCGGACCTCCAGGCACGAGAACCGCTCGTCCGGGCTGCGACCGCGGCCTCCAGTGGACAGCTGCACGATCACGTCCGGGCGCTCGTGCTTGATCCCGTCATGGACGGTCCGGTACCGGTTCACATCCGAGCTCGGACGCTGTTGGTCGTCACGTACGTGCACATGCACGATGGTCGCGCCGGCGTCGATGGCGTCGACCGCGGAGGCCACCTGCTCCTCGGGTGTCACGGGCACGGCGGGGTTGTTTGCTTTCGTCGGAATGGACCCGGTGATAGCGACAGTAATGGCCGCAGGCGTGGCCATTGCGCCTCCTCTCCTTGTGCATCTAGCATTGCGCAGCTGTGACCCCGGGGCCACAGTGACAGGGGTTGTAGCCAGTGGATTTCGTGCATGACGCACCTGCCTCCAGGGTTGTTTTCGGCACTGGTCGGATACGGCAGGTGCCTGATGAGGTCGAGCGGCTCGGGGCGCAGCGCGCCCTACTCATCGCCGGTGCCCGGCAGAAGAAGGATGCCGATGAGCTGGCTGCCGCGCTCGGGTCTCGCGTGGTTGACCGCATCGGTGAGGTCGTCATGCACGTCCCGGCGGCCCTGGCCACGGCCGCATACGAGCGGACCGAGCAATCCGGCGCGGATCTGCACCACTACGACGAGCAAGGCGGCCCGGGTAAGGGAACGCGCAGCCGAGCCGGTGGTGCCGTCGGCCGCTTCGCCGCTTCTGGAGGTTGTTCATGTTGCTGACCAGCTCGTACGCTGGTCAACTCCGCCGGGTGGCGAGCAGACGAAAGCGCCGCCGGCAAGGGAAATCCTCGATGAATCGCAGGAACCAACCATGGACCACGACGCGATGTTGCGTCTGTTCCGCTCACATCGTGACGCCGAGGCAGCCAGAGATTTCGACGCAATCTTGGCGACTTTCGTCGAAGACTGTTACCTCGATACCGTGGCTCTAGGTTTGCGGAGCGAAGGCCGGGCGGCGGCTCGAGCAGCGTACGAGGCCTACTTCACCGCATTTCCCGATCTCGCACCCGATGACGAGGGATACGCGTTCAGCGAGAACACGGTCGTCAGCTGGGGGAACCTTCGCGGAACCAGCGGCGGAGACTGGCTCGGTATCCCTCCCTCCGGCCGCTCCTTTGCGGTCCGGTTCGTCAATGTCGCGCCGATGCGAAGCGAGCTCATGGCGGGGGAAAGCATCTGCTTCGACCTCGCGACACTCTGCGAGCAAGCCGCCTTGCCACTCGACGAACTCAGGGCCGCAGCGAAGGGAAGGGTCCAAGCGCCCACGGTTTGGCGTGGCTAGTCGGCCGCCGCCAGCGGGCGTTTGACAGGCTGGTGGACTATAATTCTAAAGAGGCTGCGCCTCGGA
>QHBY01000104.1:0-2241 GCA_003244245.1 Pseudonocardiales bacterium
CGGCGGCGGCGAGCACGGGGAGGATCAGGACGGCGGGGCGCGGCCCGGCGAACGGGCGGAGCTCCTCGATCCAGCCGAGCGGGGTCGCCCAGCGCAGCCACGCCAGATGGGCGACGGTGTCGGCGACGACTCGCAGCACGAGCGCGAGCAGCAGCGCGGCGCTCCCCAGCAGCGTGGCCTGGCGGGCGGTGGGCACGAGCTGGCTCGCCAGCGCGCCGACGCCGGCGAAAACCGGGGCGGCCGCGACCACCGCGAGTGCCAGGTAGAGCGAGCCGCCGAGCGCGAGTCCTCCGACCACGAGCCCGGCGCACGTCGCCGCCCACAGCACGGCGGCGCCGAGCCAGATCACCGCGACGGCGGCGAGGAAGGCGGCCCGCCGCGAGACGACGCCCGAGAGGACGAGCTCCATCCCGCCCGACTCGTCCTCGCCGCGCAGGATGCGCACGGCGACGAGGAGCCCCCACATGGCGGCGAAGACGGCGAGCAGGCCGTACGCGCCCAGCACCTCCGTCGCGCCGTAGACGGCGAGGACGAGAGCGATGGCCGTAAAGCCGTCCAGGTCCCGCGAGAAGAGGTCGCGGTCACGAGCCCGCGCCAGGCCCGCGGCGGCCAGCGATCCGGCAAGGACGCCGAGCAACGCCGCGACGCCCACCCCGTAGATGACGTCGGCGAGCACCCACTCGCCCAGCCAGCCCGTCCCTCCGCGTGCGGCCACGAAGACGCCGAGCAGCACGAACGGCGATGCCAGCCCGTCGTTGATGCCCGCCTCCGTGTGAAGCGAAAGCCGCGGCTCACCCTGCTCCTCGCTCCCCGGCGGGCCCAGTCCGACGTCGCCGGCCAGCACCGGATCGGTGGGGGCGACCACCGCGCCCAGCAGCAGCGCGGCACCCAGCGACAGGCCCATGCCCCACGCCCCGATCGCCGCGACCGCCGCGATCGTCAGCGGCATCACCACAGCGAGAAGCACCACGATCGAGACCCACGAGCGCCGGCGCACGTTTCTCTCCACGCTGATACCGGACGAAAAGACCGCGACCACGAGGGCAAGCTCGGCCAGCCGCTCAAGCAGCCTGTGATCGCGCACGGGATCGAAGGGCTTGACCCCGAGCAGCACCAAGCCACCCGCCGCCAGAGCACCCAGCCCCACATAGAACACCGCGGCGGAGAACGCCCGCTCGTGCTCGTGGGAGAGCGCCACCACCGCGACCGCGAGCGCGAAACCCAGGAACAACATCCCAAGCGGGTAACGGCCACCGACATGAAAGCCGGGATCCAAGGCNNGAGCCAACGCTACTCGACGCCAACGCCCCTGGCGGCCGGGTCGCCCCTACTGCGGCTGGCTTTCCTCGGCCTCGGGATCGCCGCGGCGCTTTTGCACCAACTCGGCCACGAGTGTCTCAGCGGAAGCGGTAGCCAGGAACACGAACGTGGGAAGCGCGCCGCCCACCGGCCACGCCACGGCGGAATGGAGCACTGCCCCGACGCCTGCCGCCGCGCCCAGCGCGGCTGCCACGGAGATGAAGTCCTGCGCGGTTGCGAGCATGCGGACCTCTGGCGGGGCGGCGCCGGGCCGGACCCGAAATCCCCGGGTCACCACGGCCTGAACGATGCCGATGGTGGCCGCCGCGGCGATCCCGAACAGCAGGATCTCCCCCACGTGCGGGGACCCGAGCTGAGCCTGGAGCATCGCGAACGCGCCGGTGATCGTGATCGAAAAGCCAAAGGCGGTGGCGTTGCCCAGCGTCGACGTGCTGATCGCGGTTCGGACCGGCCCTCCTTCGCCCTCCTGCTCACCGGGTCGATGGGCCATGGCACGGGTGTATAGCGCGATCCTCGGGAGTGACGGAGCCACGGCGGCAATGGTCGTGCGTGAACGTGAATGCATGCAGCAGCGCACGTCGCGCGGACGCGAGAGCTCGGCGACGCCGGCGACGCTCGGTGCCGGCCGCGCTGCTGGACGTGGGAGCGCTCACCCAGGCCGGCGTGTGATCGATCCCCTGCTCGTGCACCGGGCGCTCGCGCTCTCGATTGAGCCCGAGTGGACACGGGGCCACGCGTTCAGCCTCGAGCACACGATCGACGGTCTGCTCGGGGCCCAGTGCTTCATCACCGTGAGCGACGGGCAGGCCGTGAGCGTTCGCACCCGGCCCGTGGCGGGCGGTGCGACCACGGCGCTGCGGACGACCTACGAGGCCTTCGTTGCTGCGCTCGGAGGCTCGGCCGAGGCCGCGGCGGCGATCG
>QHBY01000104.1:2303-3023 GCA_003244245.1 Pseudonocardiales bacterium
GGTGAGGTTGGCGGCCTCGTTCCTCGGAGCGCCGCGATCAGCGAGCCGGCGCGTGCGCCAACGACCGAAGGCGGGTGAAGGCGAGCTCGAGGGCGCGGACCATGGGCAGGACATCCTGCTCGGCAGTGGAGAGAAGATAACCCCCCTGGATCGCCGCCAGCCTGGTGTGGGCGAGCTCGTCGGGTCGCGCATCCACGCTGAGCAAACCTCGGCTTTGCATCGTCGCGAAGGCCTGTTTGAGCGCGTCGTGCCAGCGCGCGAACGCCTCGGCGACTCGCCCTCGCAGCTCCTCGCTCGTCGCGCTCATCTCCATCGCGAGGGACCCGACCGGGCAGCCCTTGAAGCCCCGGGCCTTCTAGCCCGCGGACAGGGCGTCGAACCACGAGCGCAGGCCTTCCCACGTGTCCAGGCGGAACTGGCCCTGCTCTCCTAGCACCCCTGGGAGCTGATGCTGGACTACCGCTGCGCACAGGTCGTCTCGGCTCGAGAAATAGTGGTAGAGCTGGCTCTTGCCCGCGCCTGCGGCGGCGAGGACGTCCTCGAGACTCGTGGCACGCTGCGGTCGTACATCAGCTGCGCTGCCGCCGCGACGAATGCTTCTCGCCGTTGCCGGCCTCGTCGTGTCTTTGGCTCGCTCATCACGCGCTCCGACCCGCTGACTGTACCGCTCGGTTCAAAGCCGGTCAAAGTCGGGTACCGTTGAACCGACTGGTACAAAAG
>QHBY01000105.1 GCA_003244245.1 Pseudonocardiales bacterium
CGGCCGGCTGAATAACCCTCAGGGTTACCTTTTCAGCATTCTTTTCTGACATGACCGTATGGCCGCGTGGCAAGGAGTACATCTGGCAGATGGCATATATCCGGACTATCGGTGGCCACAAGGTGAGCGACGGACGCTCAGGAGCAGGGACGTTCTCCGAAAACCGCGCGAGCGCTGTTCGTTATGCCACGGGTGGCAGGGCGAAGGTCATCTCTTGGTGGCGTCGGTTGCGGTGGGAGGGTCGAGTCCGCGCCTGGTGGCTTCGGCGGCCAGGTGGGAGCGTGAGGGGGTGCCCAGCTTGGCGAAGATATGGGAGAGGTGGACCTTCACGGTCCCGGCGGAGATGAACAGGCGCTCGCCAATCTGGCGGTTGGTGAACCCAGCAGCGATGTGGCGTACGACGTCGACTTCGGTGGGGGTGAGGCTGTCCCAGCCGCGTGATGGGCGCTTTCGTTCGCCCCGGGCTCGGCGGACGTAGGCGACCGCCTCGTCGGTTCGTAGTGCGGCGCCGGCAGCGAACGCTGCGTCGTAGCCCTGGGGTCCGAGTGCCTCCCGGGTCATGAGCTGGACGGAGGACCAGAATTCCGGCTCGGGCGGGAAGCGAACGATGCCGAGCTGTTCGCGGCCGGTCGCCGCAGCGCCGAACAGCCGGGCGGCCCCCTCGAAGTTCTCCTGGGTGGCGGCGATGGCGGCGAGGATGTCAAGGCATTCCGGGACATCGAGCGCGAAGCCCTTGACCACTAGCCGGCCCAGCGCGTCGTGGACATACCGCTCGGCCTGCATGGCCTCACCGGCAGCGAGCGCGAGGCGGCCCAGCAGGCGTTCGGCGCCTGCTTGCATCCATCCGCTACCCAGCCGCCGGGCCACCTCCAGGGCCTCCTCAGCGCACCGGTGGGCGGTATCCAAATTCCCGTCAACCCGCTCCAGGGTGCCCAGGGCGGCGAGGTGCCAGGACAGCAGGTAGGCAAATCCCGAGCGGCGCCCGGCTTCGACGGCGGTCTGGAGGTGTCCGCGTGTCGCGGGGAGCTCACCCAAGGCCAGCTCGGTTCTGCCCAGCATCTGGTGGGCAAAGCCAAAGACCATATCCGCGCCGGTCTCGCGCACACGAGCGAGCGTCGTGTTGGCGAGTGAGTACGCGAGCGTTATATCACCGCAGGCAAGCTGCGCGTACGTCATGAGGCAGTTGGCTCGACTGTTCGGGGCCGGGTCGCCGACCTCATTGCTGGCGGCAACGGCACGCGCGAGCAATTCATGGGCCTTGTCGAGTCGCCCTTGGTATATCGCTTCCCAACCCAGGCAAAACCAGTGCCACGCCAACCCCCTCAGGTAGCCAAGCCGGGTTGCGGTCGCATACGCATCATCAAGGATCGGGCGGGCGGTGTCGAAGTCGTCTTGCAATATCCAAGCAATCGCAAGGATCTGCAAAGCGCTGACTTGGCACCAGTCATCGCCGGCTTGGGTGGCCAGCTGCACGCTGCGTTCGAGCAGCGGCCGTCCGCGGGCCGGGTTGCCGAAGCTGGCCATGAGCCCGAGGGTCTGACACGCGCGCGCCTGCACGCTTAAGTCGCCGCACGCTTCGCCGGTGGCCAGTGCCGCTTGCGCCCACCCGTGTGCTGCCTCGTAGGCGCCGCCGTACAGGGCGAGGTTTCCGCGACCGGCCAGTGCACGGCCGTGCAGCGGGGTCGGTGCCTCACCTGCGGTGTCCAGAGCACGAGCGTACGCCGTGTCACCCTCCCGGTAGCGCCCCGTGAACAGCCAAAACAGGGTCATCGCGTCCGCCAGGCACAGCGCGGTGTGGGGGTCGGTTCTCGCCGCCCGCTCCATTGCTGCGCGCAAGTTCGGTAGCTCGGTGGCGAGAGTGTGCAGGACGGCGTCGTCTCGCCCGGCACCGAGCACCTGTGGCTCAGCGGCCTTGGCCAGCGCGAGATGGTAGGTCAGGTGGCGGTCGCGGAGATCGTTGACCTCGCCGGCGTCGGCCAGCCGTGCCATGGCGTATTGGCGGACGGTCTCCAACAGGCGGTAGCGCGTTTCGGCACCGTGCTCATCAGTATTGACCAGGGATTTGTCGACCAGGCCGGTCAGCAGATCCAGCACGCCGTAGCGATCGATCCCCTCGCCCGAGCACACCTGCTCCGCTGAGTCTAGGGTCCAGCCCCCGGCGAACACCGATAGCCGCCGCAGCAGCGTGCGCTCACCATCGCTGAGCAGCTCATGGCTCCAGTCCAGGGAGGCTTCCAGGGTCTGGTGGCGCGGCATCACCGTACGGGCGCCCCCGGTGAGCAAATGGAAGCGGTCGCCCAGAGCGCGGGCAATCTCCTCGGGCGCCAGCATCCGCACCCGCGCGGCGGCCAGCTCGATGGCCAGGGGAATGCCGTCAAGGCCGTGGCCGATCCGGGCTACCGCCGGCGCATTAGCAGCGGTGATGGTGAAATTGGGGCGAACCTGGGTGGCGCGGTCGATGAATAGGGCAACGGCGTCGGACTGACGCAGCGCTTCGATCGGCTCGCCCCAGGGCTCGACGGGCAGCGACATCGACGGCACCCGCCAGGTGACCTCGCCGGGCACGCCCAGCGGCTCCCGGCTGGTCGCCAGAATGGTCAGCGACGGGCAGGCGCGCAGTAGAGCGTCTGCGAACTGGGCGCAGGCAGCCAGCAGGTGCTCACAATTGTCCAGCACGACCAGCGCGCGGTGGGCACGCAGGTGCCGGATGAGCGTGTCCAGCAGGGACCGACCCGGCACCTCGCGCAGCCCCAGACTGCCCAGCACCGCCGCCGGCAACAACGGGGCGTCCTCCAGCCGCGCCAGCTCCACCCACCACACGCCGTCAGGGTGACGGTCCATCGTGTCGGCCGCGGCCTGCAACGCCAGGCGGGTCTTGCCACACCCACCAGCACCGGTCAACGTGAGTAGCCGCATCCGCCCAAGCGGATCACCGATCTGAGCCAGCTCGGTGCGGCGCCCAATGAAGCTGGTCAGCTCGCTGGGCAGATTGTTGGGCATCGTGTCCAACGAGCGCAACGGGGGAAATTCACCGGGCAGATCGGGGTGTACCAGCCCAAAGACGTGCTCAGACGCGCCGAGATCACGCAGTCGATGCACCCCGAGGTCGATCAGCTCGGCATGCTCGGGCAACCGGTCAAAGACCAGGTCCCGAGTCGTCCCCGACACCACCACCTGGCCGCCGTGCGCGACCGCACGCAGTCGACCGCAGCGGTTGACCGCATGATCAAAGTGGTTGCCCTCGTCACGCCGCGGGGCTCCTACCGTGTGTAAAACTATGCGCAGCCTCAGGGACGCCCCCGCGGGCCAATCCTCGGAGTGAAACACACGCTGGACGTCGAGCGCGGCAGCCAGGGCATCCCACGCGCGGGTGAACACCGTCACGACGCTGTCGCCCTCGCTCTTTTCCAGCGGCCGCACGCCGCCGCGCCGCGATATCACTGCATCGAGCAGTTCGTAGTAGCGGCTCACAGCGATACCCATCGCCTCAGGGGCAGACTCCCACAAACGTGTTGATTCCCCGATGTCGGTGAACATGAACGTCACTCTGCCGGCCGGCTGGTGCAAGGGCGCCTGCTCGATACCGTCTGCGCCCACAGGGTATCTCCCCACGTCAGCAACCAGCCCGTCCGGCCGCGCGCCGCAATTCTCTCACCCCTGACGGCTCAACTGCGTCCGGTTTCTCGAGCACCCGAAAGGTCAGCACAGGCAAACCGTGCGGATCAAGGCATACGCCGACGCGTTTACCGTCCGCTGCCACGCGGCCCCGGGACCGTGCCCTCGCCGGGCAGGCAGGTCTCGGAAGGCGTTCGAAACCCGCGGCGGTCACTCGATTATGATTTTGGCTGTGGGCGTCACTCCATTTTGGCGTGGCGACCGGCTCCGTTAGCCTCGGGATTATGAGCGTCGCTGCCCGGGTGGTGTTCGCGTTCGACAACTCCTATGTGCGTGAGCTGGGGGGCCTGTACGAGCCGTGGCAGGCGACACCGGCGCCTGCACCCAGGCTGTTGGCGCTTAACGAGGAGCTGGCCACAGAGCTGGGTGTCGATGCCGATGCGCTGAGAGCACCTGACGGTGTCGCCGTCCTGGTCGGCAACGTCACGCCCGACGGGGCGTCGCCGGTAGCGCAGGCCTACGCCGGGGATCAGTTCGGTGGGTTCGTGCCCAGCCTCGGTGATGGCCGAGCGCTCCTGCTCGGCGAGGTGCTCGACGTTTACGGACGCCGTCGCGATCTGCACCTGAAGGGTTCGGGACGCACGCCGTTCGCACGAGGTGGTGATGGGAAGGCACCCGTTGGTCCGATGCTGCGTGAGTATGCGATCTGCGAGGCGATGCATGCGCTAGGCATCCCCACTACCCGGGCGCTCGCTGTGGTGGCGACCGGCGATCACGTCGCGCGGGACACTGTGCTGCCCGGCGCGGTGCTCACCCGTGTCGCGGCGAGCCATGTCCGCGTTGGCACGTTCCAGTACGCAGCAGCGCACGATGGGCCGACGCTTGTGCGGCGCCTCGCCGATTACGCAATCGCGCGTCACCACCCCCATGCGATCGAGGCGGAGAACCCGTATCTCGCGTTTTTCGAGAGCGTCCTCGACGCCCAGGCATCGCTGGTCGCTCGCTGGATGTTCGTCGGGTTCATCCACGGCGTCATGAACACCGACAACATGACGATCTCCGGCGAGACCATCGACTACGGTCCGTGCGCGTTCATGGATGCCTTCGACCCCGCCACCGTGTTCAGCTCGATTGATCACGGCGCCCGATACGCATACGGCAACCAGCCGCATATCGCGCAGTGGAACCTGGCGCGGTTGGCCGAGACATTGCTGCCCCTGTTCCACGTCGAGACGGATACGGCACGTGCGGCGGCCGCCGACGTGCTGCAGTCGTTCCCCGACCGTTACGACGGGTACTGGGGTCGCGGGATGCGCGTCAAGTTGGGTGTGGCAGATGCCCAACGATCCGACGGCGCGCTGATCGACGACCTGCTGGCGCTGCTGCATGCACAGAAGGTCGACTTCACCTCGTGCTTCCGGGCGCTGTCTTCGTCACTGCGCGGAGATGCGGCACCTGCGCGATTGCTCTTCGCCGAGCCTCCGCCTTCGACGCGTGGGCTCACCGTTGGCGGGCACAGCTGTCGTCCCAAGCGTCTGACCCCCAGGTGATCGCTGAAGCGATGGACCGGGTCAATCCTGTCTACATCCCGCGGAACCACCAGATGGAGGAAGCGCTGGCCGCGGCGAGTGCCGGGGACCTAGAACCGTTTGGGCGACTACTCGACGTGCTGGCGCGGCCGTTCGATGAACGACCGGGTCTGGAGCCATACGCCGTACCGGCCCCGCCGAGCTTCGGCTCGTATCGCACGTTCTGCGGTACGTGACCACCCACCGGGTCCAACTGTCAAACTTGCATCCTGGCCTCCTGCGGGATCTTCGCCAGCCGTCGCGCGACCCGGGGCGTTCCTCGACCAGCGTGCGCAGTGCCGAGTCAGGTCGCTCCCTACGCACGTGCTCGGCGAACACGATCCCGAGGGCTCGGCGCCCCGCGCGGTGTAGGACTGCCGACTGGTCTCGATCAAACAGCTCGGCAAGGTGCTGCGGCGGCACATCGAACGGTGCCACGAGATGCTGCGGGTCGTGCAGGTCGAGGTGCGGCGTCCCGTGCGCATCCAGCTCTGGTGCCGTGCGCTGGGGTAGTGGTGGCAGCACCAGTTGGTACCCGGCGGGGAGCGGTCGGTGGTCGACCGCGCCACAGACACGCGATAACTCTGTGTGAGTCTGCGCGCGAGGTCGCGGCAGATGGCGTCTGAACCGACCGCTGCCGCCGTCACCGCGGTGATCAGCTCATCCGACAAGGACGTCGGGCGCTCGGTACCTTGATCTCGGCAACCACCCGGGCGTTGCAGGCGGTGGCGCTGGAGCTGTTGGATGCGCGCTTGAGTCACTGCGTCACCTGGCCACCGCCGTCGGTGGCCGGAGCGCGCAGCAGGAGGTCACCGAGGCCTCCGCCGCGATCGTTGGGGTGCTGCCTATCTCCGGTTTACGAAGGGTTCGAGTACGTCGAGGTACTGCCGAGGTGATGGCGTTGCATACACCAGTGGGTCTTGCCGGTAAACCGATGCCGTTAAAGGACAGGTGTCGCGGGCCTCAACGTGGGCTTGGCCGACCTTGGCACCGGTGCGCGCCGCATAGACCGTGATGGTGTAGTTCGCAACCCGCAGCGACGCTGACTGCCCGGAGGGGTACGGGCACACGAGGCCCGAGTCCGCGCCGCCACCGTCACTTTCGGTGCACGCCACCAGCTGGACGGCTGCCGGGTCCGG
>QHBY01000106.1:0-182 GCA_003244245.1 Pseudonocardiales bacterium
GTCAGGATCGGATAGCGACCCCCATCAAGGGTTCGCCCCTCGGACGGAAACGACGCCAGGCTGCTTCCGGCGCGCAGCGACAGCTCGGCCCAGCCGGTGTAGAGATCCGACTGCGCGGTGACGGCGGTGCCCGCCGGGTTCCCCGCCACGCCGATCTGATCGGTGTAGTTGCGCAGGAACGA
>QHBY01000106.1:224-3466 GCA_003244245.1 Pseudonocardiales bacterium
TGGCGGCCGTCGCCAGGCAGAGAAAGGCCCACCGCGAGGTCGCCGAGATCGCAGGCATTGGCGGCAGCCTAGCGGCGGTGAGGGCCAAACGCATCGATACTGCTGAAGGTCGCCTTAAGCCACGACCCGCGCAACTTCTCCCCGCGTTTGCGGTTCAAGGCCTGAATGCCGTGGTCCGCCCACCCGCAGCAATGCCCCTTGGTAGGGTGTAACGCCGCGCCCGGCCCGGATGTGCTATGCCGCGATCCGGGCGGTTCCGAAACCTGTGGATCGTAGTCCCTTGGCCCACTCGCACGCGACGACGCCATGAGCTTCACCGCCGATCGCCCCCGGCGCCGCCGTGTCTCAGCCGCGCTCGTGACTGTGCTGCTCTCGTCCGCCGTGGGCTCGCATCCAGCTCCGGCGATGGAGCTTGGAGTCGAGGATAACCCGGTCTTCTTCTCGCAGTCCTACTACTCTCGCGACGATGCTCTGACCAAGGCGCGGACCCTCGGCGCGCGTACGGTGCGTCTCGAGATGTATTGGTCGGATTACGTACGCCGAGGCTACCCTCCCTATGACGCCGCGGTCGATGCTGCTCGCGCACGTGGGCTCACCCCACAGCTGACACTTGTGGGAACACCAAAGTTCGACAACGGCGACGCGCGAATCCGCTGGCGCAACCCGAACGTGCGGCTCTTCGCGGGCTGGATGGGCGCGGTCGTCACCCACTTCCGGGAGCGCGTGAGCCGGTACTCGGTCTGGAACGAGCCGAACCAGTGCTACTTCCTTTCCAAGGGCCCGTGCAGCTATTCACGCTCCGCGGTCAGCGCCCGCGTCAACGTGTACCGAACTCTGTACCGCGCCGCGTACCGGGCGGCCAAGCGGTCCGACCGCCGGGCAGAGGTCTTGATCGGGGAGCTCGCACCCATCAACAATCCGCTCAGCTTCCTAAGCGGGGTGGCCAATGGCAGCTACCGCTTGCTGGCCGACGGCGCCGCTTTGCACCCCTACGAGCTGGTCAAGCACCGTTCCGTGACGGGTATCTCCAGCACGCCGTTCATCAAGCGCACGCTGAGCACTCTCGCCCGCAAAGGGCACTTGCGCACGCCGAACAGGGCCACCGTGCCGATCTACTACACCGAGTTCGGCTACCAGGGCGCAGGCGGCGGGGTGTATCACCAGTCTGAGGCCTCCCGCAAGAAGTGGACGCTCGAGGCGNNACATCACCGGCTACGGCGGAATCCGAACCGAGGCGGAGCGCGCTAGGAGGACCGTGGCCGCCTTCCGCTACGCCAAGCGCCAAGGGGTTCGCCAGATGGTCTACTACCACCTGGTCAAGGCGCGGGCCGGCTTCGCAGATCCTTTCCCTTCGGGGATCATCACCTCCACCGGCGGCGTGACAAGCACTTACACGGCGCTGGCTCGGGCGCGAAGCTCGCTCTGACAAGCGTCGGCGCAGGCGGGTTTCTCACTCGCCCTCCTTCGACACCGTCGGAATAACAGCGCCTGCGTCGGCGTTCCGGCCGTCGCGGTGACGAGCGTACGCCCGCAAGAGCGCAGCCGCCGTGCTCCGGAAGCTCGGCCGCTCATGCGCCGTGAGCCGCCATGCCACGCTGAGCGACCCAGAGCGGCCGGGCAACGTGATGACGCCGCGGCTGAGCCCGGGGGCGCTGACGGCGCGCGCCCCAGTGGGCACCGGCCACGTCACCCGGGTGCCCGGGCGCAGCTGCCCGCGCCACGTGAGCCGCGCACCACGCCTGGTGCAGGAAAGCCGAAAGCTCACGTGACCGAATTCAGTCGGAGCATCGACGACCGACACCGTCCGTCCGGAGGCCAACCACTCGGGAGAGAGCGATGACATCAGCACCAGGTTGTTGTTCTCCTCGCGCACCAGCATGTTGCGCAAGAGCGAGACGTATTCGGCTGCCCACCAACCGTGTGGGACCGTGGCCGTATCAACGGTGCGCGGCCCGAACGGCTGGTGGCCGAGCTCGAAGGATGCGTTGGTAGACGTGGTGTGGGCGAGCGCGTCATAGAGCCCACGCACGACGTCGCGTTGCTCGCTCCGTAGGAGTTGGGTTTCCAGCACTCGAAACCCGAGGTAGGCATGCAACAGGTTGGGACGATCGAAGGTCGCGAGACCCTCGCGGAACCCGCGACGCGCATGGGTGATCGTGGAGGCGACGAGCGCGTCGGCTGGGGCGAAGGCCTGAGCAGGATAGGCGGCCCAATAGTTGCCCCAATCCAAGCCACCACCGACGTCGAGCGCGGGCGGGATGAACCCGCCCGCGCGCGCAGCCGCCGCCCGCGACCGTGCCTGCAACGTCCGCTGGAAGGCGGACAGGTCAGCGGCCCAGCGCGCCGCGTCCGCGTCCTGGTGGAGGCTGCGCGCGAGACTGACTGCCCACTCGACGCCGGCATACGCCCAGAAGTTGTCGCCGGCAAGGTGCCCGGCGACGTGCTCGTTGTCGCGGGGGTCGCTAGCCGGCATGAGCCCGAGCGGATCGGCGGCCCGGGCCGACTCGAACCACGCCATGGCGCGCTGCACCGCCGGATAGACGCGGCGCGCCAGGCCGGTGTTCCCGGTGCGCGCGAAGTGGTCGCCAAACGCCCACAACGCCTGCCCGAACCCGTCGAGCTGTCCGGGGCGCGAGATGAAGAGGCCGTTGGGCTCCTGCCAGGTCAGGAAGAACGGCAGGTTCTCGCTGGCCTCCCTATGCAGGCCGGCGAGATCAAGCGCGTGATTCATCACCGCGGCATCACGAAGGTAGAAGGCGTGGTAGCGAAGCAGGTTGACGGCCTGCACCCAATCCCCGTTGACGCGGTAACGGGGCAGCATGATGTCGACCAGGCTCGCGTAGAACGTGTCGGCCACCTTGGCCTCCGGAAGCTTGATGCGCATCCCTTCCTGGAGGTGTCGGGCCCAGGTGGTCAGAAGCCGACGGCGCGCGACGTCGAAGCTGATGGAGCGAATACGGTCATTCGCCGGCGAGGCGGGCATTACGGGCACGACCGGCATCTGGAAGTCCAGCGCAACCCGCGCCCCGGACCTCAGCCTGATCGCGTACCGGGTTTGCCCGAACACCGTCGTGCGCGCGACCGGCCCGGTGTCGATGCGCAGCCTCCGCGCGAGGCGGACGCCGCTCGGAGGCGCGGGGAAGCGGTAGATGACGGCGCCGTCGCGCTGGACGGAGCGGCCCTGGAACCGGAACCTCGAAAGGGGATCGAACTCAACGCCCGGCTGGAAGTAAAGGCCAGGG
>QHBY01000107.1:0-1082 GCA_003244245.1 Pseudonocardiales bacterium
AGCACCTCGCCGGGGTGGATCGGCGGCATCATAGGCGTGTCGTTCACAGTGTCCTCCTCAGTGGTAGTCGATGATCTCGACGTCCTCGGGGCCGCCGGCGGTCCAGCGGAGGCAGATCCGCCACTGCCGATTGATGCGGATGCTGTACTCGTCGACACGATCACCTCGTAGCTTCTCGAGCCGATTTCCCAGTGGCACTCTGAGGTCGCCCAGAGCATCGGCGGCATCGAGGATCAAGAGCTTGCGCAGCGCCATACGCTGCGTGCTCTCGTCAAGTTTTCGCGATCGCTGTCGCTGCCAGACACGTTCTGTGTCCTTGTCCCGGAACGACCGCAACGCTGCCCGAACATAACGTCACGCGTCATGAACGTCAAGCGTTATACTCGGCGGCCGGCTGCACGCCGCGCATGGTTCATGCGGCCTGCGCACATCGACCTGGGGGGAGGCCGCGCAGGACGTCGGCGCCCGCGTCATGGTGCGCATGCACTGGGACACCTTCTGGCTCTTCTGCGAACCGTGCTGGAACGGGTCGAGCACACCCGAGCCGCCTGGACCCGTCGGCGGACGGGATCGCGCGAGCCTGTGAGATCACGCGGCGGGGGGAGAGCCGCCACTTTGAGGATGCGTGCGCTCTGCGTGCGCCGAGCTCGACAGTGATGGTGCAGTGGGGCGTTACGCTGGCACCGGCGCAGCTCGCCGAGGCCAGCCGGACCCAAGTGCCGGTTGGTGCGAGTCGCTGTTCTCGCGGAACGGCTGTCTGCGCTGCTCGATGAGGTCGTTCGGCGATTGGGCGATGGCGCTGTCGAGGCCGGGGAGCCGGCGGTGGACACCGAGCCGTTGAGTACACCTGTCGAGCAGGAGTTCCGGGTGGGCACCATGGGGTTGGGTTGGGACATCGAGTCGCGGGCCATCGTCGTCGAGCTGCTCGCGGTGAGCGAGCAGGAGGTCGACGAGTCCATGGTGCTCGATGACACCGAGGAAGGCCCCGACGCGGTGCGGGTGTTCCTGTCACTCGTGCAGGCCCGGGCGTTTGCCACCCGGGCTGAGCGGGTGCTCTCGGCGGGGCGCCGGCCCTGCCCGCT
>QHBY01000107.1:1137-10769 GCA_003244245.1 Pseudonocardiales bacterium
GAGCGGGGCCGCGGTGCTGCCCACCGACCCGCGTCGCTGCCGTTACTGCACCGCGGTCGCCTGGAGGTCACCGGCCGGATCATCGACGCGTCCAACGCCACCTTGCTGGCCACGGTGGACTGTGATGGGGTCAGCGCGGAGTGTGTCTACAAACCGATCCGCGGCGAGCGCCCGCTGTGGGACTTCCCGGATGGCACCCTGGCCGGCCGGGAGGTCGCCAGCTGGTTGCTGTCTGAGGCCACCGGTTGGTCGTTGGTGCCGCCGACGGTGCTGCGACCGGGACCGCTGGGGCCGGGCATGGTGCAGCTGTGGATCGACATCGAAGGTGAGCGCGGCCTGGTCGATGTGGTGGCGCTGGACGCGGTGCCGGCGGGCTGGCGCCCGGTGCTGCGCGCGCACGACCGCTATGGTGACCCGGTGCTGCTGGTGCACGCCGACACCGACGCACTGCGCCGGCTGGCCGTGCTCGACGTGCTGCTCAACAACGCCGACCGCAAGGGCGGGCATGTCCTGGCCGGGTGCGACGGCGCCGTGTACGGGGTGGACCACGGGATCTGCCTGCACCGCGAGGACAAGCTACGCACCGTGCTGTGGGGCTTCCTGGGCCAGCCGTTACCCGTCGCGGTGCTCGACGTGCTGCGCCGGGTGCGCTCCTCGCTTGATCCTGAGTTGGGTATTGCGCTGGCCAAGCACGTGACCCGGGCCGAAGTGCGGGCGGTGCGGCAACGGACCGATTTTCTGCTGACCACTCAGACGTTCCCGCCGCCCAACGGGAACCGGCCGGCGATCCCGTGGCCGGCCTTTTGACCAGGCGGTGGCCCCGGTCCTTCGCCGATCGGGTTACCGCACCGCTGCCCGGTCCGCCGCAGTTCCTGAGTCTGTGGCGGGAGGGCGGTTTCGCCGGCGCCACTTCGGGTGTGTCGCAGATTCCGGTTGCTGTGCGGTCACCGCTGCCGGCGAGTGGCTCCTGGCTGACTTGGCTGGGGCATGCCTCGTTTCTGTTGCGGCTCGGCGGTCTTACTGTGGCGGTGGATCCGGTGCTGTCTTCTCGGATCCTGGGTGCCGGCCAGCGGCTCACCCCACCTGGCCTGGGCCGGCTGCCTTTACTGGATCTGCTGCTGATCAGCCACAACCACTACGACCACCTCGACGCCCCGACGCTGCGCCCGCTGGCTCGCGACACCCCGGTGGTGGCCCCCGGCGGGCTCGGCCAGTGGTTCCGGTATCGCGGTTTCACCGCCGTCACCGAGCTGGACTGGTGGGAGTCGGTTCGGGTGGGCCCGCTGGAGGTGACCTTCGTACCGGCGCACCACTGGAGCCGCCGGGGCCTGTTCGACCACTGCGCGACACTCTGGGGTGGCTTTATCCTCACCGTGCCGGGATTGCGGGTGTATCACGCGGGGGACAGCGCCTACGGCCCGTTCTTCGCCTCGATCGGGTCGCGCTACCCGGGAATCCATGCCGCGATGCTGCCCATCGGCGCGTACGCGCCGCCCTGGTTCATGCAGACGATGCACATGGACCCGGAGGAAGCCGTGCAGGCCGCCTCCGACGTCGGCGCCCCGATCATGGTGCCCATGCACTGGGGGCACCTTCCAACTCTCCCGCGAACCAGCCCTCGAGCCGATCGAACGCACCCGGGCCGCCTGGACCGCGGCAGGGCGGGATCGCGCGAACCTATGGGACCTCGCGGCGGGGGAGAACCGGCCGCTTTGACGGATGGGCTCTGCGCGTGCCGAGCTCGTCGCGGCTGACGTTCAGGCGGTGGCGAGTGGATGGATCGCTTCGAGAGTGTCCGCCAGTCGGTCTCGCTCGATCTCAATGTCGTGGCGTCCTTGGAGGTTAAGCCAGAATCGCTCGGTGGTCTTGAAGTACCGCGCGAGCCGCAGGGCCGTGTCTGCGCTGATCCGTCGCTTGCCGGGCACGATCTCGTTGAGTCGTGGGATCTATTGGAAATCAGCCCGAGCTCTGTATCGTGACATGAGGCAATTGCCTAAACACTGAGAGTTAAATTAATTTGATCACGTACAAGATCAGCAAGATACCGGCCTCCGAAAGTGAGTAACGAAGCGATTGACATTTGCGATGGACTCAGATGACAGGCACGCTCAGCGACCAACCACGGGGTCAGAGCAGTCGCTGTCATGCCGTTCCCGTTCGACCGGATCATCATCGAGGTGAGGACCGCCGCAGTCGATCCAGTGTTGAGTCAACCGATAGATTCAATCACGCGGGAGTGGATAATGTGCGGGATCGTTGCTTACTGCGGGCATGGGTCTGCGGTGTCGGCGCTCACAGACGGGCTTGCCCGACTGGAGTACAGGGGTTACGACTCAACGGGAGTGGCACTGAATCCCGGAAATGGCCGGGAGGTAAAATTTGTGCGTGCCGCTGGACGGCTGTCCCAACTCCTCGTCGCCTTGACGTTAGACGAGGAATGCAACTTCCGGATTGGGATCGGACATACTCGCTGGGCGACACACGGCGCCCCGTCGACGACCAATGCCCATCCCCACCGTGATTGCACGGGAAAAGTGGCGGTCGTCCACAACGGTACAATCGACAACGCTGTGATGCTGCGCACCGAGCTGATGGCCGACGGGCACATTGTTGCGACCGAAGTGGACACCGAGCTCATTGCTCACCTCATAGAGGACAATCTTTCTGAGGCTAGAGCCCACGAGGTGATTGAAGGACCAGACCTGCTGGTAGCAGCCGTCGCAGCGGCCACGCGTCGGCTGCAGGGTTCTTGGGCGCTCGCCGTCACAGCTCAGGGTTTCGACTGCGTCGTGGTAACCCGTTATCGTAGTCCGCTGCTCGTGGGTGAGAGTGAGAAAGCGCATACGGCCGCGTCCGACGTACTTGGCTTCGAATTGGACGTCGAGACAATCCGCGAGTTGAATGACGGCGACATCGTCTCCCTTTCCTCTCGCGCTGTGTGGGTCGACGCACACGGTCGACAAATCCCGGCTAGGGCACCGTTACTCGGACCCGGACCGGTCGCGGCGGCAACCCTTGACGGCGCTCCCGACTTCACCTCCAAGGAGATGGCCGAACAACCATCGGCGGCCCGCCACGTAATCGACACCCTCGGCGGTCGGCTGGAGCACGGGCGACTGCTCGACGATCTCGGTTTGCCTCTTTGCTGTAGAGTCAGGCTGGTCGCCTGCGGCAGTTCCTTTTACGCCGCCCAGATCACCGCCCGCGTGCTGACCAGAATCGGTGGGATCCCTACACGCGTTGTCATTGCCAGTGAGTGCACGGCCGACGTGAACGAGACCGATACGTTGACGGTGGCCTTCTCCCAGTCCGGCGAAACCGCTGACGTCCTCTCCGCGATGGACGCGTGGCCACGTCCCTGGCTAGCGGTGACCAACAACCCACAGTCGACTCTCGCGCGTCGTGCGGACGGCGTTTTGGGTCTGGGCTGCGGACCGGAGCTCGGGGTCGCAGCGACAAAATCGTTCACGGCGCAGGTAGTAGCTGGCTCAGCTCTGGCTATAGCGATGTCCGCGGCACATGACCGCATCAGCGGCGCCGAGCTGGCGCGCTTGCAGGCGCAGCTCGCTGCGGTTCCCGACCGGCTGGCCGCCACAGACGAGCAAGTTGCCCCGATCGCGGCAGAGCTTGCCGCCGAACTTGCACACCAGCCCGGATGGATCTTCATGTCGCGCGGTGCCGGCATGCCATATGCGAGCGAGGGTGCCCTCAAGCTCAAAGAGCTTGCCTACCGGTGGGTCGAAGCCACGCCCGCCGGCGAACTAAAGCACGGCCCGATTGCACTGGTACAGGATCAGACGCCGGTTGTCGTGGTGCAAGCACAACCGGCCGCGCGGTTGGCGGTCAACGTCGCCGAGGTGGCCGCTCGTGGAGCTCGCATCATCACCGTAGGAGGCGGCGAAGACGCGAACCTCCCGGTGGTCGCGGCGGACGAAGAACCGCCCTGGGGACCGCTGGAGGCAGTGATCGCGCTACAACATCTCGCCCTCGGCGTTACCCGGCACCTTGGCCACGACGTAGACCGTCCCCGCAACCTCGCCAAGTCGGTGACTGTGGAATGAAGTCGATTGTGGGTTGCCTAAACGTACGACGGGAACGTGACGGCCTCGCTGTCTGACATTGCTGCCCGCCTAGGTTCCTGGAAGCCTTAAATTCAATCCGCTAACTCGACTGTCTCCCCAGTTTCAGCAGACTCCAGTAGGGATTCAGCGACGCATACAGCAGCAAGCCCCTCCTGGAGTGTTACTAGCTGCGCCGATTCACCGCGAACTGCCGCCGCGAAGTTGGAAAGCTCCGTCAAAAGCGGCTCTAGCTTCGGTATAGAATAACGAATAATGCACCCTTCTGATACTTTCTGAGATGCCGAAACTCTGCCCCATCGAGGTGATTGAGAATCACTTTGATAGAACGTGAGATCGGACGTCAGGGTGTCTGCCACGAAACAGCCAAATTCACCCATCACTGTCATAACCCGTTCTTTGAACGGCGACAGCCAGTCCACCAAATGCGTGGCAACGACACCGCCGGAAAGTTCTGCGACCGCACTCACCAAATCCTCGCGATCACTGCCGCTTGGATGCGCCACACGTGCCGAGACGCAACGGTAAGAAGAACTTGTCACCCACGTTGTAAGGTCAATATCATGGATAGCCAGATCGAGAATGACGCCGGTGTCGATAATCCGAGCAGGAAACGGTCCCTGTCGTCGGGTTGCAACCTGGTATAGGTTGCCGAGCTGACCGCATGCCAGCCTACGACGCATGTTCTGCAGCGCGGGGTTGAATCGCTCGATGTGCCCGACGCAGCCTAGCACATCATTGCGCGCGAACGCCTCGACGATCACCTGCGTAGATTTGTAATCGTGTGCAAGAGGCTTCTCGATGAGAGTTGCGACACCGGCTTCGGCTAACTCCAGACCGATCTCCTTATGGGTTCTGGTAGGTGTGGCAACGACACAGAAGTCAATACCACGGTCGATGAGGTCGCGTATGCTGCGGAGAACGTCGATCCCCATCGGAGCCTGGTGAGGATGGTCGTGTATATCCACGGCAGCGACCAGCTCGATATCGGGCAATGACTGCAGCACTCGCGTATGGTTTCGCCCCATCGTTCCGAGGCCGATGACTCCGGCTCGTAGTGTGCCCCTCATTCCGTGAGCGCCTGGGCGACGGCGCTGACGATGCGTTCGCGGTTCGCGATCGACAGCGCAGGATGAACCGGCAGTGAAAGGACCTCTCGCGCGGCAGCTGCCGTCTGTGGCAGGTCGAGGTGGAGGTCGAAGGCAGGAAGCCGGTGAATCGGCGTCGGATAGTAGATTCGTGTTTGGACACCCAAACCGGCGAGCGTGGCGGCCAGCTGGTGACGCTGCTGGGCGCGCACAGTGTACTGGTGCCAAACGGGTTGCGCCGAAGGAGCCGCCTGTGGCACCAACAGCCGGTCCTGGTGCACGAGCTGCTGGAGCCCCGCAGTCAAGAATTTTGCATTTCGACGTCGGGCTGCGGTCCATTCCGGCAGGCGACGCAACTGAACCCTTCCGATCGCGGCTTGGAGGTCAGTCATCCGCGCGTTGTAACCGACGATCTCGTTGGTGTTGCGCCGGTCCATGCCCTGGTTGCGCAGCAGCCTCACCCGTCTGGCGATCAATTCGTCAGCGCACACCACAAGACCGCCCTCCCCGCCAGTTGTCATGTTCTTCGTCGCGTAGAAGCTGAAAGCGGCCACCGAACCGAATGTGCCGACCGGTTGATTGTCGAGACTGGCGAGGTGAGCCTGTGTGGCGTCCTCGACGAGGTCCAAGCCGTGTGTCCTGGCAATCTCCGTCAGGCGGTCCATCGCAGCGGGGTGCCCGTACAAGTGCACCGGCATTATGGCTGCCGTGTGCTCTCCTATCGCGGCGAGCACCGCGGCCGGGTCGATGCAGAAGTGGGTCGGCTCGATATCGACAAACACGGGTCGTGCGCCGCTGAGAGCCACGGCGTTCGCGGTCGCCGCGAAACTGAACGATGGCACGATGACCTCATCGCCGGGACGGATCCCTATGGCGAGCAACCCGAGCAGCAGCCCGCTCGTTCCCGAGTTCACTGCGACGCACGGCCGACCCCATACGTGTCGGGAGAACTCGGCCTCGAAGGCGGCGACTTCGGGTCCCTGAGCCAGCATACCGGATGCGAGGACGCGGCCAATGGCAGTGCGCTCTTCCTCCCCTATGAGAAGACCCGCCAAGGGTATTGACTCGGCGTTTACCTGTTCGAGAGGAGATGTCACGTAACCGCTCCTCCTCGAAGAGGCATCAACAGTATGATCTCAACCACACTGAAAAGCCCTGCCGTCACTGGCGGGATCTCAACGAACGGACGGGAGCGGCCTGTTCGTGTCGTCGGACATCAACGCCATCGAAACTTCATTCTACCGCATGGATCTGGTTGGCCGATAGGGCCATGTTGTTAGCCTAAAGTAGTGCAGGTCTCACCAAGCGATTTTCACCATACGTACTTGACCGAATACGTACCGTCCAACGCCGGACTGCTCTCGCGCCGATATTGACGACAAATTGGACAAATGTCCCCGTCGGCGGGCGCTGGCTCATCCGATACCACTGGTCGGTGACCAGATCCGGCCCGTGAGTCACGCGCGATTACTGGAGAAGATTGCGGCCGGCACAATCGACGACGAAGGAATTGACGTCCTCACCGGCCTGGGCTTCAGAGATTCGAACTCAGCAGCATAGTCTCTCATCGATCTCTTGCCAAGCTGCCGCGCCCTCCACGTAGTAGCATTAGTTCCGCGCTGTGCCCTTGGGCGTGCATTGCGAGCCTCCTTATGACGCGGTGACGGCTGTAGTCGTCGCCAGTTGTCTGCGATGAGCTACGGCTGCGGCGTCACGGGTGCGAGGAGTGCGGCGAGGCCGTCCTGGACCGGCTGTCGGCCCAGCGATCGAGCAGTAACGCCGTTCCCAGCACCACCGCGACCGCGGTGCAGAACCCTCCGGCTGCGTCGGTGGGGTAGTGGAATCCTCCGACGACCACTGCGACGGCCATGCCGCCGCCGGTCAGCAGCGCTCCGGCCACGAGAAGTGCAGCGCCCGCCAGGGGACCGGGCCGCAACACGTTGACGAGCAGCAGCGCAGCGACCAGGCCCAGTGCGGTGACACCACCCGTATGACCGCTCGGATAGATGAATCCGCCGCCTACGATCGTGCGGCCGATCAGCGGCTTGAGCATCTCGATTGCCACCCCGGTGAGGCCGGGCCCGATGATGGCTAGCGCCGCCAGCCTGCGGCGACCCAGCGCCAGGCTGACCCCACTCAGGGCGACTGCGCCTGCGGCGACGGGTAGCGGATTGCCCAGAATGACCATCTCCGACAAGCGGCCCGGGTCGGGAGTGAGTGCGCCGACCACGCGCTCGATGTGGCCGTCCAACCAACCCGCCTTCGAACCACCCGCATATCGAGCGGCCAACACCGCGAAGCCGAGCGCCGCCAGCGCGGCGGCGGCTGCAGCAGGACGGCGCAGAGACCTGGGCAGTGCCGCGCTCCGCTCACTCACCACTGGATGTTAACAATCTATCCATGGACCTTTACCTGGCAGGAGCGGGCGGTGTGGGTCGGGAGACTCTCGACGTGGCATTGGCCCTAGGTCGCAGCGTCGTTGCCTTCCTCGACGACGAACTCGCCGGGCAGACGGTGCATGGGCTGCCCGTGCTAGCTCCATCACAGGCGCCCCGAGGGGATGCCTATCTGATCAGCATCGCCAACCCGGCGGTGCGCGCGAGACTCTCCGACCTGCTCGATAGCCGCGGACTGACTGCGGTCACGCTGGTCCACCCCAGCGCCGGCCTCGGGTCCGAGATCTGCCTGGCCGCAGGGTGCTTGGTCCACGCGAACGCATACATTTCCAGCAGCGTTTCGATTGGAGCGCACTGCCAGGTGCATTACAACGCCACGGTGGGACATGACGCGACCCTAGATGACCGGGTGACGGTGTACCCCGGCGCAAACGTGGCCGGCTCTGTGCACCTCGCCGAAGACGTCACCATAGGCAGTAACGCGGTCGTGCTCGAGGGACTGACCGTCGGGCCGGGCGGCTTCATCGGGGCCGGGGCCGTGGTCACCAGGGATGTCGCACCTGGCCTCGTCGTCATCGGCTCACCGGCCCGGCCCCTCAAGAAACGGGCATAGTCGATCGGAACCAGTCGACCGTGGCGCGCAGCCCATCGGAGAGAGGCACCGGTTCCAGGCGGGGAAACAGGGCAGCTAGCCGGCTGCTGTCGGCCTGCGAGTGCGGTACATCGCCAGCGCGTGGCGGCCGATGCACCCTCGGCAGCGGGGTCCCCAGGACCCTCTCCAGCTCGTCAATGAGTTCGAGCACCGTGGTGCGGGTACCGAAAGCCAGGTTCACCGGACCAGAGGCGCCCACCTGACGGAGGACGGCGTCGGTGATCACGCTCGTCACGCTGCCGATGAAAGTGAAGTCCCGGCTTTGGGTGCCGTCGCCGTTCACGGGGATCGGACGATCGGACAACGCCGCGTCGATGAAGACGGGGACGACCGCCGCGTACGCATGCCCAGCGGGCTGGAGGGGGCCGAATACGTTGAAGAACCGCAACGCCAGCACGGATAGACCAAAGCATTGCCGGTACGCCAGGGCGTAGGCCTCGGTGGCCAGCTTGCTAACCGCGTACGGGCTCATCGGCTCACAACACAGCCCCTCGTGCTTGGGAAGCAGCAGATTAGCGCCGTAGACCGAGGACGATGACGCGACAATGACGTGTCCAACACCGTGGCGCCGGGCGGCCTCGAGCACCTCCAGGGTGCCAGTGGCGTTCGCAGCGTGGCTAGCCAGTGGATCCTCGACTGAGCGTGGCACCGATGGGATCGCGGCGAGATGCACGATCGAGCCCGCACCGGCGCACGCTACGTCCAGCGCTGAACGATTCAGGATGCTCTCTTTGATCAGTGTGATGGTCAAGCCGTCGAGGTTGGCGAGACTGCCAGTGGACAAATCGTCGACGACGACCACCTCGGCCACCTCGCGCCGTCCACACAGCACGCGGCACAGGTTCGCTCCGATGAACCCGGCGCCACCGGTGACAACGACCTTCATTCTTTGCCCTCCTCGACACGGCGGACTCGTCCGGTCCGCTCCCTAGGCCAATGCGTCTGCGTGACACAGGCCTGCTGGGACGCGAGCCACGCTTGCTGCATGAGCACCATCGTTCCGCCGTCAGGTCGGTCGGACAGCCAAATGTCGCGCAACACTTCCGGGTCGACGAGGTCGGGGTCCACGCCGCTGCCGTTCCATTGCGCCGCGAAGTCTCGTCCGCGTTCGGTGAACACCGCTCGCTCGAACGTGGCCTTGCTCGTGCGTTGCAGCACCGCCCGGGGCAGTAGATCACCGAACAGGTGAGTCATCGCCGCCGTTCACCCGGACCATCCCCAGAAACCCGCAGCACGAGCCATGGCCGCGACGAACTCGGAATCAGCGAAGGGAGCGACGTAGTCGACGTCGATATCGTGCCCAAGCGCGCGGTGGGTCTGGAAGCTCCGGCAGATGGCTCGCCGCTGCGTGTACTGCCAGGTGTTGCGGCCGGCATGCAGAGCAAAGGTGGCCTCGGAAACTGCCGCCATGGTAGGT
>QHBY01000108.1 GCA_003244245.1 Pseudonocardiales bacterium
GGTTTCTTATGCGTTAGCCCTTCGATAGGTGAGGCGCTTCCCGCCAATGTTTTTCAGTGCAACTTCAGCGCGCTGGACGTCGGTGAAACCGAGCTTGGCACGCGTGTTCCAGCGGAAGTCGAACTCGTGTCCCTATCTTCAGGCCGTCGAGAAGGCGTTTGGATCAAACATGGTCAGCGACAATTATCTTGAGCGGTCGACGACAACTATCGTGAGCGGTTGACGCACGCCCCCGGGGGGTGCGTCTGCGGTCGGGTTTTAAAGTGGTTTGTCTCTGAAGGAGGCAGCCAGGTGCCCGGCAAACGCATATCGGATCTTCAAATGACCAAGTACAAGCAACTGCGCGGCAGACACAGCCAGGAGGCAGCAGCGATCAAGACGGGCATCAGTGTGGCGACGGCGCGGCGCATCGAATCGATGGTGTCGTTGCCTTCGCAGAGACCGGCGCGCCATTGGCGTACACGCGCTGATCCGTTCGGTGAGGTGTGGGAAATGGAAGTCGTGCCGATGTTGCAAGGCGCGCCCACGCTGATGGCGGTGACGGTCCTTGAAGAGCTGCAGCGCCGCCACCCCGAACGCTTCGAAGATGCGGTGCTTCGCACGCTGCAACGCCGTATCCGGCAATGGCGTGCCGAGCATGGCGACGAACGCGAGATCTTCTTTGCTCAGGAGCACCCGCCAGGCCGGCTTGGGCTGTCGGACTTCACCGTCGCCGACGAACTCGGGGTCAGCATCGCGGGGGAGGTCCTGGCGCATCGGCTCTACCAGTTTGCGTTTGCCCACAGCGGCTGGCGCCATGCCTGCGTGGTGCTCGGCGGCGAGAGCTTCCAGGCACTGACCACCGGCCTCCAAGAGGCGCTGTGGATGGCCGGCGGCGTGCCTGAGGAACATCGCACCGACAGCCTGTCGGCGGCCTTCAACAACTTGGCGGAGCAGGAAGAACTCACGGCCCGCTACCGCGAGCTGTGCGCGCACTACGGTCTGCGCGCGAGCCGCAACAACCCGGGCGTGAGCCACGAGAACGGCTCCATCGAATCGCGCCAGGGCAGTCTGAAGCGCGCGCTCGACCAGGCGCTGCTGCTGCGCGGCACGCGCGAGTTCCCGACCATCGAGGTCTACGGTCAATTCATCGCCGAGACCGTACGCCGGCTCAACGCGCGCTGCGCTCGAGCCTGGGAGGTCGAACGCGCCAGCCTTCGTCCGCTGCCGGCGCGGCGCACCGTCGACTTCGAGGAGGTCGATGTGCGGGTCAGCAAGTTCGGCTTGATCACCGTCAAGGGCGTGCTCTACAGCGTGCCGTCACGGCTGACCGGCCATCGACTGAAGGTGCGGCTGCACAGTGCGCACCTTGAAGCCTGGCTGGGTGGCGTGAAGGTGTTCGAGTGCGAGCGGTTGCGGGGCAGCGTTCAGACCCGTCATCCCAAACGTATCGACTGGCGCCACATGCTGCCATCACTGCGGCGCAAGCCTGGTGCCTTCGCTCGATGGGTGCTGCGCGACGCCATGTTCCCGCGCAGCGAGTACGCCCAAGCGTGGGAACGCATGAGCAAGCAACTGAGCGAACGTGCGGCCTGCCGATTGATGGTGGATCTGCTCGATCTGGCTGATCGCGCCAATGTGGTGGCCGAACTGGCTGGCGTACTCGGTTCGCTGAGCGAGCGCGACGAAGTGCCGGACATCGAAGTGCTGCGCGAGCAGTTCGCACCACGTCCGACATGGATGCCGGTCGTGCAAGTCGTATTGCCGGCCGCGGCGGTGTACGACGAACTGCTGGAGGCTGCATGAACGCGGCCGTCACTCGCACTGCGGCCGACGCCGCACGCCTGCCGCTCATGCTGGCCGAGCTCAGACTGCCCACCGTGAAGCGCCTGTGGCCTGAACTGGCTGAGCAGTCCAACCGCGAGGGCTGGCCGGCCGAGCGATTCCTCGGAATGTTGCTGGAGCAGGAAGTGCACGAGCGCGAGACGCGCCGACTGGCCCGCGCCCGCGTCGACAGCCACTTGCCACCGGACAAGGGCCTGGCGAGCTTCGACTTCGCAGCCGTGCCAGCGGTCTCCAAGGCGCACATCATGGCGCTCGCCGAGGCCGATGGGTGGATCGCTCAGGGTCACAACCTGCTCGCCTTCGGGCCGCCTGGTGTGGGCAAGACGCATCTCGTTGCCGGCATCGGCCATGCCCTGATCGACCGTGGTTACAAGGTGTTCTTCGCGCGCACGAGCGAGCTGGTGCAGCGGCTGCAGGCCGCACGCCGCGACCTACGCTTGCCGAACGAACTGGCTAGGCTCGATCGCTTCGACCTGCTCATCCTGGACGACCTGAGCTACGCGCGCCGTGACCAGGCCGAGACCTCGGTCCTGTTCGAACTGATCGCCGAGCGTTACGAGAGAAAGAGCCTTGCGATCACGGCCAACGCACCCTTCTCTGCATGGGACGAGGTGTTCCCGGACAGGGCCATGACGGTGGCTGCCGTGGACCGCCTCGTGCATCACGCGACCATTCTGGAGATGAACGTGGACAGCTATCGACGACGGGCTGCGTTGCCGGCTCGCCGGCAACGCAGCGCAACCCCAGCTCAATGATCTTGCTCGACCGCACCGCTCAAGATAATTGACGCTGAGCGCTCAAGATAGTTGACGCCGGGCACGATCCAGCCACTCCAGCATACGGTTGATGTCAGCAGGCATGTAGTGATCTGCTCCTCGCGTGGTGCGCACTGTCTGCTGAAGGTTGGCAACCACATAGTGCACGTGTTCGAATTCTTGTGGCCCGTTAGGTCCTTTCCAAACTGC
>QHBY01000109.1 GCA_003244245.1 Pseudonocardiales bacterium
ATCCCGACCTTCCCGAACCACTCCTCCTCGGGGTGCTTGGAGTAGGCGCGGCGATATGACTCCGCGATCTCTCTGTCGCGCTCTTCTCGGAGCAGGCGCGTGAGCCCCTCCCTCACCGCAGCCGCCCGACTTGCGAAGCGTCCCGCCCGCACCGCATCGTCGAGGGCGGCGAGGTCTCCCTCTGGGATACGCACCGCAATCTGCGTTGACACGGCTGGAGCGTAACGGTGCCCCAGCAGCTCGGCTCAGTCCAACCCGAGCCTCTTTTCGCATTTGTGCCAAGTTGGGTCTCCATGTTGGTGCCGTAGGCCCGGAGCGAACTGCGCCATCCACGAGCCGCGAGGGCGCTCTCACCGCCGGGCCCCTGCGGGCACCCGAGGCCCAAAATGACCGAAACCGGTTCCGGCGCTCCGCCCCGATACCTGCGCCATCGAGGCTGCGATACGGCACTGAAATGGAGACCCCACCTGTGCCAATTCCCTTTCCCGGCTTGGGTCGGTCGATTAGGGTCGCGTCAGATGTCGAGCTACCGCCACGACTGGTAGGGCATGCCCACCGCTGAGGACTTCGCCTCCTACCTCGAACGCGCCACCAGGCGGCCGCCAATGACTACCAGCGCGCGCTCGGCGAGACGTCCAAGCCGTCTGCGGTGCTCGACGTCCCGACCGGCAGCGGCAAGACCCACGCCCTGCTCGTTGCCTGGCTGCACCAGCGGCTCGTGCGAAGCAGCGCGCGTCGCAGGTTGGTGTACGTGCTTTCCCACCCCCTGTCCCCGTCCTGGAGATCAATATGACGCTCACCTTCGAACAGCTTCAAGAGGCGATCGCTGGCACCGGCGTTGGAATCCGCAGCCGGATTTCACTGGAGCCGATGGGCGGTCCCGGCGACAAGCTGCATCCACCTACATACGGTGCCTCCAATCGCCCAGACACGAAGTACGCGACGGAGCTTCGTCGCATCAATGGCGAAGACGTGCACTGCGCGCTGCTCGACTCGGTCGCTTCCCAAGCGAACCGGCGCGAGCTGGCGCTGCTCGAGGCGGCGCGCCGGGGCGACCTCGAGGTGCCGATCGTCTCCGTCGACTTCCGCGACACGGCCGTGCCATCGCTCGATCGCATCTCCTCACTCGAAGCGCCGCATCGCATCTTCGATGCTCTGCTGCGCGACAGCCTGCTCGACGGGATTCTGTTCCGACACAGCGATGTCGGGCGCGCCATCACCGAGGCTACGCACCGCGACGCCGCGTCGCTGTTCCGATGGTCGCCCACGACCCTCCTGTTCGGTGGTTGGGACTCCACCGGCCCAAAGGGCGGCACGGGCGCGAAGTACGAGCGGGCAATAACGAGCGAGATCACAGCGTTCAACATCCAACTGGGCGTGAAGACGGCCTCGCGCATCGATCCGGCTGGAATCGAGCTCAAGGCCGGGCCGATCTTCGAAGCCCCCGATGGGACGTGGACCCTCGATGAGATGGAGGCCCGCAAGGAGAAGGGGAAGCCAATCCCTGTGAGCGGTTCCGTTGGATCAGCCGGACGGCCCTCGCAGGTGAACCACGGGAACGTCACCCCGAGCATCGACGGCGAGGCCGGCGGCATCACGGCGGATCGGATCGAGGCCCTGACGGTGATCTCTTTCCCGGCGCTGCGCCGCCTCCGCTTCCCGGTGGACGGACACGGTGAGCTGCTGGACGGTGATCGGCGCTCGGCGGCGGAGGTCGCGGCCCGCACCACCCTGGCAGCACTCGGCCTCACGGCGACCGTGCTCGCAGTCGGAGAGGGCTTCGACCTCCGATCCCGCTGCGTGCTGGCGCCCACGGGACCGCTCGGCTTCGAGTTGCTGGACCGGTCGGGCGCTGTCCTTGAGTTCGATCTCGATGAGGCCGAGGCGTTCTCGTTGCTCGGACAGGCCGTCTCGGCGGCGCGCCCGGAGGGCCTGGAGTGGGAAACCGACGAGCTGATGCTCGAGCCCACCGACCGCTTGGTCGACCTGATTGCAAGGAGCCACGAGCTGGCAGCTCGAGGCGACAGCGAGAGCGACGACGACTCCTGATGCTGGCCGTCGAGGTTCTCCTGCTCACGGGTCGCTACAGCGCCACTCGGCACAACGATCGGAGTCGGCCGGAATGGCCGCCGCATCCTCAGCGGCTGTTCTCCGCGATGGTTGCCACGTGGGCTGACGCCGATCAACCGGATTTCCTTGAAAGAGAGGCGCTGGAGTGGTTCGAGGCTCTCGGCGCACCGGACATCGCCTGCTCCGAGGCCGCGCTGCGCTCACCGTTCCTCGCCTATGTGCCAGTTAACGACGCCTCCATCACCCGATATGAACGGCATCAGGCGGCCGAGGAAAGGCTTCGCGACGCACATGGTGAGGGGGACCCGAAGGAGATCAGTCGCGCCGAGCGTGAAGTCGACAAGGTCGTGGCGAAGCTCGCCGCGGATTGCCGAAGCACGGCGGCAGCCAAGCCCGAGGAGTCGGCGAGCGCGGTGACAAAGGGGCTGCAGCTGCTCCCTGACCAGCGCGGACGTCAGGCCCGCTCGTTCCCGACCGTCATTCCCGACGACTCAAGGGTGTGCTTCATCTGGCCCGGCGCTGTCGCGGAGGTCGAGCTGCTCGACAAGCTCGACGGACTGCTCAGTCGGGTTCACCGGCTCGGGCACTCATCAACGTTGGTGGCATGCCGGGTCACCGACCAGCCGAGCGAGGCGAGCTTGCTCCCCGACCCGGATGGCCCCGAGACCCTGCGAGTCACCGGTCCGGGACTCCTCGCCGAGCTCGACCGCGACTATGCCCAACACCAGGGAAGCGAACCGCGCACGCTACCCACCCGCCACGCCGCCTACGGCCCGCCGAGGGTGGCGAGCGCCGCGCCGAGTTCGGTGCTCTCCGGTGAGTGGATCGTGCTGGAGCACGTGTCCGGGC
>QHBY01000110.1 GCA_003244245.1 Pseudonocardiales bacterium
AACACATCTATCTACACTAGTCAAACGCGCGTACCGCGGGGAGCTCGGTCCAGCGGCGTATCAGCTTCGCGAACCTGTCGAGCAGACATCGGCCGACGAGCAATTCTCGCAGTCGGGATCGGCGGGCCGGGTGCAATGGTCTACCGGTGGGTCGGTGTCCCCTGGTAGTCTCGCTACCAGCGCTCCGACCCTGCGGCCCCCTGGGGGGAAGTAGGGATCGGTAGCGGTGCTGCCCCAGACCCCGGTGGCTGAACAAGTGTCGGTGTCGGCCCGGGGACATGAAATGACGGCCAGTCAACAGCGCGCGCAGCGGAGATTTAACCCCAGCGGCGTATCACTCGTCGGTGTCAGTGTTTCACCCTGCGCTGATGGTGTGGTGGTAGGCGATACGGTCATCCGAGACGATTTCGTCGGCGGCCGCGCGGATGACTTGGACGCCGAGGCCGCGTACTACCGCCATCGGGCCATCCAGGAGGAGAGGGTCTTGGGCCCTGGCTATTACGTGGACCTGCTGCGAGGCATGGCCGCTGACCGGGCGGCGATGGCGCAGCGGATACGGACCGCGCAGTCAACTGATCGACGTACTCATCGGCACGTAGGCCACGACCGTGGCCGCTAGCGCGTCACCAGGCGGCGGAACGCGACCGGCCATGGCCCCGATCGCTACGGCAAGTGTCCTGATCGCAGTTGCCAGGTGCGTCGGTGCCGCAAGACGCGGTCTCAGCGCCTGTCCCACACGACGACAGTGGGAAGCCCGGCGGCCGGGATACCGCGCCACTTGGTGACCCGCCGCCTTCATGCTGGGGCCAATGGAGCGCGTCGTGTCGCTGACCCGCGCCGATGAGCTCGTATGGATAGCCGTTGGTAGAGATGGTTTCGGAGGTGAGGATGTTGAGCGTCGCCGCCGCGTCCCGCGAAGCACATCGGGTGACCAAGACGGCCAGGAGGACGCCGGACTCGCCAGTTAAAGATGTGGCGTTCAAGCGCAGCGGGCTTAGTCCAGCGTTCCTGGATCTGCTGAAAGAGAATGTCCCGCTCGTGATTGAGGGCGCCGGGGATCCTCAGGAGCCGTTGGACCGAGTCGACCAATCCGGCGATTTCGACTGGGACGACGAAGAGTCAGAGGCGTTAGGTCAGGGACGCAAGGACGCCGAGCTCACACTTTCGACCGATTCCGTGCGGGTGTATCTCAAGCAGATCGGCAAGGTGGCGCTGGTCAACGCGGAGGAGGAGGTGGCGCTCGCCAAGCGGATCGAGGCAGGGCTTTATGCCGCTGAGCGGGTGCGCCGGACCGATGATGCGATCGACAAGCTTGCCCCGCGGCTGCGCCGGGATCTGTGCTGGATCGTCCGTGACGGCGAGCGTGCCAAGAACCACCTGCTGGAAGCCAACCTCCGCCTCGTCGTCTCGGTGGCCAAGCGCTACACCGGCCACGGCGTGCTATTGCTGGATCTGATCCAGGAGGGCAACCTGGGTCTGATCCGTGCGGTAGAGAAGTTCGACTACACCAAGGGATTCAAGTTCTCCACCTACGCCACCTGGTGGGTCCGGGCAGCCATCAGCCGGGCGATGGCTGATCAGGCCCGCACCATCCGGATCCCGGTGGAGGTGGTCGGCGTGATCAACAAGCTGGGTCACAGGAAACGCGAGCTGGTCCAGAACCTGGGTCGCGAGCCCACCCCCGCGGAGCTGGCCAACGAGATGGACATCAGCCCGGCGAAGGTGCTGGAGATCCAGCACTACGCCCGGGAACCCATCTCACTGGATCAGACCATCGGCGAGGAGGGAAACTCTCGGTTCGGCGACTTCATCGAGGACTCCGAGGCCGTGGCCGCGATCGATGTGGTGTCATTTCCCCTGCTCCAAGGCGACCTGCGAGCGGCACTGGCCACGCTGCCCGAGCGGGAGGCCAGCGTTATTCGGCTGCGCTTTGGACTCACCGACGGCCAACCGCGCACCCTGGACCAGGTCGCCCATGTCTACGGCGTCACCCGGGAACGCATCCGGCAGATCGAGATCAAGACGATGACCAAGCTCCGCCAGCCCTCGCGCTCGCAGGCGCTCCGCGGCTACCTCGACTAACACAGGGGAGGCTTGAGAGTCAGTCGGATTTAAGCGTGACGGTGACCACCAGCGGCCGCCCATCGCGAACCAACGAGATCGGCACCCGTTCGCCGATAGCCCGCTCGCGAACCGCGACTGTCAGCGCGTCGGCGGTGCCGACGGTCCGATTGCCGACCTTGGTGATCACATCGTTTTCCAGGATGCCGGCCTCGGCGGCGGCGCTGCCCTGCTGAACGTTCTGCACTCGGGCACCGTCGGACTTGCCGTCGGTCACCGACGCGGCGTTGACGCCCAAATCGGCGTGCTGGTAGTGCCCGGTGCGGATCAGCTCCTGCGCGATCGTTCTGGCCGTGTCGATGGGGATTGCGAAGCCGAGCCCGATGGAGCCCCCGCCTTCGACGGCGCCCAGGGTGCGGATCGCGGTGTTGATGCCCACCACCGCTCCCGCGCCATCGACCAACGCGCCACCGGAGTTGCCCGGGTTGATCGCCGCGTCGGTCTGGATCGCGTCGATCACCGCATTGCCGTTGCCACCGTCGGCCTCCAGCCGCACCGGCCGGTCCACCGCACTGACGATGCCGCTGGTCACCGTACCGGCGAGACCCAGTGGAGAGCCGATGGCGATGACCGGATCACCCGGTTTGAGCGTCGATGAACGGCCCAGCTGCGCCACTGTCGGGTTCGCGACCTCCACCTTGACCACAGCGAGATCGGTCTTGGGGTCCCGGCCCACGATCCGCGCCGGCAGTCGGGCGCCGTCACTGAATACCGCTTCCAGGGTGGCATGCGGGACGTCCGCGGCAGGCGCCACCACATGGTTGTTGGTCAACAGGTAGCCGTGGCCGTCAATCACCACACCGGAGCCGAAGCCGCCCTGATCGCCGACCCGGAACTCCAAGGACACCACCGCGGGCAGAACCCGACCGGCTACCGCCGCCACCGAGCCGGCCGGTCGGTCGATCGACGGCTGAACCTGCGCCAGCGTGATGCCCGGATCGTGGAGCAGGGTGCCGCCGTCGGCGGTGAGCCGGCCCACGAGGCCGCCGACTCCGCCGATCAGCAGCGCCACCGTCGCCAGCGCAGCAAGCGCCCGGTTGCTCAGCCGACGACCGAACAGCACCTCCGCCACGCTCAGGCGGGCTCCTGGACGCGGCGGTTCGTCGGCGTCGACATCGCGTCGCCCCACTGCGGGGGCGCCGAGCACGGCTGCCGCCCAAGGATCCCGCCAGGGGTCACGTCCGGCACCCTGCGGCCAGAAGCCGTCCTCCCCCGCCAACGCCGCCGAGGGTCGCGCTCCGTTGCGCCCAGGAGGCCGCTGCAACCGCTCATCGGACGTCGATGGCCTACCGAACGCGGCCGCTAACGCCTCCGGGGTCGGTGGCGCAGCGGCCTGCTCACGGATGGCCTCACCTGGCTGATCGGCAAAGGCGCCGAACACTCCAGCGGGTCGGCCGAACAGCTGCGCCGCGGCCGGTTCGACTGCGGGCCGCGGGGCCGGTCTCGAGACGAACGGCGGCGGCCCCGGGTGTCCTTCTGGCGTGAGGGGCCGGTAGAAGTCGTGATCCTGCGACGTGGCCATGGTCTCCTGGGTCAGGCGGGCACCGGCGATCAGCCAGTCTTCCCGCGCCCTGGTGAAGTGTGCGTAGCGCGGTTATCGCCCGATCCATCGACCGAGTACCGAGGGTCCGGCACCCCAACGCGGGCTCGCACCCAGCGGCCCGGGGGCCACACTCGGATCAGCGAACTCGACGATAGTTCCCTCGGCCGTCACCGCCAGCCCGGCTGGCGCGTGGGGCAGGTCTGCGGTTTGCGGAATCTCGCGCAACGCGGCGAGCAAGTCGGCAGGGACCGGTGGACACTGCGCCGACCGAACCACACTGCGGGCCTGGTGTTGCGCGGCGACCTCCGCGGCACAGGACTGGCACGTGGTGAGGTGGGCGGCGGCACGGTCACGAGCAACCGGGCCGAGCTCTCCGTCGACGAACGCCACCACGGCGTCCACTGCCAGGTGCTGTCCCGCGTTGAGGCCCGCCACCAAGTCGGAGAAGCTGCGGCCGCGTAGGTCCGTCATCCAGCCTCCTCACTCAGCGTCGGCACGTCGCTTCTCGAGCGCCGCCTTGAGTGCCTGCCTGCCGCGGTGGATCCGGCTGCGAACCGTCCCGAGCTTCACCCCGAGCGTGGCGCCGATCTCCTCGTAGGACAGACCCTCTACGTCACAGAGTACGACAGCTGCCCGGAATTCTGGTGCGAGGTCGTCCAATGCCTGCTGCAGATCCGGATCGAGGTGGGTCGCGACGTAGACCTGCTCCGGGCTCGGCCCACCACTGACGAGCCGGTCGGTGTCCTCAGGCAGGCCCTCCATCCGCAGCCGGGAACGTCGACGCACCATGTCCAGGAACAGGTTGGTCGTGATCCGGTGCAGCCAACCCTCGAACGTGCCGGGCTTGTAGGACCCCAGGCTGCGGAACACCCGGATGAACGTTTCCTGGGTGAGGTCCTCGGCGTCGTGCGGATTCCCGGACAGGCGGTAGGCCAACCGGTAGACCCGGTCGGCGTGCTCCCGCACAACCTGGTCCCATGAGGGCGGTACCCATGCTTCGGCTGCCCGAGTTGCCTCGTCCTCAGTCCGGACGAGTGAGATCGCCTGCCCAGGAGCAGCAGGACCGCTAAAGCGAGTCTGGGTAGCCATTGGCTGGGTCTCCCACCTCCGGGTTGACGACAGGACGCCGGTTACAGGGGCACGCACGGGTAGTGCAACGCGGGGATGGCGGCCAATGTTTCCGAGGTTCCATCGCGGATGCCCGGGCAGGAAACCCGGCAAACCGATCCGCAACGAATCCCGCTCCTATAATGGGGTGCCAGCGTGTGCACCAGGTAAGGGCCGGTTAAGAACATCCTAAGAGTGGGCCGGTCCGGGTGGGGCTGGGTTGGATTGTGGTCTTCGGCGGATCCGGCGCGGCGTCGTCCAGATGGTGCATACCGCACCGCTACGCTGCGCAGCGTGAGGTCAACCGGCAGCGCAGGCGGGCCGCCTGCCCTCTCCGGCAGCGCCGTGCGTGAGTACCTGGAGAGCTTCGTCACCGAGGACGGGTTACTGGCTGCGGCACGCGAGCGCAGCGAGGAGTTGGGTTGTATTCCGATCGGGCCTGCCGGCGGCGCCGCGCTGCGGTTTCTGGCCAGCGCACTCGCCGCCCGCGCCGTGGTCGAGGTCGGTACCGGAGCGGGCACCAGCGGGCTGTGGCTGCTGCGGGGGATGACCTCCGACGGGGTTCTCACCTCCATCGACGTCGAACCCGAGCACCAACGCGCCGCCCGGCAGACGTTCACCGAGGCCGGCTTCCCGCCGTCGCGGTATCGGCTGATCATGGGGCAAGCCTTGGACGTGCTGCCCCGGCTTACCGACGGCGGCTACGACCTGGTCTTCGTCGACGCCGCCAAGCCCGAGTACCCACGCTACCTGGAGGTTGGCGTGCGGTTACTGCGCCCCGGCGGGGTGATCGCGTTCGACAACGCCCTATGGGGTGGCAGGGTGGCCGATCCGGCATACCGGGACCCATCGTCCATCGCCCTGCGCGACGTCGGCGCGATGGTGCGCGACAACGAAACCCTCATCCCGCTGATGCTTCCGTTAGGCGACGGTCTCCTGCTCGCCCTCCGGATGTCGTAAAGAGCACATCTCGCGTGGTGGGAACCTCATGCTTCTCACACCGGGACGATCTCGACGTGGATTCCGGACGCGGCTGCTAGCGCCACGAGATCATCGGGGTCTGAGGTCAGGATGAGGTCATCGTCCCCGGCGAGGAGCACCACCGCGGCGTCGATCACATCGCTGCCACCCGCCTCCCGCAACAGCGTGCCAGCGCCTTTGCCCAGGTCCCCGTCCAACGGCACGATTTCGATGTGCGGGAGCATCTGGGCCAGGCCGGCCTGCCGGCCCGATCCGCCACGCCAGACTTGGCCCACCACACCGCCATGCGTCACCGGCACCCGCCCGACCAGGCGTTCTCTCTTGATGCTGGCAATGAGCGCTCGGCTACCACGCTCGACCGCAATGAGCGCCCCAGCGTCGAGCACCAAGCTCATGCCGGCCGCCGGATCGAACCGCCTCGCACGACGATGGCGCGTCCCCGCATGTCCCTGGCGACCTCGTCCATCTCGGCGTCGGTGATCTCACCGTGCTCAGCCTCGAAGGCCCGGATGAACTCGTCGATCCCCCGAAGCCGGCGCTCGTGCTCCACCTGCCGGCGCAGCGCATCGTTGACCCAACCGCTCAAACTCGCGGCCGCTCCCGAGGACACCGTCGCATGCCCGACCTCCACTAGATCCGCATCCACGGACACCGACAGCCGTCGCTTCTCAGTCACACGAAAATGTTACCTTAGTACCACGCGCGTGGCATTACCGATCGTCGAGGAGCAATCAGGCGTCCTTCCCCGGCACGGGCTGCGCGATCGCGGCTGACACGAGGTCGGTCCGGTTGAAGTCGTCGCCCTTGAACAACAAGGGCTCACCGGCACTCTTTGAGAGCGCGTAGGCAAAACAGTCGCCGAAGTTGAGTTGGGCGGGATGCCCGCTACCCTTGCCGAAATCTCGGTAGGCGGCCCTGGCAATCGTTGCCTGCTCGGCGGTGACCGGCTCCATGACCAGCCTCGCCTTGGTGAACAGTTCGTCGACATGCCTGCTGGCGATCGGGTCGCGGCTGGCGTCGATCACGATCGCCGTCTCCAGATAGTTCGCCGCAGAAATACGAGGCGTCTGTGCGGCGGCAAGAGCGAGCGCGAAGGTCTCGGCATCGGGCTCGTCGCGAAGAATCGCGATCAACGCCGAGGTGTCGACGATCAACGCGGCAATCCCCGCTCGTCATACAACAGCTCGCCGTGCTCGGCGCTGCGGGTCGGCTCGCGCAGCCTGGGCGCGGTGTCGCGGCCTATCGCAAGCAGCACCTCGGCCCGAAGCCGGGTGTCGCTGTGCTCGCGGCGGACGCGTTCCAACCGCTCCGCAACGGCCGTCGTCACAGCTTGGGTCAAGCTCTCCCCGGTGAGTCGCGCCAGCTCCCTACTCAGCTCGTGCGCTTCGTCGCTCTTGATGTTGAGACTCATCGCACAACCACTCTTCCTCCACGGTAGAAGGCCCAGTCTACCGTGGAGGAAGCCACTGCCCGTCAATGACTGGCCGCTGGTTTGGTAGCGGAGATGATGCTGTAGAACCACGCATCGCGGCGGAGCGCTTGATACTGGCGTATCGAGGCGATCACATTGCCGTGCTGGACCTCCGATCGAACTCCCGTGACGCGGCCGAGCAACGCCAGCGGATAGGTCCAACAGGCCATACGATACAACCGGCGTAGCGATGGGCGGGTATGTGTGGTCACGTCGTCGAGCCGGGGCTCGGCGAACCCGGCGGCAGCAAGGTGCTCAAGATGCTCGCCGGGAGTGTCGATGTCCGGGAGAGCCCAGCCGTCGAGCCACTCGTGCAGCAGCCGCTCGCCGGTCGGGTCCAGGGGGCGGGTGGCCCGGACGTATTCGGCGACGACCACCCGTCCGCCAGGCCGCAGCAGCCGAGCCGCCTCCCGGTAGAAGGCCGCCTTGCGGGGCGCGTGGCACAGGCTCTCCAGCGCCCACACGACGTCGAAGCTCGCGTCCGGAAAGGGCGTCGCGGTGAAGTCGGCCACCTCGAAGTGGACGCGCTCGGTCAGGCGTCGCTCGACGGCGTGACTGCGCGCCATCGACGCCTGCCTAGCGGGCAACGTGATCCCGACCACTTCGGCGCCGCGCTCGGTGGCCAGCCACAGGCTGCTGCCGCCGACGCCGCAGCCAGCATCCAGGACACGCTCGCCAGGCTGTATCCGCACCCGGTCCGCCAGCACCCGATTCATGTTCTTCAGCTCATCGGTATGACCGTGGGTACTGTCATCGGTGTAGCCGAAGTGGACGGCCAGGTTGTCTTTGTTGAGCCACAGGATTCGATAGTCGAGCCAGGTTTCGTCGTAGTAGCCGACGATCGCCTCGGTAAGCGAGCTGGTCGTCTGCTGGGTGGACGGCTCGTCTGCGGCAGTCATGAGCGAATTGGACCACACCGCGGGCTTCAGCGGCGGCGCGCCAGCAGCACGGCCGCGAGCGGCCACAGGGCCTGGGCCCCGGCGAGGACGCGTTCGGACAGCCCGATCCGGGAACCATCGCCGAAGGAGTCGATCCCGAACCAGCCGAGCAGCACGAGCAGGCCCGTGGCGGCGGACAGCCAGACCGCCGGTCGGGGCTTGATGCCGCGCCGCACCGCCAGCGCGGGCCACAGCGACAGCGCGGGGAAGGTGACCGTCGCGGCTACGACGTGGGCCGGCGAATCCCCGGTAACCGGGAGCGGTAACGCAGCCAGCGCGACAGTCGCAGCCCCCCCGGCTGCGAGCAGCAGGCGCCCCGGAACGGCCGCCGGCGCCAGCCCCGCGGCCGTGATCACGTGGCACACGCCGACCCCGACAAGGGCCGTCGTCATGATCCACGGGTCAGTGGCGCCGCGACCGGCCAGCTCACTGATCGTGTGACTCACCTGGTCGAAACCACCCCGCTGGCGGGTGGCGGCGAGTTGCCAACCACCGACTAGGAGCACCGGAGCGCAGGCCGATGACAGCACAGCCCACCAGGGCACTCTTCGCATCGCGCCACGCTAGCCCACCGGCTCACTCCGCGTGAGCTCCCTTGCCCAACACCACGACGCCGCCACCGCTGACTGTGTAGCGCTCCCGATCCAAGTCAGGGTCCATGCCGACCTGGGCACCGTCGGGAATCACCACGTTCTTGTCCAAGATCGCCCGGCGCACTATCGCACCTTTGCCGACCCGCACACCGGGCATCAGCACGCTGCCCTCGACGTGGGCGCCCGCCTCAACCACAACGTCGCCGGACAGTACCGAGTGGCTCACGTGGGCGGCGGAGACGATCGAACCCGCCCCCACGATCGACTCCTGGGCGCTGCCGCCCTGAACGAACTTCGCGGGTGGCAGCGGGGGCATCTCGGTGCGGATCGCCCACGCCTGGTTGTACAGGTTGAACACCGGATGCACCGACACGAGATCCATGTGTGAGTCGTAATAGGCGTCCAGCGTGCCGACATCGCGCCAGTACCCGCAGTCGCGGTCGGTGGCTCCAGGAACCACGTTGTCGGCGAAGTCATAAACCGACGCTTCGCCGGCATCCACCAGCATGGGGATCACGTCGCCGCCCATGTCGTGGTCGGAATCCTGGTTGGTGGCGTCGGCGCGCAGCGCAGAGACCAAGAACTTGGTGGTGAACACGTAGTTACCCATCGACGCGAAGGCCATCTCAGGGTCATCCGGCGTACCGGGTGGCGTCGCCGGCTTTTCCAGGAACTCGGTGATCCGGCCGGAGGCATCAGCGCCGATACATCCGAAAGCGCTGGCCTGCTCGCGCGGTACCCGAATCCCGCCGACGGTCACGCCCGCTCCGGTGGCGATGTGCTGCTCCACCATCTGCGACGGGTCCATCCGGTACACGTGATCGGCACCGAAGACAATGATGTACTCCGGCGCATCGTCGTAGACGAGGTTGAGCGACTGGAAGATCGCATCCGCACTGCCGGTGTACCAGCGCGGACCGAGCCGCTGCTGCGCGGGCACCGGGGTGATGTACTGCCCCAGCATCGACGACAGCCGCCACGCCGTGGTGATGTGCCGATCCAACGAGTGCGACTTGTATTGGGTGAGCACACAGATCCGGACATATCCGGCGTTGACCAAATTGGAGAGTACGAAGTCGATCAGCCGATAGTTGCCACCGAACGGCACGGCCGGCTTTGCCCGGTCCGCTGTCAACGGCCACAACCGCTTTCCCTCACCGCCGGCGAGAACGATGCCCAGCACGTGCGGCTGTCCCTTCACAATAGCTCACCCTAGCCCCGGTCGCACCGCGGAGCCACGTGAGACCCGCCCCCGGTCACCGAATGTTCACTGGTTGGCGAGGTAGCGCACTAGCTGAGACGAGTGACGGCTGCGCTCTGATTGCCAGCTCAGCCGGCGTGGTCTGATTGCCGGCTCAACCCGTGGGGACGCTAGCGTGACACAGCGTGCGCATCGGAGTGCTGACCCGAGAATACCCGCCCGAGGTGTACGGCGGTGCCGGGGTGCACGTCAGCCACTTGGTGCCCGAGCTGCGGAAGCGGTGCGAGGTCGAGGTTCATTGCTTCGGCGCGCCCCGGCCGCAAGCCCACACCCACGCCGTGGCACCGGGGCTGGCCAGGGCGAACCCGGCCCTACAGACCTTGTCGGTGGACCTGGCGATGGCAGACGCGCTGAGCGGCGTGGACCTGGTGCACTCGCATACCTGGTATGCCAACATGGCCGGCCACCTGGCCCGGACCCTGCACGGCGTGCCGCATGTCGTCACCGCGCACTCGTTGGAGCCCCGCAGGCCGTGGAAGGCCGAGCAGCTCGGCGGTGGCTACCGGGTGTCCTCGTGGGTGGAACGCACCGCCTACGAGCACGCCGACGCCATCATCGCGGTCAGCGATGGCATGCGTGCCGACGTGTTGGACTGCTACCCCGCCGTGCACCCCGAGCGGGTGCACATGGTGCGTAACGGCATCGACGGCGATCTTTACCGCCCGGTCCAGGAGACCGACGTGGTTCGCAGGCTCGGAGCCGACCCAGCACGGCCGATCGTCGCCTTCGTGGGCCGGATCACCCGGCAGAAAGGAGTCGGGCACCTGCTGGCGGCGGCTTATCACATCGACCGCGGTGCCCAGTTGCTGTTGTGCGCGGGCGCGCCGGATACGTCGGAGATCGAAGCCGAGGTCCGCGCCGCCGTGGCGGAGCTGTCCGCGACCCGTCCCGGGGTGATCTGGGTGCAGGACATGCTGCCCGTCGAGGACATCCGGCAGGTGCTGTCGGCGGCCACCGTGTTCGCCTGCCCATCGGTCTACGAGCCGCTGGGAATCGTCAATCTCGAGGCGATGGCCTGCGGTACCGCGGTGGTCGCCTCCGCGGTCGGGGGAATCCCGGAGGTTGTCGACCACGGCGTCACCGGTCTGCTGGTGCCTTACGACGAACAGGACCTGGAGGGCTTCCGGCACGGCCTGGCACACCAGATCAACGAGCTCCTGGCCGACCCGAACCGAGTCGCGGCGATGGGCCACGCCGGCCGCACGCGCGCCATCACCGAGTTCTCCTGGTCAGCAGTCGCCGACCGCACCGTGGCGCTCTACCGCCAGCTCCTCGCCTGATGTCCGCGTTCTGATGCAGACTGCACTGATCCAGGCCTGCTTACCGCAGTCTGCATCCGCCAGCGCGCGGCGTGTCTGCCAGGATGACGGGGTGCTGCGGAGGCTCGGCCAGGTCCGGCTGGTAAGTGTGTTCACTCGGTTCGCTGCGGGCACGGTCGTTTCTACGGCATGCAGTCAGCTGACATTTGTGCTGCTCTTCGGCGTTGTCCAGGTCGGCGTCGCGGCGTCGGGGGCAGTGGCCTTCCTGGCCGGGGCGATACCCAATTTTTTCATCCACCGGTTCTGGACGTGGCGACGCTCCGGTCCGGTAGGGATGCGCCGCGAACTGCTGCCCTATCTCGCGGTGATCACATTCAGCGGCCTGGTCGCAACCGCCCTCACCACCGGCGTTGATCGGCTGGTCGGCGGCGTCCTGCGTGACCACGTGGTGCACACCGCCGTCATCGCGATCGTCTTCAGTCTCAGCTACCTGCCGCTCTTCGTGGTCAAGTTCGCCTTGCTGGATCGGTTGGTGTTCGGTTGTGACGACACGGTCCGGCGCCGCCGGGCCCGAGACTCGCGAGACCAGGTGCCGACCAGCACCCGCGCATAGCGCATCCCGTAGATCAGGTTGTTGCCCTTTTTCGTCTTCCCCGCGGTGCGGCCCAGCATCGTCATGGGCTGCTCCAGCACCCGGTAGCCGTGCGAGATTACCCCGAGTAGCAGCTCGGAGGCCTGGTACTGAGCCTGTACCAGCGTGACGGCCTCGGTGACTTCAGCTCTCATGGCGCGAAAGCCGAACGATGTGTCGGTGAGCCGCTGCCGGGTCAGCGCGCTGGCCAGCGCCGCGAACACTCCCACGCCGAGGTGCCGCACCGGGTCGGAGGTCTCCCGCCGGCCCAGTGCCCGCGAACCGGTGACGAAATCGGCCTCGTCATCGATCAACGGCTGCAGCAGCAGCGGCAGCTCGGCCATGTCGTATTGACCGTCGGCGTCGGTGGTGACGACGTATCGTGCGCCGCCGCGGCGGGCCAGCGCGTAACCAAGCCGCAGCGATGCGCCCTGGCCCCGGTTCCTCGGCAGCTCGCATACTCGCGCGCCGTGCCTGCGGGCTACCTCGGCGGTGGCGTCGGTGCACCCGTCGACGATCACCAAGGTGTCCACCGGCACACCGCAGCTCATCTCAGGGACGGCGGCGAGCACCGCGCCGATGCAGCGCTCCTCGTTGTAGGCGGCGATGATCACCACCACCGGAGCGAAAGTCACCTCGCCGTCGGTCCGGGTGAATTCGCGTACCGTCGCGGAATCCACCGGATCGGGGTAGGGCTGCATCGGCGGATTGAGCTTGCGCCGTGGGCCCGGCCTGCGCAGCGGGCCGGTGAAGGCGGTGACTCCCAGTGCCCCCGCCATCGGCAGCAACACCAATCCAGGCAGCTGGTAGCGCCAGGAGAACTCGAAGGCTGCCGCCGTCATCAGCACTGTGACGCCGAGCCCGGACACCAGCAGGCTGGCAGCGCGGATCCCCGACCGGCGGGCGTTGCCGATCCCGAACCCGCCGAGCAGTCCGGCTAGCAATCCCAGACCGAGCAGCGGACCCGGGGTGTACCCGACGGTGAGCTGGTAGCCCCGGAGCAGCTGCGCCAGCGACGGGTTGACGCCGATCGGCACGCCGCCGAATTGGAACGCCCTCGCGTCGACTCGGTCCTGGATTCCGAAGTAGGGATACGAGGTCTGGAAGTACCACCGCTCCACCGGTACGTCGTTCACGTCGTCGACGCGGACCGGGCGGAAACCTTTCACGAAGTCCGTCAGGACCGCCGCCGCGAGATCGAGTGGCTGGTTGGCGAACACCGCGCGAGCGAAGGAGGCCTGGGTCGCGTCCACCGACTCGCCAGGCGGCAATGCCACGGCCAGAGCCGGCGACGCGGGATCGTGCACGTAGTAGTCGACACCGAAGCGGTGATCGGGGGGCTCCACCGGGCACACGGCGCGTTCCGGAGTTCCCGGCGCGAATTGCTCGCAGTCGGCGATGACCGCGGCGCGGCCGTAGAGCACACCGTCGCTCGCGCCGCTGATGCCCCAGCTACCGGTGATCACCCGGTAGCAGCCGGCGTAACCGGAGAGCACTACCGCGAAACCCGCGGCCATCGCTGCCGCACGCAACCCGATCTGACGCCAACCGGTCCGGCTGGCCCACAGGGACCCGGCGACGATCAGGTAGGCCACCGCCGGGACCAGCATGGTGATCCCGACCAGCCGGACGATGACCGCGAAGCCAATCAGAACACCCGCGCTGGCGGCGTGCCACGGCCTGGGCAACCCGCGCCAGGTCAGCATCCAGATCAGCACCACCAGCAGCGCCTGGAACCAAACGTCGGGCATGACGTTGTGCTCAATCTGCACCTGGTAGGCGTCGAGCAGCACCGGCGCGGTCGCCAGCGCAGCCAGCCAGCGCCGGGCGCCGTGACGCAGCAACAACTCATAGATCACCACCGCGATGCCCAGCCCCAGCAGGTGTTGCACGACGGCGACCGCACGCAGGCCACCCAGGGGCAGCACGAGCTTCAGGATGAGGTCGTAGCCGATCGGACGCAGCATGTCGGGACGCAGGTCGTGGAGGTTGTCCAGGTAGCCGAATGAGTCGACGTAGAGGATCGCGGGCTGGTAGGCCAGCACGGTGAGCGCGCGTAGGCCAACACCGATGACCAGCACCACCAGCAGCATCCAGTGCAGGCGCAGCCACCGCGGCGCTCGGGAGGCCACCATGAGTGCACCGGAGTCGCAGGCGCCGGTCGCCTGTCGTGCTAGCAGCCCCGTCACCGGTCGGGACCGCCTGCCGTGGCTGGCACAGCGGCCATGAAATCGTGCCACACCGTGGCCAGGCCATCGACCAGCGAGACCGACGGTCGGTAGCCCAATTGCTCGCGTGCTCGACTGATGTCGACGATCACCGCGGGCATCTCGCCAGGCTTGGCCGCGACGTGCTCGGCGGGCAGCGGGCGGCCGGTTACCGTGCGCACCGCGTCGAGGAGTTCCAGCACGGTCACCGACTGGCCTGAGCCGACGATCGCGGTACCGGTGAAACACCGGTCCCATGCTGATTGAACCGCGGTTACCACATCATCGACGTGGACGAGGTCGCGCCGCTGCAGCCCGTCGCCGTAGATCTGCACCCCCCTGCCGGCCAGCGCGGCGCGCATCATCCGCGGCACGAAGCTGTCCTTGTGTTCCATCCCGGGACCGTAGATGTTGGTGAAGCGCAGCGCGCAGGTGGTCATTCGGTAGGCACCCGCGTAGCCGCACAACAGCATCTCGGCGGCCGCCTTGGTCGCGCCGTAGGGGGTCAGCGGGGCAAGCGGCGCCGTCTCGTGCATCGTGGCGTAGCCGACGTCACCGACCACCGCGTTGGTCGACGCCATGATGAACCGCTCAACGCCGGCCTGCCGGCAGCCCTCGAGCAGATCCTGGGTCACCGCCACGTTCGCCTGATATACGGCCACCGGACGCTCCACCGACTGCAGCACCGAGGTGATGGCCGCCAGGTGCACCACGCCGGCCACATCTCCGCCGTCCAACGCCTCAGCGATCAACCCTGGATCGGTGAGTTCACCGATGACGCTGCGGACCGCCGAGTCGGGGTACTCGCTACGGTCGACCACCGTGACCGGGTTGCCCCGGCAGGCAAAAGCGGCGACGGCGGCACGACCGACGAAGCCGGCGCCCCCCGTGATCACGACCCGACCGGTCCCGGCTGGTGGAGTGGCCATCGGCGCGCAGCCTAGCCGGTCAATGAGCAGGCCAATTCGATCAGGGTCCGGGTAGCGAATCCGGTGCCGCCCGCGTTGACCTCGTCGTAGTTGTCCTCGGCACGTGCCGGACCCGCGATGTCCAGATGCGCCCAGGGCAGCCCGCCGGTGAACTCCCGCAAGAACAGCGCCGCCGTGACACCACCGGGTCCTGGCGGGCACTGCCGCAGATCAGCGATGTCGGACCGCAGCCCCTCGACGTGATCATCGAGCAGCGGCATCGGCCACCAGAGTTCGCCCGCAGCGTCGCCGGCGTCCTGGATGCGCTCGGCGAGCGCGCGCTCGGTGGCGAACAGACCACCGGTGCGTAAGCCCAGCGACACCTTCATCGCTCCGGTCAGTGTCGCTACGTCGACCAGCGTGGTGGGCTTGAGTGTGCGCACCGCGTAAGCCAGCGCATCGGCGAGCACCAGCCGACCCTCCGCGTCGGTATTGGTCACTTCGGTGGTGGTACCGCCTACCTGCCGCACCACGTCACCCGGGCGGTACGCCGCCCCGGACACGTGGTTTTCCGCGCACGGCACCAGCCCCGTCACCCGCAGCGGCAGCTTCAGCTGGCCCAAGGCCAGCAGTGTGGCGATCACCGCAGCTCCTCCGGACATGTCCGTGCGCATCAGATGCATGCCGTCGGCTGGCTTGATCGAGATTCCTCCGGTGTCGAAGGTGATGCCCTTGCCGACCAGCACCAGGTGTTCCACTTCAGAGCTCCCGCCGGGGGGATCCCAGGCCAGCTCGAGCAACCGCGGCGGCCGGGCCGAACCGCCGCCGACCGCCAGCACTCCCCCGAAGCCGTGCTCGGCCAACCAGCGCTCGTCGCGCACGGTGGCTCGCAGACCGGGCATGGTGTCGGCCAACCGGGCAGCGGTGCCGGCGAGCCAGGCGGGGTCCTTGTTCCCGCTCGGGGTGTTGGCGAGGTCCCGGGCCAGCCCGGTAGCCCGACCAAGCACCTGCGCCCTGGCAACGGCCTCGGCAACCGACCCGGTCCCGTCGCCGGGTGGTGCGATGACCGCCACGGTGGTCATCGACGGCAGCTGGTCGCCGGCCGAGCCGGCAATCCGGGCCTCGCCGGCCGAGCCGGCAATCCGGGCCTCGCCGGCCGAGCCGGTGACGCGGTAACGGTGCGAGCCCACGACGCATCCCAGGGCCAGGGACGCCGCCTGCTGGGCTGTCGTGCCGGCCGGCAGATGCACTTGCACAACATTGCTGTTCGCCCGCACCGAGCCGGCCCGCGCCAGGCCTGCACCGGCCGCCCGCCAGTGCGCCGCGCTGCCCTGGCCGGTGCCGACGAGCCAGCCGTGATCAAGCCGTCCAGTGGCCAACGGCACGACCTGCGCCGAACCCGCGGTGGCGCTGACCCGGTACCGGTCCAGCCACTGCTCGTCCACGCCGAGCTCGTCGGCACCAGGACCCAAGATCAACTGATCGTTCGCCGGAGAGGACGGCTGGCCGACTAGCACAACGTCAGGAACTCCTGGGTCGCGCCGCGCCTGCACCCGGACCTCAACCAGCGGGGTCGGGACATTCGGTATCGCGTGCACGGGTATCTCCAGATTAGTTCATGGCGAGGCCCCGGCGTGCCTTTCGGGCGTCAACCGGGGCCGCAGAACGACGGACGCGGTGCGCGGGCCGTCACTCCACCACGGCCCGCAACGCCTCGCCGAGTTCGCCGGCCTCGTCCTTCGACAACTCGACGACGAGTCGCCCCCCGCCCTCGAGTGGGACGCGCATCACGATGCCCCGCCCCTCCTTCGTCACCTCGAGGGGACCGTCGCCGGTCCGGGGCTTCATGGCCGCCATAGCGTGCTCCCTCCGTGCATTTCGTCACCGCAGCTGGCCACGCGACACCGGTGACCCCCTGCATTCTCCCCTATCGGCTCCGACGCCCGGAAAGCAACCGATGATCTCGCACGTGGACCCATCGCACTGTCCACCTGGGACCGACGGTTCATCACCTCAAGAGCTCAGATGGCGGCCCGACGGAAGCAGCCGACCAGGTGGTCATCGACCATCCCGGTGGCCTGCATGAGCGCATGACAGGTGACGGGACCGACGAAGGTGAAGCCCCGGCGACGCAGAGCGCTCGCCATCGCCTCGGATTCACGAGTTCGGGCTGGCACATCGGCCACCGTGCGCGGCGCGGGGCATCCAGCGCGGTCGGGCGCGAAGGACCACAGCAGGGCATCCAGATCCTCTCCCAGTTCGGCGACCGCCCGGGCGTTGCGCACCGTCGCCTCGATCTTGGCTCGGTTACGGACGATGGCTGGGTCGGCCAGCAGGCGAGCCACGTCGTCGGCGGTGAACGCGGCGACCGTGGCGGGGTGGAAGCCGGCGAAGGCGCGCCGGAAGGCGTCGCGCTTGCGCAGGATCGTCAGCCAGGACAGGCCCGACTGAAACGCCTCCAGGCTCAGCCGCTCGAACAGGGCCACCTCGCCATGTACCGGAACCGCCCACTCGTCGTCGTGGTAGACGCAGTAGTCGGGCGCCGAGACCGCCCACGGGCAGCGCATCCGACCATCGGTTCCGGCCACTGGGTTCACTGGCGGGCCTCGAGCTCGGTCACCCGCGCGCGCAGCGCGTCGAGCTCCGCCGCGGTCCGCTGCAGCGCCCAGTCCACCTCGGACATCCGATACCCGCGCAATACCTGGGAGAACCGGATGGCGCGCACGTCGTCGCCGACGATCGGCCCTGCTGGCAGCGAGGTGGGCGTAGCGTCGGGCGGCAGCGCGGCCAGCTCTTCGCCGCGACCGAACACCAGCGAGGCGACCAAGAACACCACTGCGGCCACCACCGCCGCGACGATGAGGTAGATCAGGACCGTGCCCACGTTCGGAGATCGTGGCACGTTGGTCGCTCTTCAAGGACGACCAACCCCCTTGCGGCTGCCGCTCACCGCTGCCAACTCCTCCTGACGGGAGAGGGTTGGTAGCGGTTGACGACGTTGGCGAACCGGGGTTGGTAGTCCTTGAAGAGCGACCAACTCAGGCTGACCGGGCGCCGAGGACGTCGCGCATCGGCGGCCGGTCGGCCACCAGGACCCCGCTCTCGGTGGGCATGAAGCGGGCGCCGAGCTGGACGAACTGTGTGATGCCGGTAGACCCCGATACCTCGGCCACTCCGCACCGGGGCAGCGCGGCGCCGAGAATCTGCCGGGACATCACGCCGAGCTCGAGCAACGAGCGGTTCCGATGTTTGCGCACTCCGAGGTTCACCTGCGCCAGCCCGTTAAGCCCGTAGTGAGTGTGTGTGTCCAGTAGCAGCCCTATCTCCACGCCGTAGCCGGCGGCGAAGGGCACCGACTCCAGCAACGCGCGAGTCGCCGCGTACTCGCCGCCCAGTGGCTGCACCACTCCGGCCAGCTCGGGGCGCAGCGCATTGAGCAGCGGCCGGGCCAGCAGCTCGGTGACGCGACCGCCGCCGGTACCCGCCTCGACGCTTTCGATCCGCAGCGGACGCCGGTAGAAACCCTTGACCAGCTCCACCCGGTGTCCTGGCCGATGGGGCAGCAACAACGGCCCGAGCAGCGCCGCCACGAACCCGGAATCGAAGTCGATCAGGTCGGAATCGATGAAGACCAGCAGATCGCCTGACGTAGCCGCCAGGGAGCGCCACAGCACCTCTCCCTTGCCGGGCCACGGCTCCATCTCGGGCAGCACATCGGTGCGATGCACTACCCGGGCGCCAGCCTCGCGGGCCACCTGCGCGGTCCGGTCGGTGCAACCGGAGTCCATCACGACCAGCTCGTCGACCAAACCCCCGACCAGCGGTCGCAGTTCACCGACCAGTGCGCCGACCGTTGCCTCTTCGTTCAGCGCAGGCAACACCACGCTGACGGTCCGGCCCCGCTTGGCCGCGATGAGCTGCTCAAGGGTCCAGGGCACGCTTTGCATGGTGGCTTCGCTGAACCACCGACGGGTCTGCGGGAGCATTAGATACGGTTCCCTTAGTTCGTTGCGCGCTTCGCAATCAAGGGCTGTTTTTTCCCCATCACGACACTTACCATATCGATAGCGCGCCGAGCCTCCCTAACATTGTGCACCCGAAAAATACGAACGCCCATCCAGGCGCAGAGCGAAATCACTGCCAACGTTCCCTCCAGCCGCTCCGTCACGGGGAGGCCGAGGGATTCGCCGATGAAGTCTTTGTTCGAGACGGCGACGAGGACTGGCCATCCGACCGCCACGATCTCGTCGATTCGACGGGTCACCTCCAGCGAGTGGCGGGTATTCTTGGCAAAATCGTGGCCAGGATCTATGAGGATGGACTCCTCGGCCACGCCGAGGCGCACGGCTCGATCCGCCAGATCGGCCACGCGCGACTTCACGTCCGACACGACATCCGGGTAATTCAGCCCGCTCGCCTCGGTCCTCGGCACCAAGGTGCCCGCGTGAGTGCACACGAGGCCGCAGCCGTAGCGCGCCGCGACTTTCGCAAGATCCGGATCGTAACCACCCCAGGCGTCATTGACGAGGTTCGCGCCCGCTTCAGCGCTCGCTGCTGCCACCTCACTTCGCCAGGTGTCAACGCTGATGACGATAGTCGGATGTAATCTGCGGATCTCGGTAATGAGCGGAACGACACGTTCGATCTCCTGAGAGACCGCTATCTCCGGGCCCGGCGCAGCCTTGACACCGCCGATGTCCACGATATCCGCTCCATCGGCGACTGCCGCATCGACTGCCCTCAATGCGTTCGACAACGAATAGTGTCGTCCTTTGTCGTAGAACGAATCGGGGGTTCGATTGATCACCGCCATCACCAGCAGTCGGCCTGCTGGGAAGTCGTGGCACCCTAGCCTCACGTGTTCCACCCAGGTCGTGCGCCGTCAATGGGTGTCCTGCCACGCCTTATAGGACTCGCCGACCAGCCGAACCACGTCGTCGACGTCGTCAGTGATGTGCAGCAGGGCGAGCTCGGCCTCCCGGAGCTTGCCTTGCGCCGCCACCGTGTCGGCCAGCCACGAGTACAGGCCGCCCCAGTAGTCTCGCCCGAACAGCACGACCGGGAACTTGGTGACCTTCTTGTTCTGCACCAGAGTGAGCGCCTCGAACAGCTCGTCGAGGGTGCCGAATCCGCCGGGCAGGCAGACGAAGGCTTGGGCGTACTTGATGAACATGGTCTTGCGGGTGAAGAAGTAGCGGAAGTTGATTCCGAGGTCTACCCAGGGGTTGAGCCCCTGCTCGAAGGGCAGCTCGATACCCAGGCCTACTGACAGGCCGCCGGCCTCGGACGCCCCGCGGTTGACCGCTTCCATGCTGCCGGGGCCACCACCGGTGATCACCGCGAAGCCGGCATCGGCGAGCGCGGCGCCCAGCGCGCGACCGGTGGCGTATTCCGGGTGGTCGCGGTCGGTGCGCGCCGAACCGAAGACGGTCACCGCACGGGGCAGCTCGGCGAGCGCTCCGAAGCCCTCGACGAACTCGGCCTGGATGCGCAGCACCCGCCAGGGGTCGGTGTGCACCCAGGCGCTGGGTCCGCGCGAGTCGAGCAGCCGTTGATCGGTGGTGGTCGCCTCGTGACGGCGCTCCCGCCGCAGCACCACCGGCCCACGCTGCTTCTCCCGGGGATGCTCCTCGTCCGCCCCGTTCGGACTGCCCCCTCGCCACCCGTCCACTGCCATGGCGCCAGCCTACTTCTGGGGTCGTGAGTGGCATTCAGTGCCAGAACACTGTTACGCGCTCACAAGGCGCGGCCGGTGAGGTAGCGGCGCAGTAGCTCGGTGCAGGCGGTGATCTGATCGGTGCGCACGTGCTCGTCGCGGGTGTGCGCGAGGTTGGGGTCGCCTGGACCGAAGTTCAACGCGGGGATCCCCAGCGCGGCGAAGCGGGACACGTCTGTCCAACCGTATTTCGCGACCGGGGCGAGCCCGATTGTGGCCAGGAAGTCCCGGGTTGCGGGGGCGTCGAGTCCCGGTAGCGCTCCGCAAGCACCGTCGGTGAACTCCAGCTCGAAGCCGTCGAGCACCTCGCGGACGTGCTGCTGGGCGTCGGCCAGCGAGCGGTCCGGAGCAAACCGAAAGTTGATCTGCACGTCACAGGCGTCGGGCACGACGTTGCCGGCGACTCCGCCGGAGATACCCACCGCCTGTAGCCCTTCCCGGTAGGTGCACCCGTCGATCTCGACGCTGCGGGGCTGGTAACCGGACAGCCGGGCCAGCACGTCACCTGCTGCGTGGATCGCGTTGGCGCCCAGCCACGACCTAGCGCTGTGGGCACGCCGCCCCGCCGTACGCACGGTGACTCGCAGAGTGCCCTGGCAGCCGGCCTCGACCAAGCCGCTGGTGGGTTCGGCGAGGATCGCCAACTGCGCCGCCAACCAATCAGGGTGCTCCCGCTCGATCCGTCCGAGCCCGTTGCGGGCCGCCTCGACCTCCTCGCAGTCGTAGAGCACCACGGTCAGGTCGCACGCCGGCTCGGGCACCGTGGCCGCCAGGTGCAGTATCATCGCGTCGCCGGACTTCATGTCCGACGTACCGCAGCCGTAGAGCAGGTCGCCGCAGCGCCGGCTGGGTAGATTCGCGGCGACCGGCACGGTGTCGAGGTGGCCCGCGAGCAGCACGCGATGCTCACGCTCCAGGTCGGTCCGGGCCAGCACGGTATTGCCCGAACGCAGCAGCCGCAGGTGCGGTGCCTGCGCGGCCAGCGCCCGCGCCACCGCATCGGCCAGCACGTCCTCCTCCCCCGACACGCTGGGAACATCCACCAGCGCGGCGGTCAGCTCCACCGGGTCAGCCGTCAAGTCCAGCTCCATGGCTGCGACGGTAGCGCCGCCACACCGACCGCTTCCGCCGGCCCGCTGCTTGATCACTGTTTGTGTGCCGCAGGCGACATTCTTCGTCTTTTTCGGCACCCCAAACAACGATCAGTCCAGGAGCCCGCACGCTCGGCGACCCCTCGGCGCGCTACCGTGCCCGTCGTGGACCATCCGCAGATCACTTCGGCCCACGGCCTGGGGCTGGCGACCCTCACCCACGACAGCGCCGTACTGGACACCTGGTTCCCTAACCCGACGCTGGAACTGCCACCAGACGCCGAGGACGGCACCGTGCGGGTAGCGGCGGACGAGGTGCCCGAGGAGTTCGCCGCCCTGCTCGGCCCGGACCCGGCACGCGGTGTCGAGCTGGTGGCGGTGCGCACCGCAGTGCCGGATCTGCAGGCCCCACCAGCCGACGCGCACGACGTGTACCTGCGCCTGCACCTGCTGTCGCACCGTCTGGTGGCGCCGCGTTCGATCAACTTCGACGGGGTTTTCGGGCTGCTGTCCAACGTAGTGTGGACCAACTTCGGGCCGTGCCCGGTGCCGGACTTCGAGGCCACCCGGATGCGGATGCGCCAGCTGGGCACGGTCACCGTCTACGGGGTGGACAAGTTCCCTCGCATGGTGGACTACGTGGTGCCGTCGGGGGTGCGAATCGCCGACGCCGATCGGGTCCGGCTGGGCGCTCACCTGGCCTCCGGCACCACGGTGATGCACGAGGGATTCGTCAACTTCAACGCTGGGACACTCGGCACGTCGATGGTGGAGGGCCGGATCTCCGCAGGGGTCATCGTCGGTGCCGATTCCGATCTGGGCGGTGGCTCATCGATCATGGGAATGCTGTCGGGCGGCGGCAGGGCGCAGATCTCGATCGGCCGGCGCTGCCTGGTAGGCGCCAACGCCGGGATCGGGATCTCGCTGGGCGACGACTGCGTGGTCGAGGCCGGTCTGTACGTCACTGCCGGAACCAAGGTGACGCTGCCCGATGGCACGGTAGTCAAGGCCCGCGAGCTGTCCGGCGCAGACGGGGTGCTGTTTGTCCGGAACTCCGTGAGCGGTGCCGTGCAGGCGGTACACCGCGAGGGCAAGGCGGGTATCGAGCTCAACGCCATGCTGCACTCCAACGACTGATGGCGGCCTCCCTACCAGCCGCCGACCGGCTCAGCCCACTACGATCGAGCCGATGAGCGCCGTCACCCATGGCCACCACGGCAGGCTTCTGCGACCCACCCGAGCAGGCAAGCTGGTAAAGTTGGGTGACCCGGTCCGGTCCCGACCGTCGGATCCCACGGTGCATCAGTTGCGTGCCGCGCTGGATAACCGGCTGCGTGCCCTGCTCGCGCACGACCCCGGTACCCGGGTGGGTGAGGACCCAGAAGAGCTGCATCAGATGCGGGTTGCGGTGCGCCGGATACGGGCCATGCTCAAAGCGGCCCGACCTCTGCTCGACCGGATCTGGGCCGACGACCTGCGCGCTGAATTGGGTTGGCTGGGCCGGGCATTGGGGCCGGTCAGGGATGCAGACGTGCTTGTCGAGCGGCTCCGCGGCCGGGCCGCGGCCTTCGACGACACCGGCCGCAAGGCGGTGGAGACCCTGATCGAGGCGCTGGTCGCCGATCGGGAGATCGCTCGCGCCGAGATGCTCGCCGTGCTGGGCAGCCGCCGCTACACAGCCTTGCTGCGCCGGCTGGCGACGGCGGTATCTCGACCGCTGCCCACCCCCGGCGGCCGCCTCGCCGCTGCGTCACTGGTCGAGCTGGTCCGCACCGAGTACCGCAGGCTGTCCAAGGCGGTGCGGGCCGCCGGCGAGGACCCACCCGACGAGGTTCTGCATGCGCTGCGTATCCAGGGCAAGCGGCTGCGCTACACCAGCGAGCTGGTCGCCGCCTCAGGTCGCAAGCCAGAGCGCAAACCGGTGCGCAAGCTGGTGGAGTCGACGGTGGCGCTGCAGGACGTACTCGGTGAGCACCAGGACGCCTGCGTGGCGCAACACCGGGTGATGCTGCTGCTGGACGGCCTGGGCGACGTTGTCGACGGCAACGTGGCCTTCGTCGCCGGCCGCTTGGTGGAGCGCGAGGAGGTCAGCCGCGTGGCGACGCGACAGTCCTGGTCGACCGCATGGCTGCAGGTGCAACACCGAGCACAGTCACTGCAGCCAACGACGTGAGCACCGGGTTGCTCGCCGACTGCTGTTCGCGGCCCGGTTACATCTGCGGCAACAGACCCAGCCGGTGTACCGCGGCGGCGATCCGCTCGTCGGTCGCGGTCAGCGCGACGCGGACGTGCCGAGCGCCAGCGGGGCCGTAGAACTCGCCGGGGGCGACGACCACACCGAGCTCGGCCAGCCGGGTGATCGTGTCCCAGCACGGTTCCCCCGCGGTGCACCACAGGAACAACCCGCCCAGCGACCGTTGCACCCGCAGCCCGGCTCGGTCCAACGCGGGCGCGAGCAGTGCCCGGCGCCGGGCGTACTGGTCTCGCTGCGCCACGATGTGCGTGTCGTCGGACAGCGCGGCCACCATCGCCTGCTGCACCGGCCGGGCCACCATCATTCCGGCGTGTTTGCGCACCGCGAGCAGCGCGGCAACCAGCTCGGGGTCCCCGGTCACGAAACCAGCCCGGTAGCCGGCGAGGTTGGACGACTTGGACAGCGAGTGCACCGCGAGAAGTCCGCTGTGGTCTCCCCCGGACACCTGCGGGTGCAGCACCGAGACCGGCTGCGCCTCCCAGCCCAGTGCGAGATAACACTCGTCAGATGCCACTACCGCGCCGATCTCCCTGGCCTGCCGCACCGCGCTGGCCAGCACGGAAGCGGGCGCGACGTCGCCGGTGGGGTTGCTCGGCGAGTTCAGCCAACGCAACCGGGTTCCTGGCGCAGCGGGCTCAGTATCGGCCAGCCGGACCGCGGTGGCACCGGCTAGCCGCGCTCCGATCTCGTAGGTGGGGTAGGCCAGTTCCGGCAGCGCGACGACATCACCGGGACCGAGCCCGAGCAACGTCGGCAGCCAGGCCACCAGCTCCTTGGAGCCCACCGTCGGCAGCACCGCATCGGGCGGCACACCCGTCACGCCGTACCGGCGCGCCAGCGCCGCGACGGCGACCTGGCGAAGCTCGGGCGTGCCGTGCGTGGCCGGATAGCCAGGCAGTGCTGAAGCCGACGTCAGCGCCTCTCGCAGAACGTCGGGGACCGGGTCCACGGGGGTGCCGACCGACAGGTCCACCGCACCGCCGGGGTACTCGCTCGCCAGGCGGGCGGCGCCGGCGAGGCTGTCCCAGGGGAAGTCCGGAAGGTCCAGGCGCGCGCGGGCGCCCGAAGTCATCCGCGCGTCACTCCTCGTTCTGCGGTGGCAGCTCGGTGACTATCGGGGGGTCGTCGTTGACCACGCCGACCTTCGATGCACCACCGGGCGAGCCCAGCTCGGCGAAGAAGTCGGCGTTGGCCTTGGTGTAGTCCTTCCACTGCTCCGGAACGTCGTCCTCGTAGTAGATGGCCTCCACCGGGCAGACGGGCTCGCAGGCACCGCAGTCGACGCACTCGTCGGGCTGGATGTAGAGCATCCGGGCGCCCTCGTAGATGCAGTCCACGGGGCATTCTTCGATGCACGATCTGTCCATGACGTCCACGCACGGCTCTGCGATCACATATGTCACCGGGTTTCTCCTGCTCCTCACTCGCGGTACCCGCACCGGGCCGTCTACCTGCACAGTATCTCCGTCTACCCAGGCGTTGCCAACGACCCCGCTCACGAGCGGGCGAATGCGCGACCCAGCACGACAGCGGCCGGTATCAGGCCGGCACCCAACAGGAGGGCCGAGCGCAAGTCCGCGGGAAATAGCACGTCACCGCCCGGTCCGCCGAGGCCCAGGACACCGAGTCCGAGCACCCAGACCACCAGCGGGATCGCGGCCACCACGCGGGGACCGCCGAGCTCCGCCGCGATCCGCACCAACCATGGGGTGCTCACCGCAGCGAGCGCGATGGTGATCGGCAGCGGCACCGTACCCACCCGCAGCGGGAGGTACAGCAACTCCACCGCGGCCAGCGCGAGCGCATCGAACACCAGCACCACCAGGGTGATGCGCGCGATCACGGTCACTGAGCCAGGCCGCCGAAGAGGTCGTCGTGCGAGCCGGCCGCCCTGCCGTGCGCGAGGGTGAAGTACTCAGTGTCCGATACTGGCCGGGCCACCCCGTCGGACAGTGCGAACGCAGCGTGGCGGCCCGCGGTCCAGACTCTGATCTGGGTGGCGTGGGCGCGCATCGCTGCGAGCACGGTACTGCGGTGCGCGCTGACGTCCAACGACGTGGTCACCTCGGCGTCGGCCACTCCGGGCAGCCCGGGCGCGCCGTCCACCCAGGGCAGCGGGAAGGGCAGCCCGGGCATCGCCCGCAGCGCGGCGATCCCGTCAGCCACCGCCGTGACCGGCCGCACCGCCCAGAACACCCGGATTACCTCAGGTATCCGCGGTGCTGCGGCCATCGTCACCTGGTGGGCCCGGATGTGATCGCGGTGCCCGTAGCCACCGTCGGGGCCGTAGCTCACCACGACCTGGGGACGCACCTGTTCGAGCACCTCGACCAGCGCGCCGACCTGCTCGTCGAGTACCCCGCCAGCGAATGCCCGCGGGTGCAGATTCGCCGGCGCACTGGCCCTGGCGCCGGGTTGCGCAACCATGCCGGAGTCGCGCCACCGGCCGATCCCACCGAGAAACCGCTGGTCGGTGACGCCGAGCAGGCCGCAGGCCGCGTGCAGCTCGGCCACCCGGTAGCCCCCGAGCTGGTCGGCACCATCGGCGGCCAGGTCGCGCAAGTCGTCGGTGATCACCTCGCCCTGCTCACCGAGCGTGCAGGTCACCACCGTCACCGCGACCCCAGCCGCGATATACCGCGCGATCGTCCCCCCAGCCCACAACGTCTCATCATCCGGATGCGCATGCACCACCAAGAGCCGTCGCGGCGCGCTCATCTCGCCTCACGCTCTCGCATTGCGCGGGCTGAGCGGGGTGAATCGTCGGCGGTAACCCCGCTGAGCCCGCTCAATACGGGAAGGCGGGAGAGTTCGGTGTAGTGGCAGGCGGTGGGGTGGCCATCGCCATGATCGGTTAACGCGGGGATATCTTCGGTGCAGCGGTGGCGTTGGGAGTCGGTGAGGTGCTCGGCGAACAGGGGACAGCGGGTCCGGAACCGGCAGCCCGACGGTGGATGCGCTGGGTTGGCGACGTCGCCGGTGAGGATGATCCGCTCCCGGGTGCGCTCCTTGCGCGGGTCAGGCAGCGGGATCGCCGAGATCAGCGCCTGGGTATAGGGATGTGCCGGCGCGCTGAACAGCTCGTCGGACGTCGCGATCTCCACGATGCGACCCAGATACATCACGGCGATCCGGTCGGCGATGTGGCGCACCACCGACAGGTCGTGGGACACGAACAGATAGGACAGGCCCAGTTGCGCCTGCAGGTCCGCCAGCAGGTTGAGCACCCCGGCCTGGATGGAGACGTCCAGCGCGGATACCGGCTCGTCCAGGACGAGGACCTTGGGGCGCAGCGCGAGCGCCCGGGCGATGCCGATCCGCTGGCGCTGCCCCCCGGAGAACTCGTGCGGGAACCGGTTGCCGTGCTCGGGCGTGAGCCCGACCAGCCGGAGCAGCTCCCGCACGTCCTCGCCTCCCGAAGGACCGTATAGGTCGTGGATGCGCAGCGGCTCAGCGATGATCTCGTTGGCCGGCAACCGTGGATCGAGTGCGGCGTAGGGGTCCTGGAAGACGATCTGCAACTCGCGCCGCAGCCGTCGCATCGCCTTGCGCGACAGCTGGGTCAGCTCAGTGCCCTGGTAGTGAACGTGGCCCGCCGTCGCCGGCTGCAGGTTGAGCAGCACCCGCGCCGTGGTGGTCTTGCCGCAGCCGGACTCGCCTACCAGCCCCAGCGTCTCCTGCGGGTACAGGTCGAATGACACGTCACAGACGGCATGCACCTCGCCGGCGCGGCGGCGAGCCGGGCCGCGGCCACGCACCGGGAAGTGCTTGACCAGGTTGCGCACCTCCAGCACCGGGTGCGGACTCACAGCGTGGTGTCCTGGGAGACGGGGCGGAATAGGTCGCCGGGCTCAAGGCCGACCAGCTGATCGCTGAAGTGACAGGCCGCGAGATGACCGTTGGTGCCCGTCAACAGCGGTTCCTCGGCCTCGCAGACTGGCGCGGCCAGCGGGCAACGGGGCGCGAACGGGCATCCGGGCGGCAGGGTGAGCGCTGAAGGGGGCGCACCGCTGATCGGGTGCAACCGCTGCGCCCGCACGTCCAGCCGGGGTTGGCTGCCCAGCAGGCCCAGCGTGTAGGGCATCCGCGGGGCGTAGAAGATCTCCTCGGCGGTGCCGGCTTCGACGACGCGGCCGGCGTACATCACCAGCACCCGGTCCGCTTGGCCGGCGATCACACCGAGATCGTGGGTGATGAGCAGCATCGCCGCGCCGGTCTGCACCCTGGCGATCCGCAGCGCATCCAGGATCTGCGCCTGCACCGTCACATCCAGCGCGGTGGTCGGCTCGTCGGCGATGATCACATCGGGGCTGTTGGCCATCGCGATCGCGATCACCACTCGCTGGCGCATCCCACCAGAGAGCTCATGTGGATAGTTGTTCACCCGCTCGGTCGGGTTGGGGATGCTGACCGCATCGAGCAGCTCCACAGCCCGCCTGCGCGCCGCGTCGCGGGTGACGTCATGGTGTGCCCGGATCGCCTCGGCGACCTGGTATCCGACGGGGTAGACCGGGTTGAGCGAGGTCATCGGATCCTGGAAGATCATCGCGATGCGCTGGCCACGCACCCGGCTGAGCTCCTTGTCCGACGCTCCGAGCAACTCCGTACCGCCCAAGCGCACCGACCCGGACACCCGCGACGAGCCGGCCAGCAGACCCATCGTGGCGAGTGAGGTCACCGACTTGCCGGAGCCCGACTCGCCAACGATGCCCAGCACCTCACCGCGACTGAGCTGGTAGCTCACCCCACGCACGGCGGCCACCCGGCCCTCGTCGGTGCGGAACTCCACCCGCAGATCCGCGACCTCGAGCACGGGAGTCACTTAAGCACCCGAGTCACTCAAGCACCCGAGTCATCGGCGCACCCTCGTCTGCTGGGGATCCAGCGCGTCGCGCAGGCCGTCGCCGATGAAGTTGATCGTCAAGGCGATCAGGATGATGAACAGGCCCGGGAAGAAGAACAGCCAGGGCCGGGTGTCGACGGCCGTCTGAGCGTCGCTGACCAGCAGCCCCAGCGAGGTGTCCGGCGGCCGCACCCCGAAACCCAGGTAGGACAGCGCCGTCTCCAGCAGGATCGCGACGGCGACCAGGACGGTGGCGTTGACGATGATCGAGCCCAGGGCGTTGGGCACCAGATGCCGGAAGATGATCCTGGCGTCGCCCGCGCCGATCGCTCTGGCGGCCTCCACGAACTCCTTCTCCCGAAGTGACAGCACCACACCGCGGGCGACCCTGGCGACATAAGCCCAGTACAGCCCGGCGATCACCGCGGCGATCAGCCACCAACTACCCCCGACGTTGTGCCCGAGCACCGCGGCGACGGCGAGGAATGGCAGGGTCAGGACCAGGTCGGCGATCCGCATCATCACGCTGTCGAGCCGACCCCCGTAGTAGCCCGCGGTGGCACCCCAGACGGTTCCGACGGCGGTGGCGACCAGCGCGCCCACTACCGCGATCCCGATCGAGATCTTGGTACCGCGCAGCACCTGGGCGAAGGTGTCGTGCCCGGCGGCGTCGGTGCCGAACGGGTGGTCCCACGACGGGGGCACCGACTCGTCGGAGGTGAGGTCGGCCACGGAGTACTTCCACAACCAGCCACCGATGAAGGCCAGCAACACCAGCGCCAGCAGCACGGCCAAGCTCACCACGGCCAGCCGGTGTTGCCGGAAGCGGCGGGCAACCAGCTGCGCCTGGCTGCGCTGCGCGACGCTGAACTCCGGGTCAGGCATATCGGATCCTCGGGTCGAGCACGGCGTAGAGCAGGTCAGCGGCCAGGTTGAACAAGATGATGAAGGTCGCTGCGATCAGCAGCCATCCCGCAACAGCATAGGCGTCGTCGTGGCGGATCGATTCGAGCAGGAAACTGCCCGCCCCGCGCCACTGGTAGACGTTCTCGGTGACGATGGCCCCGGAGATGATCGCACCGAGATCCAGCGCGGTGACCGTGACCAGCGGGATCAGCGCGGTGCGCAGGGCGTGACGAGTCATCACCGTACCCTGCCGCAAGCCCTTGGCCCGGGCCAACCGGACGTAGTCGGTGTTGAGCACTTCGAGCATCGACGCCCGTTGAAACCGGCTCCAGGCGGCGAATGACAGCAGCGCGAGCGAGATAGTGGGCAAGATCATATGACCCAGGATGTCGGTGATCGACGCCCAGGTGCCACCCTCGACGTACACCGAGCTGTCACCGATAGTGAACAGAACCTGGTTACCGACGCCGTCATTGAAGCTGATGCCGGCTTCCTTGAGCAGGATCGCGAACCAGAACGAGGGCATGGCCAGAAACAGGAACCCGAAGAAGGTGAACGTGTAGTCGGTCACGGAATACTGCTTGACGGCACTGACCACCCCGACGGCCACGGCGAGTACCAGCGCCAGCAGCATCGCCACCCCGATCAGCCGGAAAGTGACCAGAAAACGGTGGGCCAGCTCGGGGCCGATCACCTGGGTGGACTGCACCGACGGCCCGAAGTCACCGCGGAACACCCCGGTGATCCAGTGCCAGTAACGCGCCAGCAACGGCTCGTCAAGATGCAGCCGATGGGCTTCAAGTTGCAGGGTGCGCGGCGGTGGCGGCGGGTTGCGGGTCTTGAGCTCGGACAGCGGGTCGCCGGACAGCGACACCATGACGAAGACCACGAACGTCGCGATGACCAGAATCGGCACCGAGACGAGCACCCGGCGTAACGCGTAGGCGAGCATCGAAGTCTTCCTGCTGCAGGGGATCCCCTCCGGCCGGCTGCGCACATGGCGCCGCCCGCGGCCGTAGCCTACGTCGACCCGCCGTGGCGACCCGGTAAGACACCCGGTGCGTAGATCACCCCCTTGGCCGGGCGCGATCCCGGGCGAAGCTCACCTGCACCGAACCCCTGACGGCGCGGAGGCCGGGTCCGCGCCGCTGGGGTGGGCGCGGATCCGGGAGGAGACGGTGAGGACCGCCCAGACCACCTTGCCGACGGGAGACCGGGATGCGGTTCCCCATCTCCGGCTGAGCTTGTCGACAAGTACCAGACCTCGGCCGCCGGCGACGCGCAGGCCAGGCACGCGCAGCCGGGGTGGGCTCGGGTCCGCGTCGGCCACCGCGATGGTGAGCGTGTTGCTGCCCAGCTCCAGACGCAGCCAGCCCTCCGAACGCGCGTGGGACACCATGTTGTCGGTCAGCTCCGAGGCGACGACCTCGGCGGCGGGGACCATTGCGGGGATCCCCCACTCGCGGCACCGCTGCTCGACCACCTGCCTGGCCAGCCGCCCGCTGCCCAGCTCGCAGGGCAGCTCCAGCTGGTACCGGCGACGGGGGGGTGCAGCGTTAAGGCCCTCCAAGGCCTCGCTGACGCTGCGGTAGGTCGGAACGAACCGCGGCGCTGCGCTGAAATCGAGCAAGGTGCGTAACGGTGGTCGCGCCGCGGCCAGCACGAGCGGCACACCGGGCCAGTCGCTGATGCGGTCGCGGACGGTGGGAAACACCGTCAGCAGCGACGCGATGGCCGCCCGCATGCCGGCCAGGTCCACCACGATCGCCGCGGGTTCCTCGGTCGCGTATTTCAGTAGGCCATCCCGCAACCGCTCGTAGGTCGCCGGGATCAGCTCCCCCACCGGCCGTGCCACCAGGGTGCGACCTCGGAAGTGTGCCTCAAGGACCAGAGTGGCAGTCATGGCACGTTGTGGGTTCCCGCAACGCCCACGCCATCATCGGTGTTACCGGGCTGACTCGTCATGTGACTCACCCCATCATCGACACCGGCGTACCCATTTCGGTTCGGGTCCGCCCTAAATCGTGCTCGGTGTTGAGTAGCCGGCAGATTCAGCCAGTGGA
>QHBY01000111.1 GCA_003244245.1 Pseudonocardiales bacterium
AGAACAGATGACCACACTCACCCTGTTCCAATGCGGTGGCGACCTCGTGCGGGGAGAGATGTTCGTGCTCTTCGAGCCAGAGCACCAGGCCGAGATCGACGGTGCCCGAGCGGGCGGCCATGACCAGGCCTTCCAGCGGGGTGAAGCCCATGGTCGTGTCGACGCTGCGACCACCAACCACGGCGGCGAGTGAGGCGCCCGCACCCAGGTGGCAGGTCACGATCCGCAGCCCCCTGCAGCGGCTGGTCGAGCAGTTGCGCGGCGCGGTGGGAGCAGTAGGCGTGCGACAGCCCGTGGAAGCCGTAGCGGCGGATCGCGTAGCGCTCCCGCCACTGGCGCGGCACCGCGTAGGTCGCCGCGGCCGGGGGGATGGTGGTGTGAAGCGCCGTGTCGAAGCTGCCCACCGCAGCAACGTCGGGCAGCTGCGCGGTGACGGCGTCGAGCGCGGCGAGAGATTTCGGCTGGTGCAGCGGGGCGAGCGACGATCGCCGGGTCGTCCTCGCCGTGCTCTCGGGTGTAGGCGCGCGCGGCGAGGCGGGCGTCGGACATCTGCTGGCGCAGTACCGCGGCGCTGCTACCCAGGAACCCGACGCGGTCGATGACGTCCATGACGAGGTGGAAGCGGTCGAGGTCGCTGAGCATCACCATGTCGAACGGGGTGGTCGTCGTCCCCTCCTCCTTGTACCCGCGCACGTGCATGTTCCGGTGGTTGTTTCGCCGGTAGGTCAACCGGTGGATCAGCGACGGGTAGCCGTGGTAGGCGAAGATCACCGGCTTGTCGGTGGTGAACAGCGCGTCGAAGTCACGGTCGGACAGCCCGTGCGGGTGCTCGGTGTCAGGCTCCAGCCGCATCAGATCGACGACGTTGACGACCCGGACCTTCAGTTCGGGCAGGTGGGTGGCCAGCAGATCGGCGGCGGCCACGGTCTCCAGCGTGGGAGTGTCCCCCGCGCAGGCGAGCACCACGTCCGGTTCGCCGCCCGGTCCATCGTCTGGTCCATCGTCTGGGGTGCTAGCCCACGGCCAGATCCCCAGCCCGCGGGTGCAGTGCGCGATCGCCTCGTCCATGCTCAGATAGGTCAGTGCGGGCTGTTTGCCGGCGACGATGATGTTGACATAGTGCCTGCTGCGCAGGCAGTGATCGGCTACCGAGAGCAGGGTGTTGGTGTCCGGTGGCAGGTACACCCGGACGACTTCGGCCTTCTTGTTGACCACATGGTCGATGAAGCCCGGGTCCTGGTGGGACAGGCCGTTGTGGTCCTGGCGCCAGACGTGCGAGGACAGCAGGTAGTTCAGCGATGCGATCGGCGCCCGCCACGGAATGTGGTTGGTGGTCTTGAGCCACTTGGCGTGCTGGTTGAACACCGAGTCGATGATGTGGATGAACGCCTCGTAGCAGTTGAACAGGCCGTGGCGCCCCGTAAGCAGGTAGCCCTCCAGCCAGCCCTGGCACAGGTGCTCCGACAGCACCTCCATCACCCCGGCCGTCCGGGGCGAGGTGGTCGTCGCCGGGCAATGTGGTCGCGTCCCAGATCTGCCCGACCGACAAGTAGTTCGCCGCCGCCCGCCAGTACGCATCGATCAGCTCAAGGTCCCGCCGGCTGCAGGTCCGGCTCCCCGGCTGAGCCGCATCGCTCATCTGCCTCGCGCAGCACCGGGGTCTGGGGCACTCAACGCCAACACCCGGGCGTAGCGGCGAACGGAACCCTGAACCGCTTCAACGGTGAACAGCCCGAAACATCTGCCCCCGCCCGGACGTCGATTGGCCGCGGCCGCACCACGCGCGACACGCTGACCTGATCCACGACCTAACCGCGCGGGGGAGCAGGTGCACAATCTCGCCGCCCGCTAGATCGTGGTGGCCACCCGAGCGGGGCACGGAATCCGGCACGATCGTAGGGCGTTGTTGGGGAGACCGTTCCAAACTGTGGGAGTGCACCTGTTCGAGTGCCTGGTGATCAGCTCGGCGCCAGACGCGGATCTCCTATCGGCGATAGATCTATAGTTGTGTTCAGTCTTACTCGGCAGCCTGGACGGCGGCCATGGCTGCTGCGGTGCTGCGGTGGCGAATCGGGAGGTCACCATCCCAGACGAGGGTCCAGATGCGATCGATCTGGGGTGGAACGCCGCTGACGGCGTAGCTGGTCGCTTTTTCGGCGGTGATGTGGCGGGTCTGAGTGAGCAGGTCGAAGCCCCCGGCTGAGCAGAAGGTCATCCGGGCCAGATCGACGATGAGATGGGCGGGGTAGCGGTCGAGGCCCTCGCCGAGCGCGGCCTGCAGGATCGGGAGGGTGCACAGGTCGACGTCGCCTTCCACCCGCAGCACGATGATCTCGTCCGCAGCGCAGAGCACTGACTCGGTGGTACAGGAAAAGGAACGCCAGCTAGCCGGATCGTTGACATCGGCGATGGTGGCTGCCCGATGGGGGATATCTCCTGATCGGGTGGTGTGCTCTTGCAGCAGCGACACTTAAACACCTCCGGGCAGACGGCATAGGCGTCGCCGGGGTCCGGGGCTACCTCGGGAACCATATAGATCCGCCTCCCGTACCAACACCGCTCAGGGGGTGACAGCAGCGTCCCGGGGTTGGGGTCCTTCCGAAACGGCGCCGCCGGGTCGCCGTTCCCGCTTCCCAGCAGGGACTGTCGAGGGGCAGGGCGACTCCGGACCGGATTTGGCGCTGCATCAGTCCGGCGCATCGGGGGTCGGGCGGTACGGTCTCGACCATGAGCGACCGGTCCGGGCACGTTCCCGCTGCCGAGCAGATCTTGTTGATCTCGCACCGGCAGGCCGGAGAGGCGACCGTAGTCACGGTGGTGGGTGAGGTCGACCTGCTCACCGCCCCGCGATTGCTCGCCGCGGTGAGCGACGCGCTGGAGCGAGCCGGAAGCCACCCGGTGGTGGTCGACCTGTCCGAGGTGAGCTTCCTGGGCTCCGCGGGTCTGGCCGCTTTGGTCGATGCCGCGGTCGCCGACGAAGGGCGCCGGGAGCCGTTGCGGGTCGTCGTCGATCACACCCGCCCGGTGATCCGGCCGCTGGAAGCCACCGGGCTGGATCAGGTCCTGCAGCTGTACCGCAGCGTCGAGGATGCGCTGGAGCCCCGTGCCGACCCCCTGCCCTGAGGGCCTGGCCCTCTTCACCCAGTAGCTCACCGTCGCCGGGCCTGGGCCACCGCTGCGAACCCAGCGCCGCGCTCTGGTCAACGTGCGCGACCACGGTCGGTGGCGACCCACCCCCCTGGCACACGAGGACCGCCGACGAGGGATCCCGCTGATGCGAAGCTTCATGGACACCGTCGTCATCTGTCGGGGCGAGCAGCCCACCGCCGCCGGCACCGAGGTCCTGTTGATCAGCTGACCTGTCCCACCCCCCACACCCTGACCCGGTCCTCGCCTTCGGGGCGCCCCCGGGTGTCCGGCGAGGTCGCCGGTCAGGTTATCGCGGAAATCGGGTTCCTATCTGCGAAAAGCCGCACCGGGTCCCGTCCTCGACCGATTCGACAGCGCCGAGCGGGCCACCGCCGGGTACCAGCGCAGCACACCACCACTATTTCGGCGCCACCTATCAGCTTGTGCCGTTGATCTGTCCTAGCACGACCGATCGGCGCAGCGCAGGTGCCATGAACGGTGTCGTTGCCCCACTCTGTGGATCGAGGTTGCACGATCGGACCGTGTGTGGCGGGAATACCCCGATACACGGCCGGGGACGGTGGGAAGGTGGCGAGGTGGAACGTGTTTTGGGTCAGATCCTGCGGCAGGGGGTGTGGGACCGGCTCGACATGCTTGACGGGCTGGCGAGCAACGCCGACAACGGGTCACTGCTGTCGGTGGCGCGTAGTGAGCTGCCCCGCCTGACCTTTGGATGGCGTGCTCTGCTCGCCGCCCACGCCCCGGATCCTCGGGGCCGCTGTCCTGAGTGCTCAAACCGCTGGCGCCCTCGTAGCGCACCGTGTGGCGTATGGCGGGCCGCGCACGAACACCTCGTTTGCGCCGAGACCGTGCCCCCGGCGCGGTGCGATATATCCCTCCCTGTGGGAGCAGACGTATCGGGCTGACATCTGAATCAATTCCATAGAGCTGGTGGCCTCGCCGAATTTCGTGGGTTTCCCCCCCAACCCACGACGGGTTGAGCAGCCGCCACGTGGCCGGTGATCCAACGAGCGTCCGCGCCCCCGACCGACCGAAGGGTCACCGGCCACACCAAGCCTCCTCGACTCGGCGCTGCACGCCCCAGCGCTCTCCCCTGGGGAGTGCCACAACCCCGGCAAGGGCACCGCGCCCACCGGGCGCAACACCCATAGCCGCGACCGCGACGACGATATCGACCACGCAGCCGCTGTGGGGGCCCAGGCCGTGGCGGTCACCGAGACGGTGAGGACGGCGCGGACCAAGGACCGGATGCGGCCGCTGAAGCGGGAGGCGGACAAACGGCGCAACAACGCCGACGCCCGCGCGTTGTCCGAGCGGATCGCCCTGTTCACCGCCACCGAGGCCGGTTGTTGCTGGACCAGCGCTGCGCCACTACCACAGCCCTGCGCGCCGGGCTGCGGTTCGCCCTGCGAGCGGGTGTGGCGCCCGCAGCTACCGCCCGTCCCGGCGGCCTGAGCCCCGACACTCAACAACGATCGCACCCTCGGAGTCTCATCGCCGGGCACGAGTGGGGCTAGCGTCGGGGGGTAGGCGAGGCCCCTTGGTGAGAAAGCGGTGGCAGCGGGTGGACCGGGCGGTCAGGGTGTTGGCGGCGATCAACGAGCTCGCCAGCGCTGAGGGTGCGCCAGTCGCGGTCCGGCATGTGTGTGTGGCGTGCGCGGCTGCGGTCAACGCCAGCGGGGTGGGCCTGTATGTGGTTGGTGAGCTGGGTTTGTGTGAGCCGTTGTATGTCACCAGTGCCGTCAGTGAGCTGGTCGCGGAGCTGCAGGTGACGCTCGGGGAGGGGCCGGGTACCGAGGCGTTGGGCGAAGACCATCCGGTGCTGGTACCCGCTTTGAGCAGTGATCCCAGCGTGCGGCGGTGGCCGGCGTTCGCCCCGGCGGCGGTCGCGGCCGGGGCGTCGGCGGTATTCGCGTTCCCGCTGGTGATGGGGGCAATCGCGGTAGGTGCCTTGGAGATCCACCGCAGCCGGGAGGGCACGCTGTCGGCGGCCGAGCTGACCGAGGCGTTGCTGTTCGCCGAGGCGGCCCTGCCCCGAGTACTCGATCACCTGTCGGAACCGGGCACCGTCGAGGGGATTGAGCTGCCCAGCAGCGAGTTCGAGTACCGCTGGGCCGAGGTCCACCAGGCTACCGGGATGGTCTCGGTGCAGCTGGACAGCGACCTCACCGTGGCGTTCCTGCGGTTGCGTGCCCACTCCTACCTCACCGACCGCCGCCTGTCGCAGGTGGCCAGCGACGTCGTCGAGCGCAGGCTACGGTTTGAACCAGATACCGACAACGCAGGTGCAGCGGGCTCCGACGGCTGAAAGACCAGAAACGGAGCAGAAGTAGATATTTGATCAACGAATCACCGAGACCTTCGTCGAACTGGCCGACACACTCGTGCTGGGGTTCGATGGCATCGACTTCTTGCATACCCTCACCGAGCGCTGTGTGCAGCTACCCGATGTTGACGCGGCGGGAATCCTGCTGGTCGACCAGTGGGGCACCCTGAACCTGGTGGCGGCGTCGACCGACCAGGCCCGCCTGCTGGAGCTGTTCCAGCTGCAAAACGAGGAAGGGCCCTGCCTGGACTGCTACCACAGCGGCCAGAGCGTGGCATGCGCTGATCTGGGCGCGGCACCGCAACGGTGGCCACGGTTCGCCACCGCCGCCCGCGAACAGGGCTTCACCGCGGTCCAGGCAGTGCCGATGCGGCTCCGCGATCAAATCCTCGGGGCACTGAACCTGTTCCGCAGCACGCCCACCGCCATCCCCGCCCAAGCCACCGCGATAGCGCAGTCCTTCGCCCACGTGGCCACCATCAGCATCCTGCAGACCCGCGCCCTCCACCACAGCGAGATCGTCACCGAGCAACTACAGACCGCGCTCAACAGCCGCATCCTGCTCGAACAAGCCAAAGGCATCCTCGCCGAACGCCGACACATCAGCCTCACCGAGGCATTCACACTGATGCGCACCTACGCCCGCAACCACAACCGACCGCTCTCACAGATAGCACGAGCGGTCATCACCCAGGACCCCGACACCGCCGACCTGACGACCTCGCCGCCCCGACCACAGTGACCACCCATCCCCCGGGCTGACCAAGCCGATAACACCGCAAGTGCGCCGCAATTGGTGAGCTCAGCTCAGCGGGCTCGGGAACGCCCAGACGACCCCGCTGTGCCCGCAACGCGGGTTATTCGGTTGAGACCGTTGCGCCGTGGACCGAAACGGGAATCCGCCCTACAATTCTGATAAGATTTATAAGAAGGCTTACGAATAACCATGCAGAGACACTGTCCCCTGCCGATGCTTTTGATTGTAACCGTAAATTAGGGAGTCGGTCGGGTGCCGCCTCGCAACACCGGTCGACCCCCTGGCGCCCGGCGGATTACACTGCGGCCATGTTCTCCACGGTCGTCAATTCCTGCCCGGCGTGCCGCTCTCTGGGACCGGCTGGCCGTCGGGAGCCGAAGCGGGGTAAGTGCTCCAAAGTCATATGCACTTGCAGCTGAACGTGCCAGTGGTTGAGTGAGCCATATGCACTTGCAGCTGCACGTGGCCGGGCGGTCATGCATTGAGGGTTATTCACGAGC